>JBHJOG010000205.1:0-7600 GCA_050329975.1 Alphaproteobacteria bacterium | reverse complement strand
TTGGCGCCGATCGGATGGTGCGGCGACGGGGTGACGGTGAAGTCGGTCTCCCAGTGCGGGGTCTCGACCGCGGTCGGCAGGTAGAAGTCCATCAGGCTGCCGCCCTGGATGTTGCCGAGTTCGTCATAGGTAATTTCCTGGCCCATGGCGATCGCCAGCGCCTCGGTCAGCCCGCCATGCACCTGACCCTCGATCACCATCGGGTTGATCCGGGTGCCGCAGTCGTCGAGCGCATAGAAGCGGCGGACATCGGTGACCCCGGTGTCGACGTCGATGTCCAGCACGCAGACATAGGCGCCGAAGGGGTAGGTCATGTTCGGCGGGTCATAGTAGCTGACGGCTTCCAGCCCCGGCTCCAGCCCGGGCACCGCCTGGTTGTAGGCGGCGAAGGCCAGCTCGGTCATAGTCTTGAACTTCTCCGGGTTGCCCTTGACCTGGAACCGGTCGACGTCCCATTCCAGGTCGTCGTCGTGCACCTCCAGTAGGTAGGCGGCGATCATCTGCGCCTTGGCCCGGATCTTCCGCCCGGCCATGGCCGCCGCCGCGCCGGCCACCGGGGTCGAGCGCGAGCCGTAGGTGCCGAGCCCATAGGGCGCGGTGTCGGTGTCGCCTTCCTCGATGGTGATGCTGTCGGCAGGGATGCCGATCTCGGAAGCCAGGATCTGGGCGAAGGTGGTGGCGTGGCCCTGGCCCTGGCTGATGGTGCCGAGCCGGGCGATGGCGCTGCCGGTGGGATGGATCCGGATCTCGCAGCTGTCGAACATGCCCAGGCCCAGGATGTCGCAGTTCTTCACCGGGCCGGCGCCGACGATCTCGGTGAAGAAGGCGACGCCGATGCCCATCAGGCTGCGCGTCTCGCCGCGGGCGAAGGCATCGCGGCTGGCCTTCTGCTCGGCCCTGAGCCCCGCATAGTCGACGGTGTCCAGCGCCTTCTGCATGGCCAGATGATAGTCGCCGGAATCGTATTCCCAGCCCAGCGCCGAGGTGTAGGGGAACTGCTCCTTGCCGATGAAGTTCTTCTGCCGCAGTTCGGCCGGGTCCATCGCCAGCTTGCGGGCGAGAACGTCGACCATCCGCTCGATGAAGTAGGACGCCTCGGTCACCCGGAACGAGCAGCGGTAGGCGACGCCGCCCGGCGCCTTGTTGGTATAGACCCCGTCGACCGACAGGAAGGCGGTCGGGATGTCGTAGGAGCCGGTGCAGATGTTGAAGAACCCGGCGGGGAACTTGGTCGGGTCGGCGCAGGAATCGAAGGCGCCGTGGTCGGCCAGCACATGGCACCACAGCCCGGTGATCCGGCCGTCCCGGGTCGCCGCGATCCTGCCGGTCATGTGGTAGTCGCGGGCGAAGGCGGTGGTCGACAGGTTCTCCATCCGGTCCTCGATCCACTTCACCGGCACGCCGGTGACGATCGAAGCGACGATGGCGCAGATATAGCCGGGATAGACGCCGACCTTGTTGCCGAAGCCGCCGCCGATGTCCGGCGAGACGATCCGGATGTTGTGCTCGGGGATGTGCGAGATCAGCGAGGCGACGGTGCGCACCGCGTGCGGCGCCTGGAACGTCCCCCACACAGTCAGCTTGCCGTTGACCTTGTCCATCGAGGCGACGCAGCCGCAGGTCTCCAGCGGGCAGGGATGGACCCGCTGGTAGGTGATCAGCTCCTCGGCCACCACCTCGGCCTCGGCCAGCGCCTTCTCGGTCGCCGCCGCGTCGCCGGCCTCCCAGTTGAAGATGTGGTTGTGGTGCCTGCGCGGCCCGTGCGCGCCGCTGGTCTTGCCCGCCAGGTCCTCGCGCAGCACCGGTGCGTCGGCGTCCATTGCCTTGAACGCGTTCACCAGCGCGGGCAGCTCCTCATACTCGACCTCGACCAGCTCCACGCCGTCGGCGGCGGCATAGCGGTCGTCGGCGATGACGAAGGCCACCTCCTGGCCCTGGAACAGCACCTTCTCGTCGGCGAGCACCGCCTGAACGTCGCCGGCGAGTGTCGGCATGTAGTGCAGACCGAGCGGCTTCAGGTCGGCGGCGGTCAGCACCGCCCGCACGCCGGGGACGCCCAACGCGCGGGTGATGTCGATCGACTTGATCCGGGCGTGGCCGTAGGGAGAGCGGACGAAATCGCCGAACAGCATGCCGGGCAGCTGGATGTCGTCGACATAGTGGCCCTTGCCCTGGGTGAAGCGGGCGTCCTCGACGCGCTTGCGCTTGCAGCCCAGGCCCTGGAGCTTCTCGATCCGTTCGGCGGAGGGTGGGGTCTGGACGGTCATTCCGCGGCCTCCTTGACGACGAGCGCCTCGGCGGCGGCCTGGATCGCCTTGACGATGTTCTGGTAGCCGGTGCAGCGGCAGAGGTTGCCCGAAATGCCGTAGCGGATCTCGTCCTCGGTGGGCGACGCGTTCTCCTGCAGCAGCCGATAGGCGCGGGTGATCATGCCCGGCGTGCAGAAGCCGCACTGCAGGCCGTGATGCTCGCGGAACGCCTCCTGGATCGCATGCATGGTGCCGTCGGCGTTGGCAATGCCTTCGATAGTGGTGACCGACGCGCCGTCGGCCTGGGCGACGAACACCATGCACGACTTCACCGACTTGCCGTCGAGGTCGACTGTACAGGCGCCGCAGTGGCCGGTGTCGCAGCCGATATGCGGTCCGGTCAGGCCCTGGCTCTCGCGCAGGAAATGTATCAGCAGGGTGCGCGGTTCGGACAGCGCCTCCACCGGCCGGCCGTTGATCGTCATCTTGACGTGCATCTGCTCTTCCCCCAATCGCTGCCGGACCGGCTCTACATGGACAGCGTGCGCGCGCGCTCGACCGCACGGCGGACCATCACGCCGGCGAGCTTCTTCCTGAACTCGGCCGGGCCTCGGCCGTCGGCAGCCGGCCTGGCGATCGCCTCGGCTGCCACTGCCGCCAGGTTGACTGCCGCCTCGTCGACCGGGGTGCCGATTAGGGCCTGCGCGGCCATCTCGGCATGCAGCGGCGTGTCGGCGACGTTGGTCAAGCCGATCGCGGCTTGGGTGCAGCGGCCGTCCGCCATGGTCAGGATCACCGCGGCGGCGGCGGTCGCATAGTCGCCGATCTTGCGCTTCTGCTTAAGATAGGCCTGTCCGTGGCCCGACGGCGGCACGGCGAAGCGGACCGCGGTCAGGATCTCGCCGTCCTCCAGGGCGGTGGAGAAAGCGCCGTCATAGAAGGCGCGGGCCGCGATCTCGCGGCTGCCAGCGGGTCCTTCGACCAGATAGGTTGCGTCCAACGCCAGCATCACCGCCGGCATGTCGTTGCCAGGGTCGCCGTTGGCGACGTTGCCGCCCAGGGTGCCCAGATTGCGGATCTGCGGGTCGGCGATCTGCAGCGCGGTTTCGCGCAGGATCGGGCATCCGGCGGCGAGCGGCGCGGAGGCAATGATCTGGGCCTGGCTCGTCATCGCGCCGATGGTGACGTTGCCGTCGGCGATGGCGATGCCGCGCAGTTCGCCGATCGACTGCAGGTCGACCAGGTGCTCCGGCACCGCCATCCTGAGCTTCATCATCGGGATCAGGCTGTGGCCGCCGGCAACCACGCGGGCCTCGTCACCGAGGTCGGCGAGCAGGCGGACGGCCTCCGCGACCGACTGCGGGCGATGATAGTCGAACGATCCGGGTATCATGCATCCTCCCTGGGCCGCGCCCTTTGTCGGCGGCTCTGTTTCGAGAAGGCTGACAAGAAGGCAACGCGGCGCGCCAGACCCGCTGGATGATCCGCGCTTGGCGTTCACCAGATGCGCGTGTATTGCACGAGATGCGGCACGTACGCTGCGTACGCAGGGCCGTCCGTTCGCGGCCTCAGTTCAGCGATTCGGGCGCGAAGCCGAGCGCGCGCTGCACCTTCGGCAGCATCGAGCGGCTGACCGGGATTCGGCTCTCGTCGTCGACGAGGCAGAAGCCCTTGTCGGAGACCCGCTTGAAGCCCACCACATGGTCGAGGTTGACGATGTAGCTGCGGTGGGTGCGCAGGAACGAGGGCGACTGCAGTGCCCGTTCGAGCCGCGAGATCGGCCACGGGCAGAAGGATTCGCCGCCGTCGTGGAGGATGCGGCTGTAGTGGCCGTCGGCGCGGACCGCCGCGATCTCGCCCACCGACAGGAAGCGGATGGTGTTGTCGCGCTGGTAGGGGATGCGCCGCGGCGTCGGCTCGGCGGGGGACGGCGGCGGTCCGGCCGATGCGTGCTGCGCGGCTTCCGTATCCGGCGGGCCTGCGGCTGCGTGAGCCGCCTCGGGGATCTCCCCCGGGGCCACGTCGGGGACGAGGGCCGGCCGCTGTCCCGCCGGCACCGCCATCAGCAGGAACAGGCCGCAGATGACGAAGGCGGCGGTGGCGACGATCATCGCCAGCGCGCCCGAACTCAGGTTGGGCGCGGCCGCCAGCGTGGTCGCGTCGATGGCGCTGAAGCTGGTGAACCACATTGCTGAATAGTGCATGGCGGAGATCGCCAGCCCGAGCAGCCCCGCGCCGACCACGGTGGCGGTGAAGGTACGCCGGCGATAGGCGAGTTCCAGCGCCAGGATCGAGGCGCCGATCCCGATCGCCGAGGCCAGCACGACGCCGGTGGTGTCGAAGGCGATGATGCAGTCGCCGGAGACGGCCCACATGCCCAGATAATGCATGCAGACGATGCCGATCCCGGTCATCACGCCCGCCAGGGCGATTCGGCTCCGCGTCCGGGCGCCGAAGTGGAGGATCAGCAGGCCGGCGCCGGTGACCAGGATCGCGATCAGGGCCGAGCCGAGGGTCGGCAGCGCGTCGTACTGGATCGAGACCGGCAGCTGGACCGCCAGCATGCCGATGAAGTGCATCGACCAGATCCCGCCGCCGAGCGCCACCGCCGCCTGGGCGATCCGCGGCTTGCGGGCAGCCGGGGACAGCAGGCTCAGCCCGCTGGTGAGCCGCAGGCAGGTGAACGCCGCCATCGCCGCCACCAGGACGGACGCCGCCACCAGGACCGGATCGTAGCCGACCTCGAGCATCGGACTTCTTCGGCCTCCCTTGCGCTCCGATTATGACCGCACGACAGGCGCGCGTCCATGTCGGCGGCAGATGCGGCACGCCGACCGACGAAGCGGCTTTTCCGGGTGCGCCGTTGGGCTTACCGTAGCAGCAACGAAGCTGCCCCGCTCACGGCACTGGTTGGTTCACGATGCACAACGGTACGATCGAACTCGCCTTCGGCCGCGGCGTGCTGCCGATCTCGCTGCCGGCGGGGGCGCGACCGACCGTCATCCGCAAGGCGGTGCTGCCGAAGCTGCCCGACAACCGGGCCGCGATCCGGAACGCCCTCGAGCACCCGATCGACACGCCGCCGCTGAGCACGCTGGCGCGGCAATGCGGCAGTGCCTGCATCCTGATCTGCGACATTACCCGTCCGGTGCCGAACCGGCTGTTCCTCCGCCCGATGATCGAGACCATGGTGGCCAGCGGCATCCCGCTCGGCCGGATCTCGGTCCTGGTGGCGACCGGGCTGCACCGCCCGAACGAGGGCGCCGAGCTGGCCGAGCTGGTCGGCGATCCCTGGGTGCTGGAGCACGTGCGGGTCGAGAACCACTTCGCCCGCAACGAGGCGGACCATGTCGACCTCGGGGCGACGGCGACCCGCGGCACGCCGGTCTCGATCGACCGGCGCTTTATGCAGGCGGAGCTGAAGATCGCGACTGGGCTGGTCGAACCGCACTTCATGGCCGGCTGGTCGGGTGGCCGCAAGGTGGTGGCGCCGGGTGTGGCCGGGCACGAGACGATCCGCACCTTCCACTCCGCCCGCTTCATGGAGGATCCGCTGGCGGTCCAGTGCAACCTGGCCGGCAATCCGCTGCACGAGGAGCAGCTCGAGATCATACGGATGATCGGGCCGGTCTATGCGCTGAACACGGTCCTCGACGAGGCGCGCGACCTGGTCTGCGTCACCTTCGGCGAGATCATCGCCAGCCACCTGGCGGCCGTCGCCTTCGTCATCGCCGCGACCGAAATTCCGCTGCCGCGGCAGTTCAGCACGGTGGTGACCTCCTCGGCCGGCTACCCGCTGGACAAGACCTACTACCAGACGATCAAGGGCATGGTGACGCCGCTCGATATCCTGGCGCCCGGTGGCACGCTCATCATCGCGTCGGAATGTTCCGAGGGCTTCGGCTCGCCGGAGTTCCGCGCGGCCCAGGCGCGGCTGGTCGAGCTCGGCAGCGACCGGTTCCTCGCCACCCTCACCGCCAAGACGCTGGCCGACATCGACGAATGGCAGACCGAGATGCAGCTGAAGACGATGCGCGTCGGCGCGATCCAGCTCTACACGACCGGGCTCGACGCCGCGGAGCGCCGCCTGACCGGCGTGGAGCTGGTCCCCTCGCTCGACCGGGCGATCGCCGAAAGCATCGCGCGCCACGGCGACCCGGCCGTCGCCATCATCCCGGAAGGCCCTTATGTGATTCCGGTGCATCGTCGGGCGGCTGCGTGACCCTGATCCACCTCGACGCGGTCGGCGGCATCGCCGGCGACATGTTCGTCGCAGCCCTGCTCGATGCGTTTCCCGAGCTGGCGGCCGGCGTGATGGCGGACGCGGCGGCGGTGCTGCCCGCGGGCGCCGGCAAGCCATTCCTCGACGAGGGCGAGAGCGGGGCCCTGCGGGCTCTGCGCTTCGGCCTGACGCCTGGTGAGCCAGGCAAAGGGGAGGGCGGCTACCGGGAGATGGTGGCGCGGATCGAGCGTGCAGCGCTGGGCGAGGGCACGGCCGCGCACGCGGTCGCCATCCTGACCATCCTGGCCGAGGCCGAGGCGCGGATCCATGCCGTCCCGGTCGAGCGCGTCCACTTCCACGAGATCGCCGGCTGGGATTCGCTGCTCGACGTCGTCGCGGCGGGCAGCATCGCGGCCGTGCTGGCACAGGCGCGGTGGAGCGTCTCGCCGCTGCCGCGCGGCGGCGGGCTGGTGCACACGGCGCACGGCGCGCTGCCGGTGCCGGCGCCGGCCACGGCGATGATCCTCCAAGGCTTCGACTGGCGCGACGACGGGGTTGCGGGCGAGCGGGTCACGCCGACGGGGGCGGCGATCCTGCGCCACCTCGACACGCGCCGGTCGTCGCCGGCAGATGGAACATTGCGCGGCTCCGGCACCGGTGCCGGCACGCGGGATCTGCCGGGCATGCCCAACATCCTGCGCGCGCTGGTGTTCGACGAAGCGCGGACCACGCGCAGCGATAGGGTGACCGTGCTCGCCTTCGAGGTCGACGACATGACCGGGGAGGAGATCGGCGTCGCCGCCGAGCGGCTGCGGGCGGCCGCGGGCGTGCTCGACCTCTCCATCGGCCAGCGCTGGGGCAAGAAGGGCCGGCCGATGCAGTCGTTCCGGCTGGTCGTCCGGCCGGACGCGGCCGGGGCGGTGATCGAGCGCTGCTTCGAGGAAAGCTCGACGATCGGGCTCAGGGTGCAGGAGGACAGCCGGATCGTGCTGCCGCGCGATAGCGCTGCCGTCGACGGCATCGGGGTCAAGTCCGTGCTGCGGCCGCTGTCGGGACGCACGGCGAAGGCGGAAAGCGATCACCTGGCCGGCGAGACCCTCTCGGCCCGCCGGGTGCAAAAGCTGCGGGC
>JBHJOG010000204.1:0-11284 GCA_050329975.1 Alphaproteobacteria bacterium | reverse complement strand
CAGATCGGCCGCTACAAGAAGGAGCCGTCGGGCGGACTCGGCTGCTTCACCCCGGACAATTTCCCGGTGTTCGACGTGTTCCGGGAGAATGTCTACGTCATCGCCGATTCCAACCACGGCTACAAGATGATCGGCGTCGGCGCCCTGGTCGCCGGCGAGATCGTGGGCGAGGCGAGCCAGTTGCTCGCGCCCTTCCGTTTCAGCCGCTACGCCGAAGGCAAATTGCATCCGACCTCGAACAGCCCGTTCCCGTGGAGCTGAGGCGGGTGAGATGAGCAGGGGTTGCAGCCATGTCCGGATTGGTTAGAGTGAGGTCCATACTGGTCCAGAATTGGGTCAAACAATGGTCCGGGCAGTGACGGGAACAGGGGGCGGAGAATGATGGATATCGAGACGTTCGTCAGGGCCGAGGGGCGCGACGAACAGGTCAGG
Source organism: Alphaproteobacteria bacterium (assembly GCA_050329975.1). GTDB lineage: Bacteria > Pseudomonadota > Alphaproteobacteria > CALKHQ01 > CALKHQ01 > CALKHQ01. The sequence continues at coordinate 10,852 of JBHJOG010000204.1, read as the reverse complement.
AAGGTGCGCGAGAAGATCGATGCCTTGGGCATCGAGTATCTCTACCTGCAGTTCGTCTCCGTCACCGGCCGCATCGTCGGCAAGGGCATTCCCTCCGATCACTGGGAATCCATCGCCGAGCGCGGCTTCCAGCTGGTCTACGGCTCGACCGTGAACCTGTTCACCAACCGGCGCGGCCAGTACATCGGCTACGGTCCGCAGGACAAGGAGCTGGTCGGTATCCCGGAACCGGAAACCCTGGTCCAGCTGCCCTGGGACAAGCGGATCGGCCGCGTGTTCTGCACCCTGTTCCGCAACCGCGAGGAGCGGGAAGATCCGGGGGCGTTCCTCACCTCCGACTGCCGCGGGAACCTGCGCCGGATCCACGACCAGTTCAAGCAGGACCATGGCGGGCTGCACATGCGCCACGGCTGCGAACCCGAGATGATGTGGCTGAAGAAGGACGAGGAGGGCCGGCCGAACGGCGGCGTGACCAAGCCGCACTGCTACCACATCAACCAGTTCGAGCAGTTGCGCCCGGTCTACATGAAGGTCATCGAGTATTCGAAGGCGATGGGCCTGGACATGATCCAGGGCGACCATGAGGACGCTCCGGGCCAGCTCGAGCTCAACTTCATGTTCGACGAGCCGCTGCGCACCGCCGACCGGCTTACGACCTATCGCCAGATCTGCGCCCAGGTCGGCCGCGAGTTCAACCTGATCGCCTGCTTCATGACCAAGCCGTTCATGGGCGTCTCGGCGTCGGGCTGCCACCACAACATTTCGTTCTGGCGGGGCGGTGAGGCCGTGCTGGTCCCGCTGAAGCACGACCCTCTGCCGGGCATGGAAGAGGCGTTCATGTACTGCCGCGGCGGCGAGAACACGTTCATGCCCGACACCGACGACCCGCAGCTGCCCGGCAAGGTCGGCCTGCAGGTGGTGGGCGGGATCGTCAAGCACCTGGGCGGACTGACCGCGATCGGCTGCTCGACGGTAAACAGCTACCGCCGGCTGTGGGACACCGGTTTCTGGGCGCCGGTGTTCGCCGACTGGGGCTACCAGAACCGGACCACCGGCCTTCGCATCTCGGCACCGGGACGGTTCGAGTACCGGGCGGTGGACTCGATGGTGAACCCGCACCTGATGGCGGCGGCGATCATCAAGGCGGCCGACGACGGGATCAGGAACGACATCGATCCCGGCCCGCCCGAGGACCGCAATATCTACCAGGCGATGGAAGCGGGCAAGCAGGTCCGCCGGCTGCCGATGAACCTCGCCGACGCGCTGGCGGCGCTGGAGAAAGACGAGGTTATCCGGTCGGCGATGCCGGGCGACATGTACCGAATCTACGACGAGTACAAGCGCGACGAGTGGGAGCGGTTCATGTTCACCACCACCGAGTGGGACATGAACACCTATCTGGACTGCCTGCCCTGACCGGGGCGGCGCAAGGAGAAGAACAGCATGTGTGGCATTGCCGGATTGATCCACCGGGGCGGCAAGAGCTCCGGGATCGGCGCCGAGATGACGTCGATGCTGCAGGCCCTGAAGCACCGCGGGCCCGACAGCACCGGGTTCGCCATCTACGGCGCCCCGGAAGCGGGCGAGCTGATCATGCGCTTCAAGGTCGCCGAGCAGGAGGACCTGCGGAAGGGGCTGGCGATCCACCAGCAGGTGAAGGATCGCCGCCAGGAGGTCGACCGCCGCCTTTCCGAGCTTGGGGTCGAGGTCGCCGAGGCCGTCGAGGCGACGGAATACGCCTTCCGCTATGAGCTCAAGTACGACGGCGACCTCAAGCTGCTGGCCCAGCATGTCGAGGAGGTCGAGGGGGCGGAGATCCTGTCGCTTGGACGCGGCCTCGAGCTGATCAAGGACCTCGGCGACGCCAAGGTCGTCTCCGGCCAGTACAAGCTCGGCAGCTTTCAGGGCACCCACGGCATCGGGCATACCCGGATGGCGACGGAATCCGACGTCGATATCCGCTCCGCCCACCCCTACTGGGCCTATCCCTATTCCGACATCGCAGTGGTCCACAACGGCCAGCTTACCAACTACTGGACCAAGCGGCGGGATCTGGAGCGGCGCGGCCAGCGCTTCGTTTCCAACTGCGATTCGGAGCTGCTGGCGGTTTACACCGCCGACAAGCTGGAGAACGGCTACACGCTCGAAGACTCGCTGCGCCAGTCGATCGAGGAGCTGGACGGCGTGTTCACCTATCTGGTCGCCACCGCCGACTCGCTCGGCATGGCCAAGGACGTGATGGCGGCGAAGCCGATGGTGCTCTACGAGAGCGAGGATGCGGTGGCGCTGGCCTCGGAAGAGATCGCGATCCGCCGGATCTTCCCGCAGGAAATCGACACTTTCGACCCGTATGAGGGGGAGGTCCGCGTATGGAAGACCTGAAGACCCAGGTTGAACGCAGCTATGACATGGGGCTGCATACCGAGCAGCTCCGTGGCCGCAGCCAGCAGCGCTTCTTCCTCCCCGACGAGGCCGAGAACTTCGTCTACCCCGACGCGCCGGATGTCGACTTCAACAAGCGCGCCGAGTTCGACGCGGCCGAAATGTCGACCTCGGAGGTCAACAGCAAGCTGCGCGACCTGATGAACGAGGGTCACGGCACGATCGTGATCAAGAACCCGATGGCGCGCCACTCGCTCGGCGTCGGCATCCTCAACCGGCTGCAGCTCTACTTCGAGGGCAGCCTCGGCTATTTCGGCTGCGGGCTGATCGACGGGCCGAACATCCGCATCTCCGGCCGGGTCGGCTGGTCCTGCGCCGAGAACATGATGGCCGGCACGGTGGTGATCGAGAAGAACGCCGGCTCCCAGTTCGGGGCGGCGATCCGCGGCGGCGACCTGGTCTGCAAGGGCCAGGTGGGCGCCCGCACCGGCATCGACATGAAGGGCGGCACCATTATCGTCGGCAAGTCGACCGGCGCCTTCTCCGGCTTCATGATGCAGCGCGGCCGGATGGTGATCTGCGGCGACGCCGGGGCCAACCTCGGCGACTCGATGTACGACGGCACCATCTTCGTCGGGGGGAAGATCGCCTCGCTCGGGGTCGACGCGGTGCCGGCCGACCTCACCGACCTCGACCGCGGCTGGTTGACCCGCAAGCTCAGCCAGTACGACCTGATGCCCGCCCAGGGCGTCGACCATTTCCAGAAGATCGTCGCCGGCAAGCAGCTGTGGAACTACGACAACCTGGAACCCGCCGAGAAGAAGCTGATCCTGTGACCGCACTTCCCGCTCCGTCATCGCGAGCCGCCGAAGGCGGCGTGGCGATCCAGGGCCGCCGCACCGAGGCCGGAGCGGGCAGCCTGGATTGCCGGGTCGCTGCGCTCCTCGCAACGACGTGCACGGGGAACGGGCGCGACGACGGAATTAGGAGAATGACAGATGTCCGCTGAAACGCAGCCGGTGCCGGTCGAGGCGCCCACAGGCAAGCAGCCGAAGCGCAACGTCAACGTGCTCGGGCGGAGCTTCATGTTCCCGCCCCACGTCATCGACGACATCCATATCAAGGCGGAACTCGGCCGCTACCGGATGCGCGGCTTCTCGCTGTTCAAGAAGATTCCGAGCTGGGACGACCTGACCTTCCTGCCGGGGACGCTCACCCGCTTCGTGATCGAAGGCTACCGCGAGAAGTGCGAGACCAAGACCGTGCTGGGGCCGAAGGCGAAGCGGCCACTGGTGCTCGACATCCCAGTCTACATCACCGGCATGAGCTTCGGCGCGCTCAGCTACGAGGCGAAGACCGCGCTCGCCCGCGGTGCGACCATGGCCGGCACCGCCACCTGCTCCGGCGAAGGCGGCATGATCCCCGACGAGCGACGCTATTCGTCGAAGTGGTACTACCAGTGCATCCAGTCGCGCTACGGCTTCAACCCGCATCATCTCAGGTTGGCCGATGCGGTCGAGTTCTTCATCGGCCAGGGCTGCAAGGTCGGGCTCGGCGGCCACCTGATGGGCCAGAAAGTCACCGACCAGGTCGCGGAGATGCGCTCGCTGCCGGCCGGCATCGACCAGCGCTCGCCGGCCCGCCACCCGGACTGGCTGGGCCCGGACGACCTCGCGCTGAAGATCGAGGAGATCCGCGAGGCGACCAACTGGGAGATCCCGATCCAGCTCAAGCTGGGCGCCGCCCGCGTCTATGACGACGTGCGGATGGCCGCCAAATGCGGTCCCGACGTGATCTACATCGACGGCATGGAAGGCGGCACCGGCGCCGGCCCGCACCTGGCGACCGAGGAAACCGGCGTGCCTGGAATCGCCGCGATCCGCCAGGCCCGCCGCGCGCTCGACGACGTCGGTAAGACCGGCGAGATCAGCCTCGTCTACGCCGGCGGCATCCGCAACGGCGGCGACGTGGCAAAGGCGATCGCGCTGGGCGCCGACGCGATCGCGATCGGCCATTCGGCGCTGATGGCCCTGAACTGCAACAAGGCGATCCCCGAGTCCGACTACGAGAAGGAGATCGGGGTCGAGGCCGGCACCTGCTACCACTGCCACACCGGGCGCTGCCCGGTCGGCGTCGCCACCCAGGATCCGGTGCTGCGCCAGCGGCTGGACCCGGACGAGGCGGCGGAGCGTGTGTACAACTTCCTGCACACGCTGACCATCGAGTGCCAGATGCTGGCGCGCGCCTGCGGCAAGACCTACGTCCACAGCCTGGAGCCGGAGGACCTGGCGGCGCTGACGATGGAAGCCTCGGCGATGGCCGGCGTGCCGCTTGCCGGTACCGAATACACCGTCGGCGTCGCCGACTACCATCATCTGTAGGAGCGGAGCCATGGCGGGCAAGGGCGGCTACAAGGGCAGCGGCGAGGCCGGCGACGTCAACCGGTTCATGACCTCGCAGGGGCTGGATTCGGCGCGCGAGAAGGAGATCGGCCAGCACATCGGCTATCGCTACGACGTCAACCTGCTGCCGGACTATGACCGGCTGACACCGTTCCTCGCCAGATACATGGAGACCATGGGCTGGGACGACCTGAACTGGCTGGAAGACGTGCATATGGGCTATGAAGAGGGACGGCCGGCCGTGTTCGACCGCAACGTCAACGGCTGGGTCACCATCCCCGAAACCATCACCATGCCGGACAACCAGCAGGATCGCGACATGCTGGCCCGCGAACTGCTGATCAAGTTCCAGATGTCGCCCAAGCACCCGATGGTGACGCTGAACAAGGCCTACCGGAAGTTCTGAGGGCACCGCTCGCCCGCGCAGACGCGCGGGCGAGGGGGTTTGCGGTTACTGGCTGATCCGGCCTTCCGGCGTCACGAGCGGGCGCTGCGACGACGGCGGATCGGCCGGACCGGAGTCGAGCAAGCTGCCGGGCTGGCCGACGCTGCTGCCGGTGCGGCCGCCGACATGATAGGGCGGCTCCCAGTGGCAGTCGGACTGGTCGCTGGGCGCGCCGGGATTGTTCTCGCAGATGAAGCAGCCGTCGGTGTAGCAGCAGGAGCAGATGGCGCCTCCGCACTCCCAGTCGGAGCCCCCACTGAGCGAATCATCGATGCAGCGGCCATAGGTGCCGCCGCCTGGCCGCTGGGAGGTGGGCGCGGCAGTGGCCGCGGTGGCGAGGCAGGCGATCGCGAGCAACGCCGCCAGTGCGGCGGCGACGGTGGATGTGGGGTTCAGCATGGTCGTACTCCTCGAGGGAGCGGCTCGCCCGCAACTTAGGCGCGACCGGACGGTGCGGCAATGTCCGCCGTCACAGCACAGCGTGAGCGGCGCCGACCACGTCTCGCTCCCCGTTGCCCGATCACACCATGCCGGCGGCCCGCAGGCATGCGATCACCCCGAGCACGATGAAGGCGGCCGCCGCGGCGATGCGGATCGGCTTCAGCGGCAGGCGGGCGGCCGCCAGGTCGCCGATGAGCACCGCCGGAACGTTGGCGATCATCATGCCGAGGGTGGTGCCGATGGTGACCATCAGCAGCTCCTGGAACTGGGCGGCCAGCGCCATGGTCGCGACCTGGGTCTTGTCGCCGATCTCGACCAGGAAGAAGGCGACCAGCGTGGTGGCGAAGGCGCCGTAGCGCGGTGTCTTCGGCGCCTGGTCCGGGTCGAGCCGGTCGGGCTTGAGCGCCCACAGCCCCATCGCGATGAAGGAAAGCCCGAGCGCCCATTGCAGCGCGGCGCTCTGCAGCCAGCCAGCGACCGCGATGCCGGCCACCGCCGCCAGCGCGTGGTTCGCAAGGGTGGCCACCAGGATGCCGAGGATGATCGGCACCGGCGCCCGGAAGCGGGTCGCCAACACCAGCGCCAGCAGCTGGGTCTTGTCGCCGATCTCCGCCAGCGCGACCACGCCGGTCGAAACGAGCAGGCTTTCCATGACATCCTCGGGGCCGGCGGCATGACCAAGGCCTGCCGCCCGTCCGGCCCGGACCGGTGCAGCAAGCCCGTGGTCTCGCCAGGCCCGATGGCCGGACGCGCCATGGCCGCCGAGGCCACCGCCTCGCGCCAAGTGTGTTGACGCGCCCCTTCCTGAACGCCGGAAGCGGCTACTCCCCAAGGGAAGCCGCACTCTAGCCAGGGCCGTCACCGGCGGCAACCGGCCCGGGGCACCGCAGGTGCGGCGCAAGGTCCACCGTCGCGATTGGTTCAGCCATTGGTCGCCCGAGGAGGTCGCCCGGCCCCGAGATCGGGCGCGCGCGGGGCACTTGGCGCGAATCTTGTTTGTGTCCCAGCGGCGCGCTGCGCCGGTCCGCCGGCTGCGCGATGAGGGGGCAAGACAGGCGAAGGAGGGTGTGCGATGGCTGGCGCCGTGAACATGGAGATCTTCTACTACTGGTGCACCGCGCTGATGGTGCTGATCCACATGGGTTTCCTCGGCTACGAGATGGGGGCGTCTCGGATCAAGAACGCGCTTGCCGCCGGTGTAAAGAACATCCTCGCCTTCGCCTTCATGGTCCCGACCTTCTTCTTCGTCGGTTGGTGGATCTACATCACCTGGCCGCGCGGCTTCTATTCCCAGTCCTATGTCGACGCCAACGAGCTCGGCGCCTATGCCGCGCCCTGGGACGTGTCGATGGGCCCGAACCTGGCCGACAACGCCACCGGCGTGTTCTGGGCCGCCTTCACCCTGTTCGCCGCCACCACCGCCTCGATCTACTCCGGCGCAGTGATCGAGCGTATCCGGATGGGATCGTTCATTTTCCTCGCCATCATCCTCGGTTCGGTCGCCTGGATCGTCGGCGCAGCCTGGGGCTGGCACCCGGACGGCTGGCTGAGCACCGAGTTCGGCTACCATGATTTCGGCGCGTCGGGCGTCGTGCACATGGTCTCCGGCTTCTTCGCGCTGGGCGTGCTGCTCAACCTCGGGGCACGGATCGGCAAGTTCAATCCGGACGGCACCGCCAACGTCATCCCGCCGCACAACCTGCCGCTGACCCTGGTCGGCCTGATGGCGATCATCGTCGGCTTCTTCGGCTTCCTTGGCGGCTGCATCATCTACAACACCGACGGCGCGCTCGAGGTCGGCCAGTGGACGACGATCTACGGCACGCCGGCCACCCTGTCGGCGGTCGCCTTCAATACCCTGATGAGCTTCGCCGGCGGCATCATCGGCGCCTACCTGATCACCCGCGACCCGTTCTGGATGATGTCCGGCGCGCTCGGCGGCATCATCTCGGCGGCCTCGGGACTCGACGTCTACTGGCCGCCGCTCGCCTTCCTGATCGGCTTCATCGGCGGCTGCATGATCCCGATCTTCGCCCGCTGGCTGGAGAAGACCTTCAAGGTCGACGATGCGGTCGGCGCGGTGGCGGTCCACGGCTTCTGCGGCCTGTGGGGCGTGGTGGCGATGGGCATCTTCGCCTCCGGCTATCCCGGTCCCGACGGATCCGGCATTCCGGCGACCAGCCTCGGCGGCCAGCTGATCGGCGCGGCGATGATGTTCCTCCTCGGCTTCGTGCCCGGCTACGTGATCTCGTTCCTGCTCAAACTGGCCGGCGTGCTGCGGGTGCCGCCGAAGGTGGAGATCATGGGGCTCGATCTTGCCGAGATCCCCAGCCAGGCCTATCCGGAATCGGCCCAGCCGCACCTGCCGCCGGCAGGCGCCAAGCCGATGCCGGCCGAATGATCCAGCAACCCAAGCCATAGGGAGATGCGACGATGGGTAGTCCGATCGAAGTCTGGGAGGGGGCGGAGGCCTATTTCACCGGCGCCGGCGGAAGCATGCCGCTGATCTGGTTCCTGGCCGCGCTGGTCGTGGTGGCGGCGGTCAACGTCAGCGCCTTCTTCCACGAGAACAAGTCCTACAAGGACCATCGGGGCGACCCGCACTGAAGGGACTGCAAGCAACTTCGTGAAGGGGCGGCGACAGAAGGCCGCCTCTTCCGATTCGAGGCCGGCGCCGCTCCCCGGTCGTCGGCAAGCCACCCGATGAATTCGCGGGTCGGTCCATGGACCGGTTCAGTTCTGCCTGCGAATTAGGCCTATTTGTTCGACCTCTGCCCAAGTCAAATGCATTAGTCGTTGCCTGGATCGCGGCTTTTTGCCACGGTTCGGGACTTGGCGCGCGCATGTGTCGCCGTTGGGGCAGGCCTTACTTCTGGGCACATAACAACACGTCGACGGAACGACTGCGCGGACCTCGCAGGCCGGGGCTCATAACGGGAGACCCATGACGGGCATCCCCGGCAAGCGGGCAAGCAGGGGAAGGGGAGGACCGGATGACTGACTCGTTGGACGCGCTGACGGTCATTTTCACAGAATTCTACTATTGGCTGACTGTCGCGCTGATGTTCCTCATCCACGTGGGGTTCTGTATCTACGAAGTCGGTGCATCGAGAAACAAGAACAAGATGCACACGCTGATGAAGAATACGATGCTGATCCCGTTGATCACCGTCACGTTCTACTTGTTCGGTTGGTGGATATACTGGGCGTTTCCAGTCGGAATCCCGGGCCTGACCGGCGAGTATCCTGCCGACCTCGCCAACGCCAACCTGCCCTGGTCGGAAACCATGTCGACGCATATGCAGGACCGCATCACCGGTGTGTTCTGGGCCGCGTTCCTGCTGTTTTCATGGACGGCAGGATCGATCGTCTCCGGCGCGGTGATCGAGCGGATCAGGTCCGGCGCCTTCTGGATCTGCGCGGTGCTGATCGGGTCGGTGGCCTGGATCATCGACGCCGCCTGGGGCTGGCATCCGGACGGCTGGATGGTGACAGAACTGGGCTACCACGATGCCTACGCCTCAGGCGTCATCCATGCGATCGCGGGCGGTGCGGCGCTGGGCGTGCTCTGTGTGCTCGGCCCGCGAATCGGCAAGTTCAAAGCCGACGGCACCCCGCGGGTCATCCTGCCGAACAACCCATGGCTGGTGACCGTCGGGCTGTTCCTGATCTACACCGGCTTCTGGGGATTCTACGTCGCCTGCAACGTGCCGATCATCGGCAGCGACGTGATCGGCAGCACCGGCGAGGATGGCGTCGTCTTCTACACAGCCACCACCATCTACCTGACGCCGACCACGCTTTCGGCCATCACCTTCAACTTCCTGATGTCGCTCTCGGGCGGCTTGATGGCCGGCTACCTGGTCTCGCGCGGCGATGCGTTCTGGACCTACTCGGCAGGACTGGCCGGCATCATTACGGCGTCGGCTGGCAACGATCTCTACCACCCGATCGAGTCCTTCATCGTCGGCGGCGTCGGTGCCTGGGCAGCCTACAAACTGCACTACTGGGTCGAGCGCCGGTTCAAGATCGACGATGCGGTCGGCGCGGTGGCGGTCCACGGCTATGCCGGCTTCATCGGGCTGGTCATCTCCGGATTTGTGCTCTGGGGCCATCCGGCGACCGCCGGCTACCACGAAACGGTGACTGCGATCACGCCATGGGGCCAGTTCCTCGGTGCGCTGATCATGTTCTTCGGCCTCGGCTTCCTGCCAATGTGGATCCTGGCGAAGGTGCTCAACGCCTTCGGAATGCTCCGCGTGCCGCGGGACGTGGAGATCGCGGGTCTCGACTTCTCCGGCGCCCATGCTTCGGCGCTGGATGAGGCCGAGATGATCGAGGCCGATCTCGCGGCCGTCCGCAGCAAGACTTGACGCCAGGCAATCAGGGGAGACCAAGGAGATGTCCACCACACCTGTCGAAAGCTGGCAGAACGTCGACGGCGAGGCGATCGGGGCGATCTATCCCTTCGTCGGCGCAGAGGTCTGGCTCGTCATTGCGCTGGTCGTGCTCTGGGTCGGCTGGCACATCGTCCAGATCCGCCAGGAGAACAGGGAGATCGCGGAGGATCACGACCTCCTGAAGAAAAACAACAACCTTGAGCGGGTGGTGAAGGGCGACAATCTTTTGCTCTGACCGTCCGCACCGTTGTCGCTATCATCGAGGGCGCCGGCCGTGCCGGCGCCCTTTCTTTGTGTCCGACCAAGCCGAGAGGTGATCGCGTGCCCGCCGTCCTGAAGTGTGTGACCCCCGTCGACGGGTCGACCTATGTCGAGCGCCCGCTTGCCGACGCGGCGGCCGTCGACGCCGCGCTCGCCCGCGCCCGGGCAGCCCAGGCCGAGTGGCGGTCGCTCTCGGTCGATGCCCGCGCGCCCTATCTGACGGGTCTCGTCGACCAGATGAAAGCTCACACCCCGGAGATTGCCGAGGAGATCAGCTGGCAGATGGGCCGGCCGATCGCCTACAGCCCGTTCGAAGTGCGCGGCTTCGAGGAGCGTGCGCGCTACATGATCGGCATCGCCGCCGATGCGCTGGCCGATGTCGACGCCGGCCCGAAGGAGGGCTTCCGCCGATTCGTCCGCCGTGCGCCGCTGGGCGTGGTCGCGGTGATCGCGCCCTGGAACTATCCCTACCTGACCGCCGTCAACGCCATCGTGCCGGCGCTGATGGCCGGCAACGCCGT
>JBHJOG010000203.1:0-2852 GCA_050329975.1 Alphaproteobacteria bacterium | reverse complement strand
GCGGCGGCGCGACGACGGTCCGGAGGACTCTCAGCCGCTCGCAACCGACGGCGCGGCAGCCCCGATCGACCAGGACGCGCAGCTCGCCCGGTCGAGCAATGACCGCGACGCCGAGGCTGTGCACGAGGACCGCGACATTGTGCCGGAGGCTCAGGACGAGCTCGGCCGCGAGGCCTCGCCCGAGTCCGCGCCTCCCGAATCGGCGCCTGAGGCATCCGGCGAGGTGGTGGCTGAGCTGATCAGCGCCCGGGCGGTCGACGAACCCGACCCTGTTGGAGAGCCTGCACCGGGCCAGGAGACGCCCCGGGCGAAGGCCGAGCCGGCCGCCGAAAGCGGCAATGGCCGCGCCCCTGCCGAGGAGGAGTCAACGGCTGCGCGGGATGTCGACTCCGTCGACGAGGACATCCCGGAGGAGCCGGTGGAGGACCGCGAGCCGGTTCACGCCGAATCGGGACCGGCGACGCGCGGCGACCGGGACGACCGGCTTGCGGACTCCCGGCCGGAGCAGCAGCCGCGGCGCGGCTGGTGGCAGCGCTTGATCGAAGGTTAACACCCGATCACGGTGAAGCGAGGTTCAGGAACGCGCCTCGCTTCACCGCGTTGAGCGGCTATTGCCGATTCGACAGGCAGGTCCGATGCATCGCATCACCCAGAGCGCCTCAAGGGGGCTTCCAACGGGTCTGAGTTGGCTCCATCGTGCGGGACCGTCTCCGGGCCGCGCTGCGCACCGGTCAACCACGCCATCGGCGGTTCGCTGAAAAAAGTGCGCGCCGGCGCAGTGGCGGACTGCTCATCCCGGCAGTCGGTGCGGTTTGCACTGGCGGCGCAGCCAGTATCGCGGACAGAAACGCGGGCTTGTATTGGCGCCTGTCGATTGATTAAAGTCCTGCAACATTGGTTCGCCGACCGTCGCAAACTGAGGCACACTGTCCTATGCGGGTCCGACTGCGCAGCGCGGTGAAATGGCTCCTTACAGCCGGCGGGGTCCTTGTGCTCGGGGTCGGGATCGGCGGCTCGGTTCTGGCCGGCCGCACCCTCTCGGACCAGGCCTACCTGCTCTGGCTGGCGGATGCCGAGCAGGACGCGCGAGCGCTCACCCAGGTTTTCGACGACCTGCTCACCGACGGCCGGACCGTGGTGCGTGCGCTGTCGACCCAGGTCAGCCGGGACGACGAGGAGTTGACGACCCAGGAGTTTCGCGTCGGCCACGAGATGGCGCAGGATCCGAATGCCCGCTTCCGGCCGAGCGAGAGCGCCTATGTGCAGCGCGTGCTGCGCGATCGGCGGGAGGACTTCGAGGCGCGGACCGGCCAGCCGATGCATCAGTTCGGCAACGGTGCAGCACCGGCGCTTGACGCCTATGAGCACTTCGTGGTCACCGTCAACACGATGGATGCACGCCTGCTGACGATCGGGGCCGACCTTGTTGGCGAGGCCGCCCTGCGCAGCGCAGTGACCGCAGCCTATCGCCGCCCCAACGAGGTGATCGCCAGCCCGGTGTTCGAGCGCGGCGGGCGTCGCTGGGTGGCACTTGTCGAGCGCCCGGTGTTCCCGGGCCAGCGCGTGCAGAATGGACTGGTGGTGGCCCTGATCGAGTTCGATCCCGTCATCGCCCATGTCCGCGCGCTGTCGCCGGACGGCCTCACCTTGCACATGACCCAGCAGACGGCCGATCCCGAGCAGGTCAGCCCGACCGCAAACGTCACCACGCCACCGGCCGACGGAGCGGTCGCAGCCGAGGTCCTGAGCGTCCGGCTGCCGCGCGAGGAGTCGCGGTGGACGTTCGACTGGTACGTCTACGAACGCTATGCGGGCGGGCCCTCCACGGCGCTCGGCTCGATCGTGATGTTCGCCGGCCTGCTGATGACCCTGCTGCTCGGCTCGCTGGTCACCATCCTGACGCTGAACAACGCCTCGATCCGCCACCGGGTCAAGGCACGGACCAGCGAGCTGGAACTGGCCCGCGACGAGGCGGAATCGGCCAGCCGCTACAAGTCGGAGTTCCTGGCCAGCGTGAGCCATGAGTTGCGGACGCCGCTCAACGCCATCATCGGCTTCTCCGAGCTGATCATGAGCGAGGTGAAAGGGCCGATCGGCCAGCCGCGCTACAGCGAATATGCCCGCGACATCCACACCAGCGGCCGCCACCTGCTCGGCGTCATCAACTCGATCATCGACCTCTCGGCCATCGGCTCCGGCGAATTCCCGCTCAACGACGAGGCTGTCTCGCTCCCCGAGACCCTGGACGCGGTCCGCCGGATGGTGGCGCTTGGCGCCGACCGCCGCGGCGTCGAGCTGATCTGCGACGTGCCGTCCCAGATGCCCAAGCTGCTCGCCGATCAGATCGCGATCGAACAGATCCTTCTCAACCTGGCGTCGAACGCCGTTCAGTTCACCCCCCGCGGCGGCACGGTCACCTTCTCCGCCGGCAAAGCCGGCGATTCGATCTGGATGATGGTCACCGACACCGGCGTCGGCATGGATTTCACCGAGCAGACCCGTGCCCTGCAGCCCTTCGGCCAGGGCGTCCCGCCGATGAACCGCGTCTCCGATGGCGCCGGCCTGGGCCTGCCCATCGCGAAGGAACTCGCTGGCCGCCAAGGCGGCGTGTTCGAACTGCACAGCGGCCCCGGCCAGGGAACCCGGATCCGCATCCGCTTCGACCCCAGCCGCACCCTGCCGAGCGCGGCGCAGGCAGTGGCTTAGGCCTGGCCCCCTCCGCCCGACACCCCACGCCGAGAAGCGAAGCGACGCGGCTATCCAGCCGGTGCCCGCCGTCATCCACTCCTTCAGTGCTCGCCCGAGATGGCGATCAGGATCTTTCGCAGTCTCGCATCATCACTCAGCGGATA
>JBHJOG010000202.1:0-3323 GCA_050329975.1 Alphaproteobacteria bacterium | reverse complement strand
CCGTCGTCGGCCCGGCAGGCGTGGTTGTCCTCGTAGACGGCCACGTTGCCATCGACGTTCAGCAGTTCCTCGAAGTCGCGGCAGAAATAGCCACCCTGGGTCTGGTAGGTGCGCAGGGGCTTGATCGCACCGCTGTTGCCGGTCTCGGGGTTGCTCCAGCGGGCGACCGCGCCGTCGGAGCCGGTCTCCAGGCCGAGCTGCATGGTCTCGACCGCCAGCGCCACGTCCGAATCGCTCATCAGCTGGTAGAGGTCGTAGGGCACCTGGCCCTGGCCGGTCGACTGGCAGCCGGCAGCCGTCGCAGCCAGGACGACCGCGATCACGGCTGCCATGCTGCTGCCCGCGCGCCGCGCGGGCCCTGGACGGCTCACGATGCGGCAGGACTCCGGGTCATTCGGCAACGCCGCCCCCGTCGGCCGGGCGCTCCGGGTTGCGGGCGGCGTCCAGGTCCGCCCGGTTGACGATGCCGTCGCCGTTGACGTCGAGGCTGGCGCTGGCCCAGCCGGCGGGGGGCATTTCCCCGCTCTGCCGCTCCATGGCCGCGGCCAGGGCGAACTCCAGGTCGGCCAGACTGTGCTGCAGCGCCTCAACCTGGGTGCGCCGCGCGATCAGCTGCGTGTCAACGCTTGCAATCTCGGCCTTGAGCGCCGCTATCGTCGCAGCCATGTCCTCGACCGCGTCATTCGGCTCCTGCACGACGATGCTTGCCTGGATTCCCGCCAGCACCGACACGGCGTCGTCCTGGTGCCGCTCGAGCTCGGAGATGTCGTAGCCGGCCACGTCCAGGTCGTAACGGACGGCTGCGACCGCCTCGGCGAGTTCGTGAAGGCCGTTTTCCTGTGGCGTTCCCCAATTGGCCTGCTGGGCGCCGATCGCCGGATCCAGGCCCAGCGCCTCGGCGATGGCGACGAAGGTGGTGACCCGTTCGCCATGGTCGGCAAAGTCTCCCGAGCCCGCCGGCGCAAGCGGCTGCCAGCCGGCCGCCACCAGCGCGTCGGTCTCGGCAGGATCGAAGGTCACGACCACCGCGCCGACCCGGCGCTGGAACCCGTCGGCGCCCATTGCGCCGCCGTCCCCGTCAAGGATCTCGGCGTAGCGCTGCGTCCCGGTTTCCTCGCCGCCATCGGCCGCGTCGAGGTCGGAGGCATGTCCGCCGGCGATGGCGACGCAGGAGAGAATGGCAGCTGCCAATGCCGGATACGAGCAGGCGCATCGGATGATGGGGGTCCGCTTCATGGCTGCCTCTCTCCTTAGAGCCGCCGGAGGATCGATGCGCCCCCGGATCATTTGCCCGATCCTAGCACAGTGGCCGGCATCGCTCATCCTTCGATCGAATGTTCGCGGCGCAACCGTGATCGGGTCGACCGGCGCCGTCACGGGTACACAATTCGCCGGTGCGGCCTATCATCAGCTCGGTCAGGAAAGGAACACGCATGAAAGCTTCGGACCTGCTCGTCGCCTGCCTGGAGCGGGAGGGCATCACCCATATCTTCGGCGTCCCCGGCGAGGAGAACGCTGACCTGATGATGTCGCTCACCGGCTCGTCGATCCGCTTCATCCTGACCCGCCACGAGCAGGGTGCGGCCTTCATGGCGGAGGCCTACGGCCGGCTCACCGGCAATCCCGCGGTCTGTCTCGGCACGCTCGGTCCGGGGGCGACCAACCTGATCACCGGCGTCGCCGACGCCAACATGGACCGGGCGCCGATGCTGGTGATCACCGGCCAGGGTGCGACCACCCGCCTGCACAAGGAAAGCCACCAGGTGATGGACGTGGTGGAGATGTACCGGCCGGTGACCAAGTGGGCGCAGACCATCCGGCACCCGGACACAATCCCGGAGCTGGTACGCAAGGCGGTGCGGCTGGCGCGGTCGGAGAAGCCGGGCGCGGTGCTGCTGGAACTGGCCGAGAACATCGCCAAGCAGCCGACCGACGCCACCCCGCTGGAGCCGCGGCGGTTCCGCCGCTCGGCACCGGATCCCGAGGTCGTCGACCAGGTCTGGCAGATGATCGCGGCGGCGAAGAGCCCGATCATCATCGCCGGCAACGGCACCATCCGCAAGCGCGCCTCCCGCGAGCTCAGGGCCTTCTGCGAGGCGACCGGGATCGGCGTGGTTTCCACCTTCATGGGCAAGGGCAGCGTCAGCCGCGCCGCCGACTACTGCCTGTTCACCATCGGGCTGCAGCAGAAGGACTATGTCGCGCACGCGATCGACGCCGCCGACCTGGTGCTGACGCTGGGCTACGACCTGGTCGAGTATCCGCCGCGGCTGTGGAACCCGGGCTGCGGCAAGCCGGTGATCGACATCGATTTCCTGCCCGGGGAGATCGACGCCGACTTCCAGCCCCGGCTGGAGCTGATCGGCGATCTCGCCGGCAGCCTGCAGGCACTCACCGAACGCGCGCTGGCCGGGCCGAAGCCGCAGTTCGAGCTTGCGCTGCAGGCCCGGGTCCGCCGCCAGATGCTGGCCGATTTCGCCGCCCATGCCGAGGACGACACCGAGGGCTCGATCCGGCCGCAGAAGGCGCTGTGGGACGTGCGCCAGGCGCTCGGCCCCGAGGACATCCTGCTGTCGGGGGTCGGCGCCCACAAGATGTGGATCGGCCGCTACTACCAGTGCGACGAGCCCAACACCTGCCTGATCCCCAACGGCTTCTGCTCGATGGGCATGCCGCTGCCGGGCTCGATCGCAGCCGCGATGGTCTGCGACGGCCGCAAGGTGTTCGCAGTCGTCGGCGACGGCGACTTCCTGATGAACGTGCAGGAGATGGAGACGGCGCGCCGGCTGAACAGCGACATCACGGTCATGGTCTGGGAAGACGGCGGCTACGGCCTGATCTCCTGGAAGCAGGAGCAGGAGTTCCACCGCCACACCGACCTCAGCTTCGGCAACCCGGACTGGCTGCAGTTGGCCAAGGCCTTCGGCTGGCAAGGCCAGTATGTCGCCGACGCCCGCGACCTCGCGCCGGCGATCGACCGGGCGCTCTCCCACCAGGGCCCGTCGCTGCTGGTGATCCCGATCGACTACCGCGAGAACCTGAAGCTGACCGAGCGCCTGGGCACGGTCGAGGTCGCGCTGTAGGCGGACAGGTATCCTTCGACCATCTCCCGGCGCGGTTCAGGCCGGTGTCGGCCAGACGAACTCGGGGCGCAGGCCCGGGTAGACCGGACGGCCGTCGCTGGGGGCGGGTGCGCCGGCGGCGGGATCGAAGAACGCGTGATAGGTCGCCGGCAGGCTTGCCGGGTCGTAGCCCATCAGGTTGGGTACGATCGCGCGGATCCGCCCCTGCTTGTCGTCGAGCATGATCGGGGCGCCGCAACT
>JBHJOG010000201.1:0-2222 GCA_050329975.1 Alphaproteobacteria bacterium | reverse complement strand
GCCACCGCTGCCCATTGGCTCGCCGCCGCCGCCGACCAGGGCGATCCCGCCGCCCAGAACGACCTGGGGCGCGCCTACGACCTGGGGCTCGGGCTGCCGCGTGACGTGGCCCAGGCGATCGACTGGTACCGCCGCGCCGCCGAGCAGGACTATCCGCCGGCCCAGTTCAACCTGGCCCTGAAGCTGCAGGCCGGCGACGGGCTTCCCGCCGATGCCGAAGCCGCCCGCGCCCTGTTCGCCAGTGCCGCCGACCAGGGCCACCCGCCGGCGATGCTCAACCTGGGGATCATGCTGGCCAACGCGGCCACCGACGGCGAGGGCCTGGTCGAGGCCTATGCCTGGATCCGGATCGCGGTCGATGCCGGCGTGCCGAACGCGTTCGAGGCGCTGCGCACCCTCGGCCAGGCGATGACCGACGACCAGATCGAGGCCGGCCAGGCGCTCGCCGCCGAACGGCCCACGGTGCGGTTTTGACCGACGCCGCGTCGTCTGTTCCGAGCTAGTCGGGCAGCTGTTTGACGAACGCCTCGAACTCCGCATCCGCGATCGGGACCAGGTGCTTTTCCTCCGGATATGCGCCGGATTCCACGTCGGCCCGGTACTCCTTGAAGGCCGCGATCCGCTCCTGCTGCAGGCGCTCGTACTCGGCGCGGAAGTTGCGATAGACCTTGGCGTGGCGCGGCTGGTGGACGCGGGTGTAGCCCAGCACGTCCTCGGCGAACAGGTATTGCGCGTCGCCGGCGGTGCCGGCGCCCATCGACAGCAGCAGCAGGCTGGTGCGTTTGGCGATCTCGGCGGTCACCCGGTCGGGCACCACCTCGATCTCAGCCCCGAAGGCGCCGGCGGCCTCCAGGTCCTTGACTTGGCGGTAGACCAGCATCGCGGTGTCCGCGGTCTTGCCGACCGCGCGGAAGCCGCCGGTCCAGGTGCATTTCGACGGGATCAGGCCGACATGGCCGACGACCGGAATACCCTCGGCGGCGAGCTTCGCCACCGTGTCGTTGCT
The DNA here is from genome assembly GCA_050329975.1 of Alphaproteobacteria bacterium. GTDB lineage: Bacteria > Pseudomonadota > Alphaproteobacteria > CALKHQ01 > CALKHQ01 > CALKHQ01. Next base: position 1,216 of record JBHJOG010000201.1, on the reverse strand, counting down.
GGCCGCGCAATAGCAGCAGTCGGCGCCGAGCTTGACCGCGGCATGGGCGGCGCGCAGGTAGTCCTCGGCGGTCACCAGGTCGCCGTAGAGCAGGCCGACCTGGACGAAGCAGTCGCCGGCAGCCTCGCGCATCTGCGGCGTCCACACCGGCTGGATGATCGACAGCATGTCGATGCCGGCGGCGTTGGCGGCGGCCGCCTCCTCCACCTGGTCGACATAGAGCATGGTCAGCTGGCGCTTGCCCTTGAGCGCCAGCATGTCGGCGACGGTCCTGTGATTGCGGTCCATGATTTCCCCCTTTTAGGCCCAGTCCTGCTGTCCGGAGTCGAGCTTCCCGGCTAGCTGACAGCAATGCGACGCCCGGTTCAATCGCCAAGCACGGCCAGGGGCAGCACGCCACGGCCGGACGATTCCACTCGCCGGGGCGCGGAAACCGTAGCTTCGGCGCCGCGTTCGGGGCAGGATCGGCGCCAACAAGAATCGGCAGTTCGGGAGGAAGACCGATGGCACTGCATCGTGCGAGCCTGCGCCACAATGCCTACAAGATCGGCGGCTATGTCTCGGGCGGTTCGGCCCATGCGCCGCCGGCTCTGCGCATTCCCGGCACCGGCGCCCTGGCCGATTTCAACAACGCCTACGAGAACACCCATTTCAACTGCAACACGGTCACCTACGGCTACACCGTGACCCAGGTGAAGCCGGGGCTGCGCTCGGTGTCGTTCGGGCCGCCGGCGGGCGCTCCGGCGTCGGATCTGTGCTACTACCTGCCGTACCGGGACAACAACATCACCTCGGTGGTCTTGGGCGCGGGCGCCGACACCTTCTTCACCGACAACCTGTCGGGCTGTTCGATCTTCATCGACCGGACGGCGGCCGGCGCCATCGTCGTCTACCACGCCAACCGGCAGGGGGCGGACTACTCGCCGACGGTCGAGCAGCGCCGCAACTTCTCGTTCGAGCGCGAGGTCGCGGTGGCGGTCAAGCACGTGCAGCACGACACCGCGCAGCTTGCCACCTATGCCGGGGCGACCCACCTGGGCTCGCTGTTCAAGAAGCGCTACATGAGCGACGCCGCCCAGCACGAGGCCATCCTGCGTTTCGGCGGCCAGGGCGACACCACCGTCTACGGCACCACGGTGGCCGGCTTCCGCCGCGGCGGCAACTGGCTGTTCTGGTACCAGACCTGGAAGTGCGACATGGGGGGCAACAACTACGC
>JBHJOG010000200.1:0-13323 GCA_050329975.1 Alphaproteobacteria bacterium | reverse complement strand
TGCGCGAAGAGTGTGCCCGAGCGTACTTTCCCGAGCCGCGACCCTGCCACCGATGACGCCGAGGCCGCTGTCGCCGGACGCCAGAATCCTCTCGGCCACCGCGTTCATCGTCAAGGGCCGCCCGGCGCCGTCGACGACAATGTGACCGAGATCCAGCAGGTCCCAGGCGCGGGACTCAGCGCCCTTCCGGGTCACGCCGAGATGCTGGCACAGGCTCGCAGCACGGGAGAGCACAGGAGCAAGCTGCTCCAGGAACGCGATATCCTGTCCGTCGAACTCGCGCTGCCTGCCGCCGCGCTGAAACGCGATCGCGGCGGTGCCCCACCGCCCGGCCGGAACCTTGCACATCAGAACGCTGTGGTCGCCCTGCGGTACGAACCATTCGTTGAAGAAGATGGTCTTACGGAATTCCGCCTTTGGCAGCACCGCCTCGTCGGTCGCGATCTCCTGCGAGCCCCCGCGAAACAGGAAGGCGAGGATCGGATTCGCGAGCAGCGGATCGTAGAACAGCTCCGCGTAGGTGTGTTCGCAGTCCGCATGGAAGATGCGGCCCGGCCGGCTGACCCGGTCAAGCATTCCGAACGTCGCCTTCGTTCCGCCGAAGACGGTTCTCAGCTGGCGCATCACATCCGGCCAGCTGTCGTCCAGGGCTGCGGAGTAAAGCGCCTCGGTCAGCCGCGCCATGTCGTCAGCCGAACTGCTCTTCATCGATCTGATACTCGCCCGCGCGGTTCGGCTGGACCGCCAATATGCTGACGTCGAAGCATGAAGTCCCATGAATTTTTTACTAGTTTTACGTGCACAATCAAGTGACGTCGTCCCCCGCTCGGGTCCCGCGAGAGGCTCTGTCGTTGGACCGGCTGGCTGGGGCCGCCGCCACTGCATATATATCGTATCGATATATTCCGTTGCTCGATATATCATTGACACATAGCGCGGAAAAGACGATGTTCCAGCCGAACGCCAGCGATGAAAGCAGGAGACTATGGACGCGCGCGCGATCTGCCTTGCGGTGCTGAGCTTTGGTGACGCAAGCGGCTATGAGATTCGGAAGAACCTGGAATCGGGGCCGTTCGGCAGCTTCACGGATGCCGGATATGGCTCGATCTACCCCGCGCTCAAGAAGCTGAGCGATGAGGGCATGATCGCCGGGCGGCAGGAGAGCCAGGAGGGCCGTCCCGACAAGACCGTCTACCGCATCACCCAGAAGGGCAAGCTCGCCCTGATCGATACACTCAGCGAGGGCCCGTCGATCGAGCGGCTTCGCTCCGACCACTTGTTTCGGGTGTATTTCGCCCATCTGCTGCCAGCGCGGATGGTGGAGGGCCTGATCGACGACCGAATTGCGTATTACACAGGCAAGATCGCCCACATGCGTCAGAAGCCGGCCTGCGGCCCGGCACGACCCGGCGCCGACTTCGTCCGTGGCTTCGGACTGGCGCTCTACGAGGCGGGTGCCAGGTACCTGGAGGAGCACAAGCATGAGTTGCTCGCCGCAATTGCGATCGAAGGCGAGCTCGGCGGGCGCAACGAAGCGTCCACCGGAAGCCGCAAGAGCCTCGCGCCTGGCGGCGTCGGTCAAAACCAGGCGGCGGAATAGGCGCGCGCCGGCATTGCACGTTTCGGGTCAAGCATTCGAGGAACCGAACCGATGAGACTGCCAGTCATCATTGCCATCGGCATCGCGGTCGCCGCGGTCGCCTGGATGGGTTCGGGTATGCTGATGGACGCGCCCGCACCGGATCCGGCCGAGGGGGTGGAATCGGGCGGTGGCGCCACGGAGCCCGCGGGCCGGTTCGAGGTGCGGGTCGCCAATCTGGTGGCCGAACCCTTCGTGCAGGAAACCGCGCTGCTGGGGCATACCCAGGCCAACCGGGTGGTCCAGATCGCATCCGAGATCGACGGCATGGTGGCGGAAGTGCTGGTCGAGGATGGCACATGGGTCGAGGCCGGCGCCCCGCTGATCCGGCTGCAGGTCAACGACCTCGAGGCCAGGGTCGATGAAGCACAGGCCCTCGTCGAACAGCGGCGCATCGAGTACAACGCGGCCGCCCAGCTCGGTCAGAGCGGCTATTCCGCCAGAACCACGGTAGCCACCGCCAGCGCCAACCTGAACGCAGCCCAGGCGATGCTCACCGCGGCACGCCAGCAGCTGGCCAGGACCGAGATCGCTGCACCGTTCGCCGGCGTCATCAACAAGCGCGAAGTGGAACTGGGCGGCTATGTCCGCGCCGGTGACCCTGTGGCGACCCTGGTCGATCTGGACCCGATTGTCGTCGTTGTCCATGTCACCGAGCGCCAGGTCGGGGACGTGCATGTCGGCGCGGTCGCCCACGCCAGCCTGCTGGGCGGAGGCACGGTCGACGGCGTGGTCCGGTACGTGTCGGCGATGGCCGAAGGTGCAACCCGCACCTTCCGGGTCGATATCGAGGTGGAGAACCCGGACGGACGGATCGTCGACGGGCTTACCGCCGACGTGCGCGTGCCCGGGCGTCAGGTGCTGGCGCATAGGATCAGCCCGGCGGTCATCGCGCTCGCCGACGACGGCACCATCGGCGTGCGCATCGTCGGCGAAGGCGACACGGTCGAGTTCGTGCCAATTGCGCTGCTGGAGGACACCACGGACGGCATCTGGGTCGACGGCCTGCCGGAACAGGTGACGCTGATCACCGTCGGCCAGGAATATGTGTCGGCCGGTCAGGTCGTCGCTCCCGTCCGCCAGCCGGCAGGGCCGATCTACGAGACCGGGGATGCAGGGTCATGATCGGCTTGATCAACGGTGCGCTGAGCCACAGCCGCACCGTCATTCTGATCCTGGCGCTGCTGCTGATCGCCGGGTTCGCCAGTTATGTCGCGATACCCAAGGAAAGCGACCCGGACGTCAACATCCCGATCATCTATGTCTCGATGAGCCTGGAAGGCATCTCGCCGGAAGATGCCGAACGCTTGCTGGTGCGCCCGATCGAGCAGGAGGTCCGCAACGTCGAGGGCATCAAGGAGCTGACTGCGAGCGCCTATCTGGGCGGCGCCAACGTGGTCCTGGAGTTCGAGGCCGGCTTCGATGCCGACCAGGCGCTCACCGACGTGCGCGAGGCGGTCGACAGGGCCAAGCCCGACCTGCCGTCGGAGGCCGACGAGCCGACGGTCAACGAGGTCAACCTCAGCCTGTTCCCGGTCATCACCGTCAACCTGCATGGCCCGGTACCGGAACGCACCCTGCTGACCATCGCTCGCCAGCTGGAGGATCGGATCGAGGCCCTGCCCCCGGTGCTGAGCGTCGACATCGCGGGCAACCGGGAGGAACAGGTCGAGGTCATCATCGACCCGATGGTCGCCGAGAGCTACGGCCTTGCGCCGAGCGAACTGGCGACGATCGTTTCCGGCGCCAACCGGCTGATCGCCGCCGGTGAACTCGACACCGGCGACGGCCGGTTCGCCATCCGGGTGCCGGGCCTGTTCGAAAGCCTGAACGACATACTGCGCCTGCCGATCCTGGTCGAGGGCGACCGCCTGATCATGTTGCGCGACATCGCCACCGTGCAGCGCACCTTCAAGGACCCGAACAGCTTCGCGCGGATCAATGGCGACCGGTCGGTCGGACTGGAGGTAGTGAAGCGGTCGGGCGAGAACGTGATCGATACGATCGAGATGGTGAAGGCCGTGGTCGCCGCCATGCAGGAGTACATGCCCCCGACAGTGGAGATCACCTTTTCCGGCGACAACAGCCAGCACATCCGCACGATGCTGAGCGACCTGCAGAACAACGTGATCAGCGCGGTGCTGCTGGTGATGATCGTCATCGTCGGTGCGCTCGGCCTGAAGTCCGGCGCCCTGGTCGGAATTGCCATACCCGGCTCATTCCTGACCGGCATCCTGGTGCTGGCGGTCATGGGGCTGACCATCAACATCGTCGTCCTGTTCGCGCTGATCCTGGCGGTGGGCATGCTGGTCGACGGCGCGATCGTCGTCACCGAATACGCCGACCGCAAGATCGCGGAGGGATACACGACCAAGGACGCCTACGGGCGCGCCGCCCGCCGGATGTCCTGGCCGATCATCGCCTCGACCGCAACGACACTCGCCGCCTTCCTGCCGCTGCTGTTCTGGCCGGGGATCGTCGGCGAGTTCATGCAGTACCTGCCGATCACCCTGATCGCGACGCTGGCGGCGTCGCTGACGATGGCGCTGATCTTCGTGCCGGTGCTCGGCAGCGTCATCGGCCGGAAACAGCCGAGGGTAGATCAGGCCAAGGTCGCGCAGATGAAGCTGCTGTCGGGCGAGTCCGAGTCCGGCTCGATCGAGAACGGCCTGCAGTCGCTGCGTGGCTTCACCCGCGGCTACCTCAAGGTGTTGGCCTGGGCGCTGCGCCATCCGGGGAAGATCCTGGCCGCCGCGGTCGCGGCGCTGATCGGCGCCCAGATGGCCTATGGCGCCTTCGGCCGGGGTATCGAGTTCTTCCCGTCGATCGAGCCGGAGCGGGTGAGCCTGCAGGTCGCCGCCCGCGGCAATCTGTCGGTGCTGGAGAAGGACTTCCTGATCCGCGAGGTCGAGCAGATCGTGATCGAGATCGGCAATGAGCGCGGCGAGATGGCCTCGGTCTACACCCGGGCCGGCGGCCAGGGCCAGAACCAGGAAGCGGCGGAGGATGTGATCGGGATCATCTCCCTCGAGTTCGTCGAGTGGGAATCGCGCCGGCCGGCTGTGGAGATCGAGCACGAGATTCTCGAACGGACCAGCCACTTGGCCGGGATCCATGTCGAGGTCCGTGAGGAGGAAGCCGGGCCGCCCTCGGGCAAGCCGGTGCAGTTGGAGGTGGCCTCGCAGTTCCCCGAACTGCTCGAGCCAACGGTCGCCCGGCTGCGCGCCCTGATGGAGGGGGCGGGCGGCCTGGTCGATATCGAGGACAGCCGCCCTCTGCCCGGCATCGATTGGGCAATCACGGTCGACCGGGCGCAGGCCGCGAAGTTCGGCGCCGACCTCGCCCAGATCGGCAGCCTGATCCAACTGGTTACTAACGGGCTGAAGTTCAGCGAGTACCGGCCCAACGACGCCGATGAGGAGATCGACATCGTCGCGCGCTACCCCGTGATCGACCGGACGCTGAGCATGTTGGACCGGATCCGCGTGCAGACCAATGTCGGGCTGGTCCCGATCAGCAACTTCGTCACCCGCACCGCCGTGCCCAGGGTCGGCACGATCAACCGGTCCGGCGGCATGCGGGTGATGACGCTGAAGGCCGATATCAATCCCAACGCGACCGATGCCGCCGGCAACCCGCTGCTCGCCGCCGACCTGGTGACGACCCTGCGCGAGGCGTTGGCGGCCGCCGACATCGACCCGAGGGTGCAGATCACATTCCAGGGCGAGGACGAGGATTCGGCCGAGGCACAGGCGTTCCTGACCAACGCTTTCGCCGTCGCTCTGTTCATCATGGCGATCATCCTGGTGACACAGTTCAACAGCTTCTACAGCGCCTTCCTGATCCTGTCGGCGGTGATCATGTCCACGGTGGGCGTGATGTTGGGCCTGCTGATCACCAACCAGCCGTTCGGTATCGTGATGAGCGGTGTCGGGGTGATTGCGTTGGCCGGAATCGTGGTGAACAACAACATTGTGCTGATCGACACCTTCGACCAACTCCGCAAGACCGTGAGCAATCCGCGGCTGGCCATTTTGCTGACCGGCGCCCAGAGGCTGCGGCCGGTGATGTTGACCACCGTCACCACGATCCTGGGCCTGATGCCGATGGTGCTACAGATGAACATCGATTTCGCCGGCCGCACCGTCTCGCTCGGGGCGCCGTCGACCCAGTGGTGGGTGCAGTTGTCCACTGCGATCGCGTTCGGGCTCAGCTTCGCCACCGTGCTGACGCTGATCGTGACCCCGGCCGCCCTGATGGCGCGGGAGAACGTCCGCACCTGGCGCGCCCGGCGCCGGGACCGGCGCCAGGAGCGGGAACATCAGCGCTCCAGTCCGGACAAGGATTGGCAGGAACCCGGCATCGCGGAGGCTGCGGAGTAACGCACCTGCGAACAAGGTAGCCGGCGCGTTTCATTGTGCACTGCACCATTTTTCTTGACACGCTTGGCCTGCCTGCCCATTTTGGGTGCAATGCTGCATCGCAGCAAAGGCAGCGGAAGCTGCCCCGCCCAGCCAATGGAGGTAAGAGTGACCACCAAGACCAAAGCGAAGACCGAGGCGATCGAAGCCGTCGCCGCCAGCGAGGCCTTGACCCAGGCCGGCACCGACACGGTCGTCAAGACCGCGGAAAAGACGATCGACGCGGCCAAACAGCAGGCCGGCAAGGCAGGCGATCTGGCAGCAAAGAGCCTAGACGACGTTTCCACGGCCAGCCGCAATGCATATGAGACCTGGCTGCAGAGCAGCGATGCGCTGGCCAAGGGTATCGAACAGGTGAACAAGGCCGTACTGGGCTATGCCCAGTCCACCCTGGACGCCAACCTCAACACCACACGGCAGCTGATGTCGTGCGCCAGCGTCACCGAGGCGGTGGCGATCCAGACCGACCATATGAAGTCCAGCCTCGATACGCTGCTGGCCGAGAGCAACAAGGTCAGCGAGATTGCGACCAGCACGCTCAATGACGCCTTTGCACCGCTCGGGGCCCAGTTCAAAAACGGGATTGAAAAGATCTGGAAGCCGCTTGCCGCCTGATCCGGATGCCTCGGCATGGCGCCTCCCGCGCCAGTCGCCGGGGCGCGATTGACCTCTGCCATGCGCCCACCATATTTGGTGGGCGTTTTGTTGTGCGTGGGTTGTGTCCCGGCCGCGGCGCCCCCCCGCGAGGGCTGGCTGCGGCGATATGAGGCCGAAAGCAGATTCCTGCTTCACCCGACCACGGGCAATCCCATATGATCTTGGGGTCGGTCAGGCATTGCGGCAGGCCGTTGCGGGTCGGACAACCGACCTCCCTGCCGAAAGGATGAGCAAACCATGAGCGACGAAGTGCGCAAGGGCGATGGTGATTCCGGGACCGGGGTGGTCGTCCGGATCAAGCCGAAGACGAAGAAGCCTTCGCTCTACAAGGTGCTGATGCTGAACGACGACTACACACCGATGGAGTTCGTCGTCCACATTCTGGAGCGGTTCTTCAACAAGACCCGCGACGAGGCCACCGCAGTAATGTTGCACGTGCACAGGCGTGGCGTCGGAATATGCGGGGTCTATACCTATGAGGTCGCAGAGACCAAGGTGACGCAGGTCATCGAGTTCGCGCGGCAGCATCAGCATCCCCTGCAGTGCACGCTGGAAAAGGAATAGGCGCTCAATGCTGTCACGCAATCTGGAGCAGACCCTGCACCGTGCCCTGGCTCAGGCCAATCAGCGTCGCCACGAATACGCGACGCTGGAGCATCTCTTGCTGGCGCTGGTCGAGGACCAGGACGCGATCGCCGTGTTCAAGGCGTGCGGGATCGACCTGCAGCGGCTGCGCGACGAACTGTCGACCTACATCGAAAATGATCTCGCCTACCTGGTGACCAGCCGCGGCGAGGACGCGAAGCCTACGTCCAGCTTCCAGCGCGTCCTTCAGCGGGCTGCCATCCATGTCCAGTCATCCGGTCGGGAAGAGGTGACCGGAGCCAATGTGCTGGTCGCCATCTTCTCCGAACGCGAGAGCCACGCGGTGTTCTACCTGCAGGACCAGGACATGAGCCGGCTCGATGCAGTCAACTACATCTCCCACGGCATCGCCAAGGTGCCGGGCCAGTCGGAGCAGCGGCGGGTCACCGGTGCCGAAGAGGAGACGCGCGAGGAGAAGGGCAGCAAGAAGGGCGACGAGGCTTTGGCTACCTATTGCGTCAACCTCAACGACAAGGCGGCCAAAGGTCGGATCGACCCGTTGATCGGGCGCGAGGCCGAGGTCGAGCGCACCATCCAGATCCTCTGCCGCCGGCAGAAGAACAATCCGCTCTACGTTGGTGAGCCCGGCGTCGGCAAGACCGCGATCGCCGAGGGCCTGGCCCGACGCATCAGCAAGGGCGAGGTGCCCGACGTGCTGAAGCCCGCCGTGATCTACCAGCTCGACATGGGCGCGCTGCTCGCCGGCACCCGCTACCGCGGCGACTTCGAGGAGCGGCTGAAGGCGGTGGTCAACGAACTGGAGGCCAAGCCGCACTCGGTGCTGTTTATCGACGAGATCCACACGGTCATCGGCGCCGGCGCCACCTCCGGCGGCGCGATGGATGCGTCCAATCTGCTGAAGCCGGCGCTGGCCAGCGGCACGCTGCGCTGCATCGGGTCGACCACCTACAAGGAGTACCGGAACTACTTCGAGAAGGACCGTGCGCTGGTCCGGCGGTTCCAGAAGATCGACGTCAACGAGCCGAGCCTCGAGGACACCGTGAAGATCCTGCGCGGGCTCAAACCCTATTATGAGGAGCATCACAAGGTCCGCTACACTGAGGATTCGATCCGCACCGCGGTGGAGTTGGCAGCGCGCTACATCAACGACCGCAAGCTGCCCGACAAGGCGATCGACGTGATCGACGAAGTCGGCGCGGCCCAGATGCTGCTGCCGGCCTCGCGGCGGAAGAAGACGATCAACGTGCGCGACATCGAGGCCGTGGTTGCGAAGATCGCCCGCATCCCGCCGAAGAGCGTCAGTCGCGACGACAAGCAGGTGCTGCGCAACCTGGAGCGCGACCTGAAGCGCATGGTGTTCGGCCAGGACCGGGCGATCGACGCCCTGACCAGTGCGATCAAGCTCGCGCGGGCCGGGTTGCGCGAACCGGACAAGCCGATCGGCAACTACCTGTTCTCCGGTCCGACCGGTGTGGGTAAGACCGAGGTCGCCCGCCAGCTCGCGGCGGCGCTGGGCGTCGAACTCAAGCGGTTCGACATGTCGGAGTACATGGAGCGGCACTCGGTGTCGCGCCTGATCGGCGCGCCTCCGGGCTATGTCGGCTTCGACCAGGGCGGCCTGTTGACCGACGCCGTCGATCAGCATCCGCATTGCGTGCTGCTGCTGGACGAGATCGAGAAGGCGCACCCGGACCTGTTCAACATCCTGCTGCAGGTCATGGACCACGGGAAGCTCACCGACCACAATGGCAAGACGGTCGACTTCCGCAACGTGATCCTGATCATGACCACCAACGCAGGGGCGGCCGACATGGCCAAGGCGGCAATCGGCTTCGAGCGCACCGTCCGCGAAGGCGACGACAAGGAAGCGATCGAGCGCATGTTCACGCCCGAGTTCCGCAACCGGCTCGACGCCACGATCGGGTTCGCCCACCTCTCCGAGGAGGTGATCGCGCGGGTGGTCGACAAGTTCGTGATGGAGCTGGAGGAGCAGTTGCTCGACCGCAACGTGTCGATCGAGATGAGCGACAAGGCCCGCGCCTGGTTGGCGAAGAAGGGCTACGACCGCCTGTTCGGCGCCCGTCCGCTTGGACGGGTGATCCAGGAGCATGTCAAGAAGCCTCTCGCCGACGAACTGCTGTTCGGTTCCCTCATCCGCGGCGGCGTGGTCTTCGTCGACCTGGGCGACGAGGGCGACAAGCTCACCTTCCGCTTCAGCGAGGCCAAGGCGCCGGCGGCGAAGAAGCCCCGCAAGGGCCACGGCTCCGGCTCCGCCACCACCAAGGAACCAGAATTCGTCGAGTAGCCCGCGGACGCCCGTCAGTAGACGTTGAGGGCAAGCGCCGCGGCACTCGCCGCAGCGAACATGCCGACGATCACCGGCACCTTCCAGGCAAGCTCGTTGCGCTGACGACGCCCGCAAGCGAGGCAGGCGGGCTCGCCGACCGGGGTCTGGCCGTTGCAGTGACGGCAGATGCGGCGAGCGGCGGTCTTGTCCCGGCCGCAGCCGAGGCAGAGCGCACCAGGATCGCTGCCGCCGCAGAACGGGCAGGCGATCTGCGGCATCGCGTCGTTCATGCAGGGCCACCCGTCAGGGCTGCTCCGATCGCTTGGCTGTTGGCACGGTTCTCCTTCATGCCCATGCGGTGGAACTTGGCGATGAAGGGCTTGGCCGCATCCGTGATCCGGATGTGGGTGAAGAGACCGCCCGTCTTCGCCTCGACCGGCGGCATACTCGCGCGGTCGTACTCCAACACCTCCTGGACCGCGGCCTTACCGCCCTTCACCCGTAGGACAATGAACCGGCGGTCGGTCAGGGCAACCAGGTACTCTTTGGTCAGGAGCGCGATCGCGATCACGCCCGGCAGGATAGCGAGGCAGAGGAGCCCGATGATCAGCCCGATGTGCGGCTGCTTGACCCCATAGGCATGGTTGAGCAGCCGCTCGCCTGCTTGAAGATGCGGTGTGATCGCCGAGATGGCTTTCTCGTCCGTGTAGCGCGCCATCGATTCCCTCCTCTGCTGGCACCATAGGTCTATGCGACCAAGCCGGTGCGAATATGGACGGATCGCGGCGATGCGAGGGCGCGACCGTGAGGCGCGCGCCGGCGCGGCCGGGCCGGCAGCCGTGCCGATGCCATCTCGGACAAGCCGCCGGAAGGCTGAGCCCGCCGCCGCGTTCAGTGCGCCAGCACTGCGAGCAGCAGCAGTGCGACGATGTTGGTGATCTTGATCATCGGGTTGACCGCAGGACCGGCGGTGTCCTTGTAGGGATCGCCGACCGTGTCGCCGGTCACCGCCGCCTTATGGGCGTCGGAGCCCTTGCCGCCCAGGTTGCCGTCCTCGATGTACTTCTTGGCGTTGTCCCACGCGCCGCCGCCGGCGGTCATCGAAATCGCCACGAAGAGCCCGGTGAGGATCACACCGAGCAGCATGGCGCCAAGGGCGGAGAAGGCGGCGTCCTTGCCGCCGATGCCGAGCATGATCACGTACAGCACGATCGGCGCCAGCACCGGCAGCAGCGAGGGGATGATCATCTCGCGGATCGCCGACTTGGTCAGCATGTCGACGGCGCGGCCGTAGTCGGGCTTGCCGGTGCCTTCCATGATCCCCGGGATCTCGCGGAATTGCCGGCGCACCTCCTCGACTACCGAGCCCGCCGCACGGCCGACCGCGGTCATGCCCATCGCCCCGAACAGGAAGGGCAGCATGCCGCCGACCAGCAGCCCGACGACGACGAACGGGTTGCTGAGCGAGAAATTGACGGTGACGCCCTGGAAGTAGCTGAACATCTCCGACGACGAGTTGGTGATGAAGTAGGAGAGGTCGGAGGTGTAGGCAGCAAACAGCACCAGCGCACCCAGCCCGGCCGAGCCGATGGCGTATCCCTTGGTCACCGCCTTGGTGGTGTTGCCGACCGCGTCCAACTGGTCGGTCACCTTGCGCACCGACTCCTCGAGATTGGCCATCTCGGCGATGCCGCCAGCATTGTCGGTGACCGGGCCATAGGCGTCCAGCGCCACCACCAGGCCGGCAAGCGCCAGCATCGCGGTGACGGCGATGGCGATGCCGAACAGGCCGCCGAGCAGGTAGGTGGCAATGATCGCGGCGCAGATGATCAGCGCCGGGATCGCGGTCGCCTCCATCGAGATCGCCAGCCCCTGGATGACGTTGGTGCCGTGGCCGGTCGTCGAAGCTTTGGCGACCGAGCGCACCGGACGAAAGCTGGTGCTGGTATAGTACTCGGTGACCCACATGATCAGCCCGGTGACGATCAGCCCGACGATGGCGCAAAGGAACAGGTCGAAGCCGCTTGTCTCGTCGGCAAGCCCCTCCAGCGCGCCGAAGCCGACCGTGATCCAGATCATGACGGCGATGCCGACGATCGATATCGCCGCGGCGACGGCAAAGCCGCGGTACATCGCGGCCATGATGTTGTTGGAGCGGCCGAGGCGCACGAAGAAGGTGCCGACCACAGAGCCGACGATGCAGACCCCGCCGATGGCCAGCGGAAGCTGCATCGCGGCGACGCGAAGATCAGGGCTGGCGATGAAGAAGATCGAGGCAAGCACCATGGTGGCGACGACCGTCACCGCATAGGTCTCGAAAAGGTCGGCCGCCATGCCGGCGCAATCGCCGACATTGTCGCCGACGTTATCGGCAATCACTGCCGGGTTGCGCGGGTCGTCCTCGGGAATGCCGGCCTCGACCTTGCCGACGAGGTCAGCACCGACGTCCGCGCCCTTGGTGAAGATGCCGCCGCCGAGCCTGGCAAAGATGGAAATCAGCGAGGCGCCGAAGCCGAGCGCCACCAGGGCGTCGATCATGCCGCGGTCGGTCACGCCGACCATCTGCAGGACACCGTAATAGATGGTGACGCCGAGCAGCGCGAAGCCGGCGACCAGCATGCCGGTCACGGCCCCGGCCTTGAAGGAGATGTCCAGGCCCGCGGCAAGTCCTTTGCGGGCCGCCTCGGTGGTACGTACGTTCGCACGGACCGAGATCAGCATGCCGACATAGCCGGCGAGGCCGGACAGGATGGCGCCGACCAGGAACCCGACTCCCACCCAGATGCCGAGCAGGAGCGTGACGATAACGAAGATGATGATGCCGACTGCGCCAATGGTCAGGTACTGCCGATTGAGGTAGGCGCGCGCCCCCTCCTGGATCGCCCCGGCGATTTCCTGCATGCGCTGGCTGCCCGGGCTGGCCGAGAGCACGATTCGGGCGGTGTAGATCGCGTAGGCGATGGCCGTCAGGCCGAAAATAATGACCAACCAGTAGGCCACCGTCATGTCTTGTTATCCCATTCGCTGTACGATTGCCCCTCGCGCGAGGCAGGAAATGGCGCCGAACGCGCGCCCCTGACCGGGGCGCGCGGACATTGCCAGAATCGACCCGGCGGCGCAACAATGCGTGCGCCTGCGCGGCCGCCGCCACGCCGCGCCAAAATTGACCTTTGGTCCGCATCTGCCAAACTGCCCGCCGATGGGGACGTTAACGAATCACAGGCATCGATCAAATGGCGACAGCTTCCCGACTGATCCACCTCCAGAGTCTCGCAGGCGCCGTGCTCCTGATGGGCGCCATCGCCACGTCGCTCGCGCCGGCCTCCGCGCACGCCCAGAGCCATGCGCCGATACCGGTCTGGCAAGGTGCCGAGGCAATCAATGCAGCGGCGATCGAACATCACAATCAGGGGTACGCGTACGCACGGCTGGGATACTACCGGCCGGCAATCGATGCCTACAACCAGGCCTTGGCCCTGGCGCCGACCTGGGCGTCGGCCTACGCTAACCGGGCGATGGCCTACCGCCAGATGGGGGAGACCGGCAAGGCGCTGAGCGACATCGCCACCTCGATCGAGCTCGACCGCACCATGGTGCGCAAATGGCAGGAGTGGCTGACCCGGCTCGGTTACTATCGCGGGGCCGTCGATGGCCTGCACGGCCCGATGACGGAGCAGGCAATCATGGCCTGGGCAGGTGTGCCGGAACAGGCC
>JBHJOG010000199.1:0-20405 GCA_050329975.1 Alphaproteobacteria bacterium | reverse complement strand
TAGCAGTAGTACTCGTAATAGGCGTTGCCCCAGGCGTCCCACAGGATGATGTACTCGCAGTAGACGGCGACCTCGATGGTCTGGCCGGCGACGGTGGCGACCGCCTGGTCCTCGACCACGACGGTCGGGGCGGCGAAGGCCTGGGCGGAGAGCGCGGCGGTGACAGTAAGCGCGGCGGCGAGCTTGGCGGCGAAAGCGAACATGGTCTGTCTCCAGTGTCTCGGCCCGGTCTGCGACCTTGGCCCGTTGCGATGACCTGGATTTGGCGACCCATCCAGCCGCCGGTTGTGAACCACCGCACAGGGCGGTGCTGATTCCCCAGACACCGGCGCGGCGGCGCCAACGAAAAAGGCGGCCACAGCGGGCCGCCTCGGTCGCGTCCATGAGACGAGGTCAGCGGGAGTAGAACTCGATGACCAGATTCGGCTCCATATGCACCGGATAGGGCACGTCCTGCTTGGAGAAGGAGGGGCCGCGGACGTAGGTGCAGGTCAGCTTGTCGAAGTTGACGTTCAGATAGTCGGGCACATCGCGCTCGGTCGACGCGATCGCCTCCAGCACCAGCGGCAGCTCGCGGGACTTCTGCTTGATCTCGATCACGTCGCCGTCGCGCACCATGAACGAGGAGATGTTCACGCGCTTGCCGTTGACCCGGATATGGCCGTGGTTGATGAACTGGCGGGCGGCGAACACCGTCGGCACGAACTTCGCGCGATAGACCACCGCGTCCAGCCGGCGCTCCAGCAACTCGATCAGGTTCTCGCCGGTGTCGCCCTTCCGCCGGGCGGCGTTGTCGTAATATTTGCGGAACTGCTTCTCGCCGATGTTGCCGTAATAGCCCTTCAGCCGCTGCTTGGCCATCAGCTGGATGCCGAAGTCGGAGGGCTTGCGCCGCCGCTGGCCGTGCTGGCCGGGCCCATATTCGCGCTTGTTGTAGGGACTCTTCGGCCGGCCCCAGAGGTTGCAGCGTAGCCGCCGGTTGATCTTGTACTTCGCCTGAATGCGCTTGCTCATGCGCCATATGCTCCCGCGTTGACCGCTGATGCGGCTCGGTTTGTCGCGCTATGTGTACCGGATAGCCTGCCCTGGACCGCCGCAGCGAATCCGTCATAGGCAAGCGTGGCACGACCCGTTCCAGCCGCACCCGCATGTCCAGCAATGGCGCGGGTTATACAGTGCCGGCGCCGAATGTCAAACCCGAGGTGTGCCGAGGGGCGGTCGCCGCGCCGGCCTTTTAAGCCGTGATTAAGCCGGCCGGGCCTATGATTCCCGCATGTACCTCAACGCCTTCGCCCAGGGCCTGCGCCGTTTGCGACCGCTCGTCGCCGTGACGGCCTTGCTCGCGGTGCTGGCCTTTGCCGCCCGCGAGGCGCCGGCCGCGGCCGGCAGCGGACCGAGCCTGCTCTCGGTCGTGCAGGAGCGCGGCTATGTGCGCTGCGGCGTGCACCGCAGCGGCGTCGGGCTGGCCGAGATCCGCGCCGACGGGGTCTGGGCAGGATATTTCATCGAGTTCTGCCGGGTGGTGGCCCTGGCCGCGGTCGGCGACGGCCAGGCAATCCGGGTCTTCGAGGTCGACGACAGCAGCGCCGCTCTGGCGCTCAGGGAACGGCTGGTCGACGTGGTGCTGAGCACGATCCGCCGTGACCACGTGGCCGACGCCGAGCACAGCATCGCCTACTTGTCGCCGATTCTCGAGGACGAGCAGATGCTGGTCTCGTTCCAACCGGGAATTGGCGGGGTCGACAGCCTGCCGCCGTTGGCGCGAATCTGCGCCAGCCGGCACCCGACGGTGCAGGCCAACCTGCGGGAGGCGCTGCGCGCGCGCGCCAGATCGGTGGAGATCATCGACTACCAGTCGATCGACGGCCTGTTCAACGCGTTCTTCCGCCAGCGCTGTGACGCTGTGACCCATCATCACTATGCGATCCTGGCGCAGAGCCTGCTGCGTTCGCCGCAGCGCTCTCCGGTATGGCGATCCGAGTTCAGCCTGGGGCAGCTGGCCTTCGTGCCCTCGGTCTGCGACGACGATGCGGAATGGATGGCGCTGGTGGAAGCGGCGACCCAGACGGCTCTGCATGTGCCGGGTTTCGACGCGCAGGCCATTCCGTCAGCGGTGGCCAGCGGCTTTGCAGAGCGCATCCACGCGATATCCAACTCGGCGACGGCGATCTACGCACGCACGCTCGGGCAAATGGGCGGCCAGGGCTTCTACGCGGCACCGCCGTCACTCCTGCAGCACGGCAGCTAGCGCGGCCATCGGGATCGCCATGAATTTCGGGATCACCGCCAAGTTCGTCATGACGATCGCCACCACGATGGCCTGCGTCCTCGCGGCCAGTGCGGTCGCGATCAGCATGCTGTTCGACCTGCGCGCCGGCTTCGACGACATGGCGGGCAAGACCCTGCCGGTGCTGACGATGGCGGCCGGGCTTGCCCGCGACGCCAACGAGCTTGCCGTCGCGGCGCCGTCGCTGGCGCTGTCCCAGTCGATGGTCGAACTGGCGACCAACCGGCACAAGATCGACGATCAGAAGCGCGATCTGCTGGCTGTCCTGGACGAACTGGTGCCGGCGTTGACCGAGATCGCGCTGGCGGAGGTGCCGCTGCGACGGGTCAGGACCGCCAGCGACGAGCTGATCGCCAGCATCGAATCGCTCGACAATGCGACCGCGAACCTGGTCGAGCGGCAAGGGCGGTTCGATGCGATGGTGCGTCGGATCGTAGAGATCCGCACCTTGCTGACGCTGCCCCGTGCCACCGGCCATGCCGACGTGCTGTCCGCCATGGCCACCATGCCCTCGCTGCGCGAGGAGTCGCAGGCGTGGCGCTACGGCGCCTCGGACCTGCTGTGGGAGGTGGTCGCGATCACCGCGCTCAACGACTACACCGAGGCGGCCTACGACGTTGAGCCTATCCGCGCCCGCTGGCGCGAGCTCGACGCGGGGTACGACCTGCTGCAGCCCGCCTCCCGGATCGTGCTCCGCACCATGCGCAACGACCTGCACCAGATCATCGCCGGCGATGACGGCATCCTGGCGCTGGCGGTCGAGCTGGCGGAAGCGCGGCGGATGGTGGACGGAAGGCTCGCTGCCCACCGTTTCGCCGCCGGCCGCTTCGTCTCGGCCACTATGACGCTGTTCAACAGCATCAGCGCCGCGGCCGACGGCCAGCGCGTCGGCATCATCGACAGCGTGCGGGCCGGCCAGTGGACTCTGGGCGGGATCATGCTGATCAGCGTCGCCGCGGGCCTGCTCGGCGTGTTGCTGTTCCGCGAACGGGTGCTGAACCGGATCAAGCGGCTGCAGGTGGCGATGCGGCGCGGCGTCGACGGCGACTTCATCAAGGTGGTGGACACCGAACGCGACGAGATAGCCCAGATGGCGCGTGCCCACGGCTATTTCATCGACGCCATCACCGCGCGCGAAGCGCGGCTGAAGCACGAACGCGACATCCAGCGCCAGCTGGCCACCGATGCCGAGGCGGCCAGCCGGGCCAAGTCGATGTTCCTCGCCAACATGAGCCACGAGCTGCGCACGCCGCTGAATGCGATCATCGGCTTCTCCGACCTGCTCGGCTCGACCCCGGCCAACGAGGCGCGGGTCAAGGAATATTCCGCCGACATCAACTCCAGTGGCCGGCACCTGCTGGCGGTGATCAACGACGTGCTGGAGTTCTCCAAGATCGAGGCGGGCCGGGCGGAGCTGTCGATCGAGCGCACGCCCCTGACCGAAGCAGCCGGGGCCGCCCACCGCTTCGTCCGACTGGCGGCGCAGGAGCGGTCGATCGCGATCGAGATCGACCTGGTCGGGAACGCGGTTATCCAGGGCGACCCGGTGGCGCTGCGCCAGATCTTCGCCAACCTGCTGTCGAACGCGGTCAAGTTCGCCTTTCCCGGCACCGTGATCTCGGTGGTCGGCAAGCCGACGACCGACCAGTCGAGCTACCGGGTGTCGGTGATCGACCAGGGGATCGGCATCGCGCCCGACCAGCTGCACAAGGTGCTGCAGCCGTTCCACCAGGAGCGCTCCTCCTACACCCAGGGCCAGGGCGGTACCGGGCTCGGGCTGGCGATCTCACGCTCGCTGGTCGAACTGCACGGCGGCACGCTTCTGATCCAGAGCGAGAAGGGCGTCGGAACGAGCGTAATCGTGACCCTGCCCTATGCCGGGCCGGCCGCCGTCGAGGAGGCCGCGCAGGCCGCATCGGAGCAGGCGGTCGCCTGAGCGCTCAAGACTTGATTCCCCCGGGTTCATTGCGAGCGCAGCGCGGCAATCCAGGGCCGCCGCACACAGCCGCACAAACGCCGGCGCGGTCGTCCTGGATTGCCGCGTCGCTGCGCTCCTCGCAATGACGAAGCCATGTGAGCCAAGCTTGCCGGCTACCGCTCGAACGCTTCTTCGTCCTGAGCCTGTCAAAGGACGCAACGCCGGTGGTCCAATGCTCCCTGTGATCGCTCCTCAAACCTCCCGCCGCAGGGCGGCGATCACCCCGTGCAGGGTCTTCAGCTCCTGCTCGGTCAGGTCGGCGCGCTGGAACAGGTTGCGCAGGTTGCGCACCACGATCGGGCGCTTGTCGGCCAGCCGCAGAAAGCCCACCGCGTCGAGCGCGTCCTCGAGCCGGCTGAAGAAGTTCTGCAGCTCGGCCTTGGTCGCCGGCGGCGAGCCCTTGTCCTCGAAGCTGCGCGCGGGCGTGCCGTCGTCGCGCAGGTACCATTCATAGCCGATCAGCAGCACCGACTGGCCCAGGTTCAGCGACGAGAACGACGGGTTGAGCGGCACGGTGACGATGGCATTGGCGAGCGCGACGTCATCGTTGGTCATGCCCGAGCGCTCGGCCCCGAACAACAAGCCGCAGCGCTGCCCGTCCGCGATCCGCGACCGCAGCTCGCCTGCCGCCGCGCGGGCGGTGAAGATCGGCTTGCTCATGAACCGGTGCCGCGCCGTCGTCGCCAGCACGTAGTTCAGGTCGGCGATCGCCGCCGCCGTGCTGTCGTGGAGGCTGACCTGCACCGCGGATTCGAGCGCGCCGGAGGCCATCGCGTCCGCCTTCGGGTTCGGCCAGCCGTCGCGCGGGTTGACCAGCCGCAGGTCGGTGAGCCCGCAGTTCAGCATCGCGCGCGCCGCCGCGCCGATATTCTCGCCAAGCTGCGGCTCGATCAGGATGACGCTGGGGCCGCCGAGCTTCGGGGCTTGGGTCGAATCCGTGCCGGCCATCGTCTCATTCGGCCGCGCGCTGCGTGCCGTCCTTGCCGGTATGCCCCGCGGCCCTGCGGTCGCTGGCGCCCTGCCGGTGGAACAGGAACCAGGTCAGGCTGTCCTGCAGCGCGATATAGGCGGCGTCGATGATGTTGGCCGAGATTCCCACGGTCGACCAGCGCTCGCCGTCGGCCCCCTCCGATTGCACCATCACCCGGGTCACCGCCGCCGTCGCCGCCTGCGGGGTGAGGATGCGGACCTTGAAGTCGGTCAGCCGCATCGCCTCCAGCCCCGGATAGACCGGCACCAGCGCCTTGCGCAGCGCCGCGTCGAGCGCGTTCACCGGGCCGTTGCCCTCGGCCACCTGCATCGATTCCGCGCCGTCGACGTCGACCTTGATCACCGCCTGGCTGATGGTGGTCAGCTCGCCGCGGGCGTTCAGCCGGCGCTCGACCTCGGTGCGGAAGCTGAGCAGTCGGAAAAACTCCGGCAACTCGCCCAGCGCGCGCCGGGCCAGCAGCTCGAAGCTCGCTTCGGCGCCGTCGTAGCTGTAGCCGTCGAACTCGCGCGCCTTGACCTCGCCGACCAGCCGGTCGATCCGCCGATCGTCGCTGGCGACCATGATGCCGGCGTCGGCCAGCCGGACCAGCACATTGGACCGTCCGGCCTGGTCGGAGACGACGATGTGGCGGCGGTTGCCGACCGTCTCCGGGGGCAAGTGCTCGTAGGTCCGCGGGTCTTTCTGCACCGCCGAGACGTGCAGCCCGCCCTTGTGGGCGAACGCAGCCTCGCCGACATAGGCGGCGTGGCGGTTGGGCGCGCGGTTCAGCAACTCGTCGAGCAGCCGCGACACGTGGGTCAGGCTGGCCAGCTGCGCGTCCGAGATGCCGAGGTCGTAGCGGCCGTCGCACTTGCGCATCAGCGAGGGGATCAGCGACACCAGGTTCGCATTGCCGCACCGCTCGCCCAGCCCGTTCAAGGTGCCCTGAACCTGGCGGACGCCGGCCTCGACGGCGGCGAGCGAGTTGGCGACCGCGTTCTCGGTGTCGTTGTGGGCGTGGATGCCGAGCCGGTCGCCCGGGATGTGCTCGGCCACCTGGGCGACGATCCGGCGCACCTCGTGGGGCAGGGTGCCGCCATTGGTGTCGCACAGCACGACCCACCGCGCCCCGGCCGCGTAGGCGGCGCGCACGCAGGCGAGCGCATAGTCCGGGTTGGCCTTGAAGCCGTCGAAGAAATGCTCGGCGTCGTACATCGCCTCGCGGCCGCGGGCGTGCACATAGCCGATGCTGTCGGCGATCATCGCCAGGTTCTCGTCGTGGCCGACGCCCAGCGCGACGTCGACGTGGAAGTCCCACGCCTTGCCGACCATGCAGATCGCCTGCGCGCTCGAGTTGAGCAGGGCGTTGACGCCGGGATCGTTCTCGACGCTGCGTCCCGGCCGACGGGTCATGCCGAAGGCGGTGAAGGTCGCCGTCTTCAGCGCCGGCGGGGATGCGAAGAAGGCGTCGTCGGTCGGATTGGCGCCCGGCCAGCCGCCTTCGACATAGGCGACTCCGAGAGCGTCGAGCGCCTCGGCGATCTGGGTCTTGTCGTTCACCGAGAAGTCGACGCCCTGGCTCTGGGCGCCGTCGCGCAGGGTGGTGTCGAAGATATAGAGCCGGTCAGCCATGACGCCCGCTCCCTAGTGGCCGCGCGGCGAGCTCGACCGCCCGCATCGCCGGCAACACCGAATAGACCAGCCGCAGATGGTCGGCCTGGCCCTGGGTCAGCCCGCTGACCGCCAGCTCGATGGCTGCCAGCCCGTCGTCGCGCCGCAAGAAGCTGCAGCTGTCCGGGACCAGCCCGAGCTTGGCCACCGGCGCAACCAGCCGCGGCAGCAGCCCGGGATCGGCGTGCGCGATCATGCGATAGCGCCAGACATGGTCGCAGGGATCGGGCGGCGGGGTGGAGGTGTCAGTTCCGGCCGGTGTTTCGGCCGCTCGCGCAGTGGACATCATGCGATGTCTCCTTTCGGCAAATCGATAGGCAGGCAGAACCATGACCCGGAACCCCCGCGGGGGCCGGGTCAGTAATTCGCCGCGAAATGCCGAAATGGGCGCACATGGCGCTAGCTAGCGCCGGGCCGGCCGCGAGGTCAAGCGGTTGATGGAGCCTGCGGCCGCATGCCCCGCCCGCATCCCGACGAAAATGCCCCCGCCGGGGGGATGGCGGGGGCATCAGTTGGGGCAGATCCCGATAGAGGGGTCTGTCCGGGAGAGCTCAGTTCGCCTGGCGGCGGAGGAAGGCCGGGATGTCCAGCATGTCGTCCTCGGACTGGCGCCGGGGCTCCGGCTGGTCGATCGGGTCGAGGCCGCTCAGCTGGGCCTGCGGCTCCTGCCGGGGTGCGGGTGCCTGCCGGCTCGGCTCGGCATAGGCGCCGTAGCCCGCCTCGTCATGCTCGGCCTCGTCCTCGCGACGGGCCCGGCCGGTGCCGGTCATCCGTTCGAACAGGCTCGGGCCGCTCTTGCCGCGGAAGCGGAGTTTGCCCTTGCCGTGGTCGTCGGTCTCGACCGGCGCGTCCAGCGGCTGGCGCCGGCGCTCCGGCTCGATCGCCTCCGGCGGCAGGAATGGCCGCTCGGCCACCTCCGGCTCCGGCATCGCGCGCGCGGTCGCCGTCATCGATGGCCCTGGATAGCCGCTGTGGGCGCCGTAAGTCGGGGGCGTCGAGACCCGGCCTGTCGCGACGCTGCTGCCGCCCTGCATCGCCGGTGCGGCGGATGCGCGGGGACCGGCGCGCAGCGGCTGGCGCTGCGGCTGCTCCGGAGCGCCATGGGGCGTCGACGGCTGGCCGTAGGTGCGGATCTGCGGCTGGGCGGGTGCCGAGACCTGCGGTGCCGGCGCGGCGGGCCGGCTGGTCTCGACCGGCTCGACCGGCTCGGGCGCTCGCTCCTTGATCGCGGATTCGGCAGCCGCGGCCAGGTTCTCCTGGCCCTTCACCGGCACGTCCGCGGCCCGCGGCGCCAGACGCGGCGCCGGTACCGGCCGGCCGCCGTCGGCGGCGAGGCTGAGCACCGTCGTCCGCGGCGCGTTCTCCTCGCTGGCCTCGATGCCGGTGGCGACCACCGACACCCGCATCCGGCCGTCGAGCCCGTCGTCGAAGGTGGCGCCGAAGATGATGTTGGCGTCCGGGTCCACCTCCTCGCGGATGCGATTGCAGGCCTCGTCGACCTCGTACAGCGTCATGTCGCCGCCGCCGGAGATGTTGATCAGCACCCCGCGCGCGCCCTTCATCGAGACGTCGTCGAGCAGCGGGTTGGAGATCGCCGCTTCGGCGGCGTCGACCGCGCGGCGGTCGCCGTCGGCCTCGCCGGTGCCCATCATCGCCTTGCCCATCTCGCCCATCACGGTGCGGATGTCGGCGAAGTCCAGGTTGATCAGCCCGGGCATCACCATCAGGTCGGTGACCCCGCGCACGCCGCAGTTCAGCACCTCGTCGGCCATGTTGAAGGCGTCGGCGAAGGTGGTCTTCTCGCTGGCGATCCGGAACAGGTTCTGGTTCGGGATCACGATCAGCGTGTCGACATACTGCTGCAGCTCCTGGATGCCCTGATCGGCGATCCGCATCCGCTGCTGGCCCTCGAAGTGGAACGGCTTGGTCACCACGCCGACGGTGAGGATGCCCTGCTCGCGGATGGCGCGCGCGATCACCGGCGCCGCGCCGGTGCCGGTGCCGCCGCCCATGCCGGCGGTGATGAACACCATGTGGACGCCGTTCAGGTGGGAGAGGAGCTCTTCCAGGTCTTCCTCCGCCGCGGCCCGGCCGACCTCCGGCCGGGCGCCGGCGCCCAGGCCCTGGGTCAGGTTGGCGCCGATCTGGATCCGGCGCTCGCAGAGCGAGGCCGCCAGCGACTGGGAGTCGGTGTTGGCGACCAGGAACTCCACGCCTTCCAGCTTGGCCCGGATCATGTTGTTGACGGCGTTGCACCCGGCGCCGCCGACGCCGATCACCAGGATGTGCGGGCGCAGTTCGGGTTGGATCTGCTCGATGTTGAGATTGAGGCTCATGCTTGTCTCCGCTTCGATGCGCCTGATATTTCGGGGTTGGTTGGGGCCGGTTGCTTGAAGGCCCTTGGTTCAGCTGTTGGGCCGTGACGACGACCAGGGGATCTCCGGTCGGCCGGGGGGCGGGTGATCCGCCACAGCCGGCGCATGTCCCGGGCAAGGATGCTGGGGCTCGCCATGGTCAGAAGCTCTCCTTCATCCACAGACCCAGCCGGCCGAACAGGCCGGCCCGGTGCGGCTTGGTGACCGTCTGCAGCTCCGGCTCGGACTGCATCCGGCCGGCATAGGCGATCAGGCCGGCGGCGGTGGCGAAGGCCGGGCCGCCGCTGGTCTCGGCCAGCCCGGCGAAGCCGATCGGCCGACCGATCCGCACCTGCTTGTCGAGCACGTGACTGGCCAGGTCGCGGACGCCCTGCAGCTGGCTAGCGCCGCCGGTGAGCACGACGCGCCGGCCGGCGCAGTGGGCGACGCCGCTCGAGTCCAGGCGTTCGCGCACCAGCTCGAAGGTCTCTTCCATCCGCGGCTGGATGATGGTGTTGAGCACGGCGCGCGGGACCTGCTGGCCGTCGCGGCGTCCGTCCTCGCCGACCAGGGGCACGTCGATCACCTCCTGGGCGTCGGACGGCGAGGGCATGGCGGCGCCGTAGAGGGTCTTCATCCGCTCGGCATGGCCGATCGGGGTCGACAGGCCGTGGGCGATGTCGTTGGTGACATGGGCGCCGCCGACGGGGACGGAATCGGTGTAGACCAGCGCGCCGTCGAAGAAGACCGCGAGCGAGGTGCGGCCGGCGCCCATGTCGACCAGGGTCACGCCCAGCTCCAGCTCGTCGCTGACCAGGCTGGCGAGCCCGGCGGCATAGCCGGCGGCGACCGGGGTCTCCATGACCAGATGGGCGCGGCGCACGCAGGTCTGCAGGGTGCGGATATGCGACGCCACGGCGTAGACCAGGTGCATCTCGACCGACAGCTCGCTGCCGTACATGTCGCGCGGGTCGCTGATGCCGAACTGGCCGTCGATGCCGTAGCCGCGCGGGATCGCGTGCAGCACGATCTCGCTGTCGCTCTCCTGCCGGCTGCGGCCGAGGTCGAGCACGCGGCGCATGTCGGCGTCGCCGACCTGGTCGCCGGACAGCGGCACCGCCGCGGTGAGGGTCCGCGACCGCGGCGGGCAGCCGGTGAGCGCGACGACCACCCGCTCGATGGTCTCGCCGGCCATCTCCTCGGCGGCGTGGACGGCGCCGGTGATCGCGTGGGTCGCCGCCTCGAGGTCGGTAATGACGCCGTTGCGCACGCCGCTGGAGACTTGGTGGCCGATGCCGGTTACGCGCGGCGGGCCGTCCCGCGAGACGTCGGCAATCAGGCAGCAGACCTTGCTGGATCCGATATCCAATGCTGCAATCAGCCCGTCACGCATCCTGATCCACCCCCATGGCTGCGATGGCGTCGGCGCCGAGCCGGACGACCAGCCGGTCGTCGAGCCGCAGGTCGACCGCCACGATGTCCCGCGACAGCAGGCTTTGCTCCCGATCCAGCCGCGCCAGACGCGTCCATGCCGCATCCGGCCGTGCCGCCGGCAGGTGGACGTCGATTCCGTTGTCGAGCCGCAGCGTCCAGCGCCGGTCGTCGACCCAGGTCGCGGCCCGCACCCGCTGCGACAGGGCCGGCTCGGTGGCGAGGATCGCAAACAGGGCCGGGGCGTTCTCCGGGGCCTGTGTGCCGACGATGATCGGCAGCGCGTCCTCGGCCTCGCTGCCGGTCGCGGGCAGGATGAAGCCTTCCTCGTCGACCACCGCGATCCGCTGGTTGCGCTGCCACAGCGCGAACGGCACGCGCTCGACCAGCCTGATGCGGATGATGTCGGGCAGCTGGCGCTCCACATGGGCGCTGCGCACCCAGGGCAGGGTTTCGATCCGCCGCCGGATCAACCCGGGATCGACCTCCAGGATCGGATCGCCGCGGCCGACGCCGATCGCCAGCCGCAGGGCGTCCATGTCGGTCTGCGCCCGGCCGGAGACCAGCACCTCGCCGACCTGAAAGCCGGCCTGGTGGGCGGCGACGCTGCCGACATCGGAAATCTGCTCGGAGAACCGCCGCGGCAGATCGATCTGGACGGCGAACACCGCGGACGCCGCGGTCACCGACAGCGCGACCGAGAAGCCGGCGACGCGCGCCCAGCGGTCGAGCCGGCGGCTGAACGGATGCTGCCCCGTCAACAGCGCCAGCACGGGATGATCCTTGCCCAGCGGGCGGACGTTGTCCCAGACCGGCTCGAAATCCGGGAACGGATCCAGCATCGGCTCGTAGCGGGCGACGGTCATGCGGCGTCTCCCTTGGCCGGAACGGTGTGGCGGATCTCGCCGGGTGTGTCGCAGGCGGCCAGCTCGACCATGCGGCGGACCAGTTCCACGTAGCTGACGCCGTTGTGGGCGGTGATCTCGGGCACCAGCGAGGTCGGCGTCATGCCCGGCTGGGTGTTGAGCTCCAGCAGGTAGAGCTTTCCGGGCTCCCCGGCGGTGTCGTCGTAGCGGAAGTCGGCCCGGCTGACCCCGCGGCAGGCGAGCGCCCGGTGCGCCGCCGCCGCCAGGCGCAAGCACTCGCCATAGGCCTGCGGGTGGATCGGGGCCGGCATGATGTGCTCGGACTCGCCGGGGGTGTACTTGGCGACATAGTCGTAGAACTTGCGGCGGGTGCGGATCTCGATCGCGCCGATCGCCTCGGTCTCCTCGCCCTCGCCGATCACTGCGACCTGGATCTCCCGGCCCGGGATGTAGCGCTCGACATAGACCTGGTCGCCATAGGCCCAGGTGTCGGCGGTGAAGGCCGGCTCGTTGTCGCCCTCGAACAGGATGCGGACGCCGACGCTGGAGCCTTCGTTGACGGGCTTGACCACGAAGGGCCGTGGCATCGGGTCGCTGTTCGGCGCATGCGAGCGGTGGACCAGCATCGCCGGCGGCATCGGGATGCCTGCAGTCTCGAACACCGCGCGCGACACCCGCTTGTCCAGGCCCAGCGCCGAGGCGAGCACGCCGGACCCGGTATAGGGCGCGCCGATCAGCTCCAGCAGGCCCTGGATGCAGCCGTCCTCGCCGAAGCGGCCGTGCAGCATGTTGAACACGCAGTCCGGCGCCGGGGTCAGGGCTGCGACCAGCTTGCCGATGTCCTCGGTGACGTCGACCTTGTAGGCGTCGAAGCCGGCCTCGCGCAGGGCGTTCAGGCAGCCGGCGCCGCTCGACAGCGACACCGCGCGCTCGGCCGAGATGCCGCCCATCAGCACGGCGACCCGCTTGCGCGCCATCACGATGCCTCCCCCACCAGGGGGACGCCGAGGCGCTTGATCTCCCAGCGCAGCGCGATGCCGCTGTCGGCGAGCACCCGCGCCCGGACCAGTTCGCCCAGCGCCTCCAGCTCGGCTGCGGTGGCGCTGCCGGTGTTGATCAGGAAGTTGCAGTGCTGCTCCGACACCTGGGCGCCGCCGAGCCGCAGGCCCCGGCATCCGGCGCGGTCGATCAAGGCCCAGGCCTTCTCGCCGCCGGGAGCGTCGGTCGGGTTGCGGAAGGTGCTGCCGCCGGTACGGGACCGGATCGGCTGGGTCGCCTCGCGCCGAGCCTGGATCTCTGCCATCCGCGCCTCGGCTGCCGGACCGTCGCCGGGCGCGCCGCGCAGCCGGGCGCCGGTAAAGAGCAGGTCCATTGGCGCCCCGCAGTGGCGATAGCCGAGGGCCATCTGCTCAGGGGACAGGACCAGCCGGTTGCCGTTCGCGTCCAGCGCATAGGCCTCGACCAGCACGTCCTTGATTTCCCTGCCGTAGGCGCCGGCGTTCATCCGCAGCGCGCCGCCCAGCGTACCCGGCACGCCGACCAGGAACTCGAGCCCGGCGATACCGGCGGCGGCGGCATAGCGCGCGATGTTGACGTCGAGCGCCGCGGCGCCGGCGACGACATCGGCGCCTTCATGGCGGATGTCGGCGAAGCCGCGGCCGAGCTTGAGCACATAGCCCGGGATCCCGCCGTCGCGGATCAGCACGTTGGAGGTGACGCCGAGCACGGTGACCGGGGCCGCCGGCCGCTGCTGCAGGAACGTCACCAGGTCGTCGAGGTCGGCCGGACGCACCAGGACCTCGGCCGGGCCGCCGACGCGGAACCAGCTGGTCCTCGCCAGGTCGGCATTCGGGCTGACCCGGCCGCGCAGGGCAGGTGTGCGCTCGGCAAGCGAGTCGGGCGGCATCGCGGGCGCGTCCGGCACGGTGGCGGCCATCATCAGCGCTGCCCTCCGGCCACGACCTGGGGGGATGCCAGCGCCGCCAACTGCTCCGGCAGGGCGTTGGCCCAGGCGGTGATGTTGCCGGCGCCGAGGCAGACGACCAGGTCGCCGGGTAGGGCGATCGCGGCAACCCGCCGGGCCAGCTCGTCGGCGGAGGCGAGCGCGGAGGCGTTGCGATGGCCGTGCGCCAGCAGGCCGGCGACGAGCGCATCCCGGTCGAAGCCCTCGATCGGCGCCTCGCCGGCCGGATAGACGTCGGCGACCAGTACGTGGTCGGCGTCGTTGAAGCAGGTGCAGAAGTCGTCGAACAGCGAAGCGAGTCGGGTGTAGCGGTGCGGCTGGACCACGGCGATGACGTGGCCCCCGCCGGCATGGCGGGCGGCCGACAGCACGGCGGCGATCTCGACCGGGTGATGGCCGTAGTCGTCGATGACCGTGACCCCGCCGACGGTGCCGGTGCGGGTGAAGCGCCGCTTCACGCCACCGAACTTGGCCAGGCCCTTGCGGATCGCTGCGTGGTTGACCCCTAGTTCGTTGGCGACTGCGATCGCGGCGCAGGCGTTGAGCACGTTGTGCTCCCCGGCCATCGGCAGCTTCAGCTCGCGCAGCGTCACCGGCCCGCCGGTGACGTGGCTGCCGAGTTCGACGTCGAAGCTGGCGCCGCTCGGGCTCATCTCCATGTTGGTCGCGCGCACGTCGGCCTGCCGGCTGCGGCCGTAGGCGATCACCCGGCGGTCGGACAGCGACGGGATCATCGCCTGCACCTCGGGATGGTCGATGCACATCACGGCGAAGCCGTAGAAGGGGATGTTGGCGATGAAGGCCTGGAAGGCGTCGCGCACCTCGTCGAAGCTGTCGTAGTAGTCCATGTGTTCGCGGTCGATGTTGGTCACGACCGCGACGGTCGCCGGCAGGTTGACGAAGCTGCCGTCGGACTCGTCGGCCTCGACGATCATCCAGTCGCCCTTGCCGAGCCGGGCATTGGTGCCGTAGGCGTTGATGACGCCGCCGTTGATCACCGTCGGGTCCATCCGGCCGGCATCCAGCAGGGCGGCGACCATCGAGGTGGTCGTGGTCTTGCCGTGGGTGCCGCCGATGGCGACTGCCCATTTCAGGCGCATCAGCTCGCCCAGCATCTCGGACCGCGGCACGACCGGCGTGCGCCGGGCCCGCGCGGCGTCGAGCTCCGGGTTGCCGGCCTTGATCGCCGAGGAGACGACGACCACCGCCGCCTCGCCCAGGTTGGCCGCGTCATGGCCGATGGCGACCTCGATCCCGAGCGCCCGCAGCCGCCTGACATTCGCGTTCTCGGCCACGTCGCTGCCCTGCACCTTGTAGCCGAGGGTATGCATCACCTCGGCGATGCCGCTCATGCCGATGCCGCCGATGCCGACGAAGTGCAGGGTGCCGATGTCGAAGGGCATGGTGCTGGTCATGCCGGCACCCGCTGTTCGACGGTCTGCCGAGGCAGGCGCGCGCAGTCCTCGACCAGGTCGGCGAGCCGGTCGGCGGCATCGATGATGCCGAACGCCCGGGCATGGCCTGCGGCGTCGGCGAGCGCGTCCGGCGCGTCGATCAGCCGGGCGAGCGCCAGCGCCAGATCCGCGGCGGTGGTCTCCCGCTCGATCATCACCCAGCCGCCGCCGGCGGAGGCCAGCGCCTCGGCATTGGCCCGCTGGTGGTCGTCGGTGGCGTAGGGATAGGGGATCAGGATCGCCGGCCGGCCGGCGCCGGCGAGCTCGGCGATGGTCGAGGCGCCGGCGCGCGTGATCGCCAGCTGGGCTCGGCCGAGCCGGGCGCCCATGTCGGTGAAATAGGCGGCGAGGTCGACGGGCTGATCGATGCCCGCATAGGCTGCACGGACCTCGTCCAGGTCCTCCGGCCGGCATTGCTGCGCGATGACCAGACGGCGGCGCTGCTCGGGCCGCAACGCGGCCACGGCAGCCGGGACCAGCAGGCTCAGCGCGCGCGAGCCCTGGCTGCCGCCGAACACCAATAGGTTGATCGGCGACTGCTCCGTCGGGGTGTCGTAGGGCGCTTCGGCCAAGGCCGCGATCTCCGAACGAATCGGGTTACCTGTGCGTGCCAGCTTAGCGGAATCCCGGTCCGAAACCCCACGAATACTCGGAAATGCAGTCGCAATTTTAACGACTCGGCCGGCGAGCATTCGATTCGCCCGGCCAAGGACTGCGTTCTGCTCGTGGACGAGCGTGACGAGTCCTTGCCGAGTCGCGGCCATGATTGTCGGGACCGACGCGTAGCCGCCGAAGCCGACGACGGCGGCCGGGCGCAGGCCGAGCAGGATCCGCCGCGCCTCGAACAACCCGCGCAGGATGCGGCCGACGCCGTCGATCCTGCCCCAGAAGCCGCGCCCGCTCGGCGCCCCGGCCTGGACCCGGTGGACCTCCACCTGCGGCAGTGCGTCGTCGAAGGCCGCACCCCGGCGGTCGGTGACCAGCACCACCTTGTGGCCGCGCGCGATCAGCACCTCCGCCAGCGCGCGCGCCGGATAGATGTGCCCGCCCGAGCCGCCGGCGGCGAGCACGATCGGCCTGCGGATGGCGCGAGCCGGGCCGGCCGTCACAGCGTGTCTCCATCGTCCGACCACAGCCGGGTCAGCGCCAGCGCCATGCCCATGCCGATGGCGATGGCGAACAGCGAGGAGCCGCCGTAGGAGATGAAGGGGAGCGTCATGCCCTTGGTCGGCATCAGGCTCAGCGCGGACGCCATGTTGATCAGGGCCTGCATGCCGTACTGGGTGAACAGGCCGGCGGCGCCGAGCAGGATGAACAGGCTCGGCGACTGCAGCACCCGGCTGTAGCCGCGCAGCACCACCAGCGCGAACAGGCCGGCGATCAGCAGGCAGAACAACACGCCGAACTCCTCGCCGGCGACCGAGAAGACGAAGTCCGAATGGGCGTCCGGCAGCTGGTCCTTGATCCGGCCCTCGCCGGGCCCGCGCCCGAACAGGCCGCCATTCTCGAAGGCGGCCAGCGAGCGGCCGATCTGGTAGGTGTCGCCGGACTCGGGATCGAGGAACCGGTCGATCCGGCTGGAGACGTGGTCGAAGCCGTAATAGGCGCCGACGAAGCCGCCGACGGCTGCCACCATCAGCACGCCGACCAGCACCAGCGGCAGCCCGGCCAGGAAGAACTGGCCGAACCAGACCACGCCGACCACCGCCGCCATCCCCAGGTCCGGCTGGGCCATGATCAGCGTCATGGTCACGGCGAACAGGCCGGTGCAGATCAGGCGGCCGTGGAATTCCGGCGTCTTGTGCGCCTTGGCGAACAGCCAGGCGGTGATTACCGCGAAGGCCGGCTTGAGGAACTCGGTCGGCTGCAGCGAGAAGCCGGCGAGCGAGATCCAGCGCTGGGCGCCCTTGATCTCCTCGCCGATGACGAGCGTCGCGGCGGTGGCGACGAGCCCGCCGAGGAACATGACCAGGGCCAGCCGGCGCACCCCGCGAGGCGACAGCAGCGAGACGCCCAGCATCAGCGCGATCGCTACCGGCAGCATCATGAACTGGCGCTGGACGAAGTGGAACGACGGCAGGTTGATGCGCTCGGCTGCCGGCGGACCGGCGGCGAGCGTCAGTAGGATTCCGATCGCGATCAGCAGCAGCAGCGCCAGCAGGTTCCAGCGATCCACGGTCCACCACCAGCGGCCGACGATCGAGCGGTCGATGCGGCTGAAGCTGCTCATCGGCCCATCCCGGGGGTCAGCGCGGCGACGGCGGTGGCAAAGGCGGCCCCGCGCGCCTCGAAGTCGGCGAACTGGTCGAAACTGGCGCAGGCCGGGGACAGCAGCACCACCGGCCGCCCGGCGGCGTCGCCACGTGCGTTGGCGTAGGCCTGAACGACGGCGCGATCGAGCGTCCCGCTCATCGTCACCGGCACCGCGTTGCCGATGGTGCGGGCGAAGTCGGCCGCTGCCTCGCCGATCAGGTAGGCATGGGCGATCCGGCCGAACAGCCCGCGCAGACTCTCGATGCCGCCGGCCTTCGGCACGCCGCCGGCAATCCAGTGGATGCGCTCGAAGCAGGCCAGGGCATGGGAGGCGGCGTCGGCATTGGTCGCCTTGCTGTCGTTGACGAACCGCACGCCATCGATCTCGCCGACCGTCTGGATGCGATGGGCCAGGCCTGGAAAGCGCATCAGGCCGGCGGTGACGGTCTCCGGCATGAGCTTCAGCATACGGGCGGCGGCATAGGCCGCGACCGCGTTCTGCCAATTGTGCCGCCCCGGCAGCGCCGCGGCCCGCTTCAGGTCGACCGGGGCGGAGGGCGCGTCGTCGAGCCGGTCGTGCAGCAGGCCCTCGGAATCGACATGGAACACGCATTCGGCGGCGTTGCGGGTGCCGACCCGGACCACATGCCGGCCGGCGGCGGCGAGTTCGGAGGCGATGGTGCGGGTATGGTCATCGTCGACGCAGATGATGGCGACGTCGCCATCGCCCATCCGCTCGAACAGCCGGCGCTTGGCCGCGATGTAGCCGTCCATTCCGCCGTGCCGGTCGAGATGGTCCGGGGTGATGTTCAGCAGGACGCCGAGCCTGAACCGGCTCCGTCCGATCAACTCCAGCTGGTAGGACGAGAGCTCGATCACATAGACGCCGTCGTAGGGCAGCCGCGGCAGCGAGAGTGCAGGCGCGCCGATGTTGCCGCCGATCGCGCTGGGGACCCCGGCCTCGGCCAGCAGGTGGCCGACCAGCGCGGTCGTCGTCGACTTGCCGTTGGTGCCGGTGATGCCGACCAGCGGGGTCGCGCCCGCCGCCTCCGCGAGCAGGGCGATGTCGCCGACCAGCGGGCAGCCGGCGGCGCGCGCCGCCTCGGCGGCCGGATGCGGCCGGGGATGGAGGTGCGGGATGCCGGGGCTCCAGACGATCATCCGGAAGCCGGCGAGGTCCTGCTCCACGAGCGGTGCCACGGTGACGTCGCGGCGCCTGAGTTGCGCCCGGGCGGGCTCGCCATCGTCCCAGGCGGTGACCGCAGCGCCCGCATCGGCCAGCGCCGCCGCCGCCGCCAGCCCCGAGCGTCCCAGGCCCATCACGCCGCAGCGTTCGGCGGCATAGCGCGACAGGTCGAGGCGGGCGGCGGCATCCATCAGCGCAGCTTCAGTGTCGACAGGCCGATCAGCGCCAGGATCGAGGCGATGATCCAGAACCGGATGACGATGGTCGGCTCCGCCCATCCCTTCTGCTCGAAGTGGTGGTGCAAGGGCGCCATCCGGAACACCCGGCGGCCGGTCAGCTTGAAGGAGGCGACCTGCATGATCACCGA
The DNA here is from genome assembly GCA_050329975.1 of Alphaproteobacteria bacterium. GTDB lineage: Bacteria > Pseudomonadota > Alphaproteobacteria > CALKHQ01 > CALKHQ01 > CALKHQ01. The sequence continues at coordinate 1,625 of JBHJOG010000199.1, read as the reverse complement.
CACCGCCTCGAGCACGAACAGGCCGCCGACGATCGCCAGCACCAGCTCGTGCTTGGCGACGACCGCGACCGCGCCCAGCGCCCCGCCCATCGCCAGCGAGCCGGTGTCGCCCATGAACACCATAGCCGGCGGCGCATTGAACCAGAGGAAACCGAGGGCGGCGCCGACCATTGCGCCGCAGAAGACGGCGAGGTCGCCGGCGCCCGGGACGAACTGGATCTGCAGGTACTCGGAGAAATTGAAGTTGCCGACCAGATAGGCGATCAGGGCAAAGCAGCCGGAGGCGATCATCACCGGCACGATGGCAAGCCCGTCCAACCCATCGGTCAGGTTGACCGCATTCGACGAGCCGACCATGACGACGGCTGCGAACACGATATAGAACCAACCGAGGTTGAGCAGCGTGTCCTTGAAGAACGGGATCGCCAGCTTGAAGGCGATGTCCGGGTCGGCGGTCATGGTGATGATGGCGGCGGCGACCAGCGAGATCAGCAGCTGCCAGAGCAGCTTTACCCGGGTGCTGACCCCTTTGCTGTTGCGCTTGGTCAGCTTCAGGTAGTCGTCGCGGAATCCGAGCAGCCCCATGCCGGCGGTGACCAGCAGCACCGCCCAGACGAACCCGTTGTCGAGCCGCATCCACAGCAGCGTGCTGATCAGCACGCTGACCAGGATCATCAGCCCGCCCATGGTCGGCGTGCCGACCTTGGTGACCAGGTGGCCCTGCGGGCCGTCGAGTCGGATCGGCTGTCCGCCCGGCTGCTTGCGGCGCAGCCAGCGGATGATCCTCGGCCCGAACACGAAGCTCAGCAGCAGGGCCGTCAGGCCCGCGCCGCCGGTGCGGAACGTCAGGTACTGGAACAGGTTGAACACGACCAACTGGTCGGCCAGGGGGAACAGGATCTCGTAAAGCATTGCGTCGTCCGATCTACTTGCCGTTGACGACGCGCACATGGCCGAGGCCGCGCAGGCCATCGACGATGATGTCCATCCGGCTGCCGTGCGATCCCTTGACCAGAACGATGTCGCCCGGACGGACGTCGGCCCTCACGGCCGGCAGCAGCGTCGCGGCGTCGTCGGCGTAGTGCCCGCGCCTTCCGGTGGGCAGCCGTTCGGCCAAGTGCGCCATCTCAGGGCCGCACAGGTGGACGACATCGATATTCGACGCAAGCAGGTCTTCGGCGAGCCCGGCGTGCAATGTTGCCGCAGCGGCGCCGAGCTCCAGCATGTCGCCGAGCACGGCGATCCGGCGGGCGTGGCGGCCGTGGGTCGCGGTCGACAGCAGCTCGAACGCCGCCCGCATCGAGGGTGGGCTCGCATTGTAGGCATCGTCGATCAGCAGGATGTCGCCGCCGCCGCGCAGGGCCACGATCTGGCGCTGGCCGCGGCCGGCGATCGCCGACAGGTCGCCCAGGCTGAGCGCCGCGGCGCCGACATCGGCGTCCAGCGCATCGACCGCCGCCAGCACGGCCAGGCTGTTCATCACCCAGTGCTGTCCCGGGGCGCCGATCCGGTAAGAGAGCGCGCGCTCGCCGATGACCGCCGCCACCCGGGTGGCGGATCCCTGGACGCCATAGTCCAGCAGATGGGCATAGGCCTCCGGCGCCTTGCCGAAATCGAGGATCCGC
>JBHJOG010000198.1:0-19218 GCA_050329975.1 Alphaproteobacteria bacterium | reverse complement strand
TCGCCGAAGATCGCCATGCCCCACAGGATGCCGGCGCAGGTGATGACGAAGGCGACCACCCCGGTCACAACCGGGCCGACCATGCGCAGCAGTTCGAAGAACACGACGAAGGCGACCGCGGTGATACAGATCTGGCCGGCGACCGCCCAGTCTCGGACCTGCCAGCCGTCCTCTCCCAGCACATAGCCCTGGCCGGTCGCCAGCATCACGAAAAACATCGTCGCCCCGCCGGTGAGCGTCATGCCGCAGGCCAGCGAGAGCGAATCGCCGCCGGGCCCCTGCGGCCGCCAGCGCGCCATCCCCACATTGCCGATCGCGTAGAACAGGGGAGTCAGCAGCCCGAGCAGGGCGCTGGCCACCATCGCCTCCGAGGGCAGGCTGGCGCTGGGCAACAGGATCAGCAGCGCGCCGGCCAGGCCGAAGGCGACGCCGAGCGCACGGATCATGGCGAAACGCTCCATCCGCAGCAGGATCGCCAGCGCATAGGTGAACACCGGGACCAGCGTGATCAGCACCGCCATCACGCCGGCCGGCACCTCCATCAGTGCCACCACCATGTTGGCGTTGGGCGCGGCGAAGCCGAGTACGCCAGCGAACAGGTAGTAGACCAGGTAGGACCGGCCGATCCGCGGCCGAACGCCGCGCGCGTAACAGATCGCGAGCAGGATCAGCCCGGCGCCGGTCGCCTGCCAGAAGGTGTGGGCCATCGGCGGCACCCCGCCGATCCGGCCGAGCTTGGCCAGCGAGAAGGCCAGTCCCCACAGCGTGCCCAGGAACAGCATCATCGCCAGCGGCAGCAGCCGGCGGGCCAGCGTCGGCACGGCGGTGCCGGCGGTCCCGGGGGCGGCGCTGGGCATGGACTCGGTCACCGCCGGAACCTAGTGCCGGCGGCGCGCCATGCCAAGTGCGGCTGGCACCCGGCGGGCGACCGCGCTGTTGGCAAGCTGGCATGGCCACGGCTAACTGGATCCATGCACGAGACGCCACGAGTCGCCTTCGACTGCAACGGTACCCTCTCGCTGGCCGGGCCGGACGGTCCGCTCGCCTTGCGCTGGCGGCGCAGCGTCCGCGCCCGCCGGCTGTGCCTGCGCACCGGCGCGAAGGGGCTGGAGCTGGTGGTGCCGCAGGCTGCGCCGCTGGCCGAGGCGGGCGCGTTCGCCGCCGGTCATGCCAGCTGGATCGCCCGCCAGCTGGCGCGGACCCCGGCCGCGGCCCTGGTCGGTCCCGGCGCGGCGGTGCCCTATCTCGGCACCGAGCTCACCATCGTCCACCGCACCGACCGGCTCGCCCGCGGACCCGCCGGGGAGCGGGTCGCCTGGTGTGCCGGCGGCGCGCTGCACGTCCGCGGCGAGTCCGCCCACCTGCCGCGGCGGGTCGAGGACTTCCTGCGCGCGGAGGCGAAGGCGCGGCTGACCGCTCTGGCGCGCGAGAAGGGAGCGCTGCTCGGCCGGCAGCCGTCGCGGATCACCGTGCGCGACACCGCTTCGCGCTGGGGCAGCTGCTCGACCTCGGGCGCGCTCAGCTTCTCCTGGCGGCTGGTGATGACGCCGCCCTGGGTGCTGGACTATGTCGCCGCCCACGAGGTCGCCCATCTCCGGCACATGAACCACGGGCCGCGCTTCTGGCGGGCCTGCTGCGGGCTGCTCGCGCCGGGGGAGGCGGCGCCGCGGCAGGTGGTCGAGCGGGCGCGTTCCTGGCTGCGGCAGAACGGCCCGGCGCTGCACGCGGTTCGCTTTCGCCCCTGAGCTGCCCTACCTTCTGCCGGCACCGATCAACAGTCCGGAGCCGGGCGCCATGCCGCTTTCCGACCCCGTGGAGCGCGAGCCGATCCACACCCGCAGCGTCACCTGCCGCGGCTACCGCCGGGCCGACGGCCTGTGGGACATCGAAGGCGAGCTGGTCGACACCAAGGCCTACAGCTTCGAGAGCCGCTACCGCGGCACCCTGCCGCCCGGCGCGCCGGTGCACGGGATGTGGCTCCGGCTCACGGTCGACGACGAGCTGGTGGTGCGCGGCGTCGAGGCGGCGATGGATGCGACGCCCTTCGCGGTCTGCCCGGCCATCACCCCGGCATTCGATGCCTTGGTGGGACTGGCGATCGCGCCGGGCTGGACCGCCAGGGTGAAGCAGCTGCTGGGCGGGGTCCGCGGCTGCACCCATCTGGTCGAGCTGCTCGGCCCGGTCGCCACCACCGCCTTCCAGACCATCTATCCGCTCAAGGACCGCGCGCGGCGCGAGCAGGGCGACGCGGCGGCGCCGGTCCCGGTCGAGAAAACGCCGATCAACACCTGCCACGCGCTGCGCAGCGACGGCCCGGTGGTCAAGGAGATGTGGCCGGCCTACTACTCGGGCGGATGATCGATCCCCAGGCGTTCCCATACCTGCCGTGGCGTCGCCCCGGCTGTGCGCAGCATGGCCAGCGTCTGCGGGTTGTCGCGTTTGGCCAGTCGCCGGCCTTGCGCATCGGCGACCAGCGGGTGGTGGTGATAGGCAGGCTCGGGCAGGCCGAGCGCGGCCTGCAGCAGGCGGTGGACATGAGTCGCGGGCGCCAGGTCCTCGGCGCGTGTGACCAGCGTCACCCCCTGGGCGGCGTCGTCGACCACCACCGCCAGATGGTAGCTGGCTGGCAGGTCGCGGCGCGCGATCACCACGTCGCCCAACGCGTCGATATCAACCTGTACCCGGCGGTCGGTTCCGCGGTCGAACCAGCTCAACGGGCCATGCCGCATCAATGCGGCATGGCTGTCCAGGCGCACGGCATAGGCGGCGCCGCTCTCGATCCGGCGCGTCCGTTCCTCGGCCGGCAGCGACCGGCAGGTGCCCGGGTAGAGCGCCGCGCCCATCGCGTCCAGGTGCGGCGCGCGGCCGGATTCCGCGATCTCGCGCGCAATATCCTTGCGCGAACAGAAGCAGGGGTAAGCCAACCCGTCGGCGAGCAGCTGGTCGAGCGCCCCCCGGTAGACTGGCAGCCGCTCCGACTGGCGCAGCACCGGCTCCGGCCAGCGAAAGCCGAGCCAGGCCAGGTCCTCCAGGATCGCGGCGGCAAACTCGGGGCGGCAGCGCAGGCCGTCCAGATCCTCGATCCGCAGCAGGAACCGGCCGCCGCCGGCCGCCCGCCAGGCGAACCACGCGCTGTAGGCGTGCCCCAGGTGCAGCCGGTTGGTCGGGCTCGGGGCGAAGCGGGTGGTCTCGGCCGTCGTCATCGCCCGCCCTTAGCATGGCGCCCGCCGCCAAGGCCACCGCTTGCGCGGGCTGGCGCCATCTGGTCTATCGGCAGCATGTCGCCCGCCCCGCGCCAGGACCGCCTGACCCCCGCCCTGCTGCGCCAGGGGCTGGCGGCCGCCGCGGCGACCGATCCCGACCTGGCGGACGGGCTGGCCAAGGCCGGGCCGCCGGCCGAGCTGCGGACGGTGGAGCCGGGACTGCCCGGGCTGCTGCGCATCGTCGTCGGCCAGCAGGTCTCCGCCGCCTCGGCGCGCGCGATCTGGGGCCGGATCGAGGCTGAGGTGGCGCCGCTCGACGCGCCGGCCCTGCTGCGCGCGCTCGACGAGCAGCCGCCCCCGGCGCTGGGGCTCAGCCGGCCGAAGCGCGCCTGTGCCCGCGGCCTCGCCGAGGCGGTGCTGGCCGGCCGCTTCGATCCGGCCGCCCTCGCCGCGCTGCCGGACGCCGCTGCGGCGGCGGCGATCACCGGGCTGAAGGGGTTCGGGCCCTGGAGTGCCGCGATCTACCTGCTGTTCGCGCTCGGCCGGCCCGACGCATGGCCGGCCGCCGACCTGGCCCTGGCGGTGGCCATCCAGCGGATGAAGCGGTTGATCACGCGCCCGAACAGGCTTGAAATGGACCGCATCGCCGAGTCGTGGCGACCCTGGCGCGGCGCGGTGGCCACGTTTCTCTGGCACTACTACCATCATACCGGCGGCCAGCAACAATTCGCCGACCGGAACAGCATCAGGATGGGAACCGAGTGATGGCCGCAGCGACCGATCTGGACGGCCCCGCGGTAGCGCCGGCCTCCGGCAACGCACCGAAGGCGCTGGTGGTGCTGCTGCACGGGGTCGGGGCCGACGGCAACGACCTGATCGGGCTGGCCCATGAATGGGCGCCCATGTTGCCGGACGCTGCCTTCCTGTCGCCGCACGCGCCCTTTCCCTACGACATGGCGCCGATGGGCCGGCAGTGGTTCAGCCTGCAGGAGCGGACCGCCGCCGCGATCATGTCCGGCATCCAGTCGGCCGAGCCGGTGCTGAACCGCTTTCTCGACCGTCAGCTCGCCGAGCACGGCCTGACCGACGACCGGCTGGCCCTGGTCGGCTTCAGCCAGGGCACGATGATGGCGCTGTTCACCGCGCCGCAGCGGCCGCAGCCTTGCGCGGCGGTGGTCGGCTATTCCGGCGCCCTGTTCGCCGCCCGCCCGCTGGAGACCGCGCCATCCAAGCCGCCGGTCCTGCTGGTGCACGGCGACGCCGACGAGGTGGTGCCGGTGCAGGCGACGATCAACGCCGGGTCCGCGCTGGCCGCGGCGGGCTTCGAGGTGCAGTCGGAAATCCGGCCCGGCCTGCCGCACGGCATCGATCCGGCCGGCCTGCGGCTCGGCGGCGAGTTCCTTGCCAGGCACCTGCGCCCGGCGCACTGACGTGCCGTCGGTGACAGATCCATGAAGTTAACCAATCGGCCGACGCTACATATTGTGCAGGCGAATCGGATGCGCTAATGCTCTCCGCGCGGCGCAGGGGCTGCATCGGCCTCTACCGCGTCGCGTTTCGAGCGATGAACGGCGGAGGTGGCGGCCATGTCGCCGGCTGACAGTCCAGCGCTGGTCCTGAACGCGGACTTCCGTCCGCTGAGCTACTATCCGTTGTCGCTCTGGTCCTGGCAGGACACGATCAAGGCCGTGTTCCTGGACCGGGTCAACGTCGTCTCCGAATATGAGCAGGTCGTGCGTTCGCCGTCGTTCCAGATGCGGCTGCCGAGCGTGATCGCGTTGAAGGAATATGTGCCGGCCGCGCGCAGGCCGGCCTTCACCAGATTCAACGTCTTCCTGCGCGACCACTTCACCTGCCAGTATTGCGGCGACGCCTATCCTTCCCAGGACCTGACCTTCGACCATGTGGTGCCGCGATCCCGCGGCGGGCTCACGATCTGGAACAACGTCGTCACTGCCTGCTCGTACTGCAACCTGCGCAAGGGCAACCGGATGCTGAACGACATCGGCATGACGATCCTGAACGAGCCGATCCAGCCGACGCACCACATGCTGCAGCATCACGGCCGCTGCTACCCGCCCAACTTCCTGCACGCCAGCTGGAACGATTTCCTGTACTGGGACACCGAACTCGACACCGACTGAGCCGGCCGGCCCGCTGTCGGTTCCATGCCGCCGGTGCATGCCAGCCATGCGCCCGCCCGCAACGCCCGGTGCCATGCATGCGTTGCATGGCGGGGCGGAATGGGCCTAGCTGCAGGCTGAACAGGTCGGAACCAGCCGTTGCACCAGCCGGCGCCACCGCGCACGCAGATCGTGAGGCGCTCGGAGAGCGGCCGCGGCATCGCCTACATGCTGCTGGCGATGTTCCTGATGGCCGCGGTCGACGCGCAGGCGAAGTATCTCAGTCAGTCGCTGCCGGTGCTGCAGGTGGCCTGGTTCCGGCAGCTTGGTCTGTTCCTGGGCGTCCTCGGCATCATCGCCGTCCACGGCGTCGGCGTGCTGGCGACCCGCCGGCCGGCGCTGCACGCGCTCCGCGGTACGCTGGCGGTGGGCTCCTCGATCCTGTTCATCGTCGCCATCACCTATGTGCCGCTGGTCGATGCGGTCGCGGTCAGCTTCGTCGCGCCGCTGGTGGTGACCGTGCTCGGCGCGCTGGTGCTGCGCGAGCCGGTCGGCATCCGGCGCTGGCTCGCCGTCATCGTCGGCTTCGCCGGTGCGATGATCGTGCTGCGCCCCGGCCTGGGTGTGGTCCACCCCGCTGCACTGCTGGTACTGGCCGCCGCGGTGCTGTTCGCCGCCCGCCAGGTGCTGTCGCGGGTGCTGAGCGACACCGAGGGCATCCTGACCACGCTGGCCTACACCGCGATCACCGGTACGGCGCTGCTGACCCTTTCGCTGCCCTTCGTCTGGCAGACCCCGCAGACCTGGACCCAGATCGCGCTGCTCGCCAGCATGGGCGCCCTCGCCGGCATCGGCGAGCTGTTCGTGATCAAGGCGCTGGAGGTGGCGCAGGCGGTGGTGGTCGCGCCGGTCCAGTACACGATGCTGCTGTGGAGCACCGGCTACGGCTACCTGCTGTTCGCCGACCTGCCCGACCTGTGGACCCTGGTCGGCTCGCTGGTCGTGGTCGCCTCGGGCATCTACACCTTCCAGCGCGAGCGCAGCTTGGCGGCGGCGCAGGCGGCACCACCTTCGCGCGCACCCGCCGGACGGTGAGCCCCGCGGTTGGCGTTCAGGCCGCTCTGCGCCGCGCCGCGTCGCCCTTGGGGCGTGGCTCCAGGCCGTGGCGGCGGCAATGGGCCTCATAGCGCACACGCAGATCGGACGCGCCAAGGCAGGGGAACGCCTCGTCGCGATAGCCGATGGTGCTGTCGACCGGCTCCCCCTGCCATTTGACCTCGATGGCGCGGCGGGCCGGGGTCGTGCGGAAGTCCAGGATAAAGCGGTCGATCGCCTCCAGCAGGCGGCATGCCGCCGGCACTGCTGCGACGGCGGCTGCATAGTAGTAGGGAACCGGCGGGAGATTGCGCGGCAGGACCTCGATCTTGCCGCGCCACGGGCTTTCCGCCGCGGTGCAGGCCCAGTGGTAGATCGGCTGGTCGACCGCGAAGGCGTCGACAATGCCGTCGGCGAGGCAGTCGTGGATCCGCGACTGGTCGGTATAGGCGACGAGACCTGCCAGCCGCACCCGTGCGCCGGGCAGGTCGGCGTTCTCGCGCCAGCGCACACCTGCGGCAGCAAGTACCTGGAACGCACCGGGGTCGTTGATGATGCCCAGCACCTTGCCGTCCAGGTCGGCGAGCCCACCGATGCGCGTGTCGCCGGCGCGCCGGGCCAGCACGAAGTTGAGATGGCTGTAAGTCTCGGAATAGGCGATGTCGACATAGTCCGGCGACGGCGGCAGCGCACTCCAGACCACGTCCGCGCGCGCAGCCTCGCGCTTTGCCCCCACATGCAGCAGCTCGGTCGCGACGTCCCACGGCGTCTCGACGAACTCGCAAGCCACGCCCAGCGCGCGGGCGAAGGCCTGGGCATAGTCGACGTCCAGGCCCTGCAGCGCTGCGCCGGGCTTCGGGCGGAAGGAAAGGCCGACGAATGCCGGCTCGATCGCCACCCGCAGCGTGCCGCGCTTCTGGACATCGTCCAGCAGATCGAAGGCGGGATCGGTATTGATCCGGCTCGCTCGCAGCACCGGCCCGAGGTCGCATCGCGCGCCGGCCGGGCCGTCGAGCGTCTCCACCGCCCGCTCGAGGTCCTCATGGGACCACGCGATCTTGCCCAGCACCCGACTGCCCGCGGCACCGGCGCCGTGCAGCATCTCGAACACAACGCGATTGTTCTCGACGATCCCTTCCAGCTCCGCGGTGATCGCCTGCATCTGCTCGACCAGGCCGGCCTGGGTCTCGGTGATGGTGTCCGCCATGCTTGCCAGCACCGTCTCGGTGCGGCTGACGATCTCGTCGACCACCGCCAGCACCGCGGTCAGGTCGACGCTCTCCTCGGCCGCCTTGGCGCGGTCCATGGTGCGCTGCGCGAGGCTGCGAACCTCTTCGGCGACCACCGCGAAGCCCGCGCCCTGGTCGCCCGCGCGGCGTGCCTCGATCGTGGCGTTGAGCGACAGCAGGCGCACTGCCTTGCCGATGCCGGCGATGTCGGCGAGCACACCGGTAGCGGCGGTGACCTTCGTCTCGAGTTCCCGGTTGATTCGGCCCAGCTCGTCGCGGATCTGCTCGGCGGTGTGGCGCATCTGCGCCTCGGCCCGCACCCGGACCTCTTCGGCGCCGCGGCTGCCGTCGGCGATCGACGCCCGCGCGCGGCCGATGTGCTGCTGCAGGGTCGTCGCGACGTGATCGATCTCGCCCTGGGCCGACTGCTGGACCTGCCCCGCCCTCGCGGCCTGCTGCTGCAGGCGCAGGAGGTGGCGCAACAGCGCGCCGATTTCGAAGACGGTGCGGTTCGCATCGGTCGCCCGCCCGCGGCAGTCGGCCATGGCCGCCGCGACGTCGCTTCCCGCTGCCGCGACGGCCCCGCCCATCGCCACGAAACCCGATGCGTCGCCGGCGGCAAGTTGCTTCAGAGCGGCAATCAGACCCGCTTCGGCTTGATCGGCCTGCATCATGTCGACCTCTGTGCTTGTTCTTGTGTCGGGTGGCGGCGGTTGCAGCGACGGTATCGGCACGATGCTTAATTTTCGGTTGTGATCGCTCGCGCGCTCCCCCGCTGAATATGCTGTTGCACATATATGCAGATATCTTTATGAAGCACCTATGAGGTGTGCGTGATGGACCAGTTGCTGACGGCGCTGAAAGCGGCGGCGGAGCCGACCCGGCTCAGGCTGCTGGCGTTGTGCGGCTATGCCGAGCTTTCGGTCAGCGAGCTGACCCAGATACTCGGCCAGAGCCAGCCGCGGGTGTCCCGCCACCTGAAGATGCTGTGCGACGCCGACCTGCTGGAGCGGTCGCGCGAAGGTACCTGGGCCTTCTTCCGGCTGGCGGACAGCGGGCCGATGGGCGACCTCGCCAGGACGCTGATCGACGCCATCCCCAGCGACGACGCCACCACCGCGCTGGACCTGGAGCGGCTGGACGCGGTCAAGCGCCAGCGCGACGAGACGGCGGCGCGCTATTTCCGCGAGAAAGCCTCGCGCTGGCACGAGATCCGCTCGCTGCACGTGCCCGAGCAGGAGGTCGAGGAAACCCTGCTCGCGCTGCTGCCCGACCATGTGGACGACCTGCTCGACATCGGCACCGGCACCGGCAGGATGCTGGAGCTGCTGGCGTCGCGGGTGGCGCGTGCGCTCGGCATCGACGCCTCGCGCGAGATGCTGGCGGTCGCCCGCAACAACCTGGACAAGGCCGGCCACGCCCATTGCCGGGTGCGGCAGGCCGACATGTACCAGCTGCCGCTGCCGGCGGATTCCTTCGACGCGGTGGTGATCCATCAGGTGCTGCACTACGCCGAGAGCCCGGCGGCGGTGCTGGCCGAGGCCGGCCGCGTGCTGCGCCCAGGCGGCACCCTGCTGATCGCCGACTTTGCGCTGCACACGCTGGAAGCGCTGCGCCTCGAGCACAATCACCGCCGGCTCGGCATCGATTCCGCCGACATGGCGCGCTGGCTGGAGCGGGCGGGCCTGCGCAAGGTCGAGCAGCGCGCGCTGGCCGGCGACCCGCTCACCGTTATCGTCTGGCGCGTCGGCAAGGTCGCCGCCGGCGAACGACCGGAACCGCATTCGCGCAAACCGCTGATCAGGGAGACAGCCCATGGCTGACCTCGCGGCCCCCGCCACCGGCAACGGCCCCGGCCAGGACCAGGCCCAGGGCAACCGTCCGATGGCCGCCGATCCGGGCGCGCGGCCGCCCCGGGTCAGCTTCGAGTACTTCCCGCCGAAGACGCCGGAGGCCGAAGAGGGGCTGTGGCAGGCGGCCAAGCGGCTGGCACAGCTGGCGCCCGCCTTCGTCTCGGTAACCTACGGCGCCGGCGGCACCACCCGCGAGCGCACCCACCGCACGGTGAAGCGGATCCAGTCCGAACTGGGCGTACCGACCGCGGCGCACCTGACCTGCGTCGGGGCCGACCGGGCGGAGATCGACGAGATCGCCCGCAGCTACTGGGACGCCGGGATTCGCCACATTGTTGCGCTGCGCGGAGACCCGCCGGCGGCGACCAATGGCGATGGCGGCACCGGCGGCGGGCGCTACCAGCCCCACCCCGGCGGCTACGCCTTCGCGGCCGACCTGGTGGCAGGGCTGCGCCGGATCGCCGACTTCGAGATCTCGGTCGCCGCCTTCCCGGAGGTGCATCCCGAGGCGCGGTCGGCCGAGGAGGATCTGGACAACCTGAAGCGCAAGCTCGATGCCGGCGCCACCCGAGCGATCACCCAGTTCTTCTTCGACCCAGCGGCGTTCCTGCGCTTTCGCGACCGGGCGACGGCCGCCGGCATCGCGGCGCCGATCGTGCCGGGCATCCTGCCGATCACCAATTTCGCCCGCGCCAGGAGCTTCGCTGCGGCCTGCGGCGCCTCGGTTCCGGATCGCTTCGCCGCCCTGTTCCATGGGCTGGACGACGAGCCGGAGACGCGCCAACTGGTGGCCGCCTCGATCGCCGCCGAGCAGTGCCTGGGCCTGGAGCGCGAAGGGGTCGACGCCTTCCACTTCTACACGCTGAACCGGGCCGAGCTGACGGTCGCCATCTGCCGCATGCTCGGCGTCCAGCCGGCCCAGCCGACGACGCATTGATCCGAACCACGAGCAGGCGCAATGCGGTCGATCCCGCGCGCCCGAGACCCTTTCGACAGCCAGTCACCGGAGGATACCCATGGTCCAGGCGGCCAATCTCGGCTTTCCGCGCATCGGCGCGCATCGCGAACTCAAGCAGGCCGTCGAGGCCTATTGGAAGGGGTCCAGCTCCGCCGACGCCCTGCAGGCGGCGGCACGCGACCTGCGCACCGCCCATTGGCGGCGCCAGGCCGATGCGGGGATCACCATCATCCCGTCGAACGACTTCGCCTTCTACGACCACGTGCTGAACGCCGCCGTCACCTTCGGCGCGGTGCCGCCGCGCTTCGCCGGAGTCGGCGCCAGCCCGCTCGATCGGATGTTCGCCATGGCGCGCGGCGTCGACGACGTGCCGGCGATGGAAATGACCAAGTGGTTCGACACCAACTACCACTACATCGTGCCTGAGCTCGCCGCCGACACCCGCTTCGCACTCGGCGACACTGCGCCGGTCGACGCCTATCTCGAGGCCAAGGCGCTGGGCATCGAGACCCGGCCGGTGCTGGTCGGGCCGGTGACCTTCCTGGCGCTGTCGAAGGCCAAGGACGGCAGCGACCCGCTCGCCCTGCTCGGCCGGCTGCTCCCGGTCTATGGCGACCTGCTCGCCAGGCTGGCCGCCGCGGGCGCCAGGAGCGTGCAGATCGACGAGCCGGTGCTGGCCACCGACCTGGGCGACGCCGGACGCAAGGCGTTCACCGAGGCCTATGCCGCGCTGGCCGCGGCGGCCGCCGGGCTGAAGATCACCGTCGCCGCCTATTTCGGCGCACTCGGCGACAACCTGCCGCTGGCGCTCGGCCTGCCGGTGGACGGGCTGCACCTGGACCTGGTGCGCGGGGCCGAGGACCTGGCGCCGGCGCTGGCCGGCGCGGGCACCAAGACCCTGTCGCTCGGCCTGGTCGAGGGGCGCAATATCTGGCGCACCGACCTGAGCAAGGCCCTGGCTGTAGTCGAGAAGGCGGTCGCCCGGCTCGGCACCGACCGGGTGGTCGTCGCCCCCTCCTGCTCGCTGCTGCACAGCCCGGTCGACCTCGCCTTCGAGACCCGGCTCGACGCCGAGCTGAAGGGCTGGCTCGCCTTCGCCGTTCAGAAGCTGGACGAGGTGGCCGCGCTGGCCGCCGCCGGCAACGGCGGGCGGGCGGCGGCTGCCGCCGCGTTCGACGAGAGCGACGCGGCGGCAACGGCGCGCGCGTCCTCGCCGCGGGTGCACAAGCCGGCGGTGGCCGAGCGGCTGCGCGCGGTCGATGCCGGGATGAGCCGGCGCAAGTCGCCGTTCCCGGCCCGCCGCCAGGCCCAGGCGGCAGCGTTCCAGCTGCCGATCCTGCCGACCACGACCATCGGCTCGTTCCCGCAGACCGCCGACGTGCGCAAGGCGCGCGCCGCCCATCGCCGCGGCGAGCTGTCGACCGCCGACTACGAGACCTTCCTGGAGCAGAAGACCAACGACTGCATCGCCCGCCAGGAGGATATCGGGCTGGACGTGCTGGTCCACGGCGAGTTCGAGCGCAACGACATGGTGGAGTATTTCGGCGAGCAGCTGGACGGCTTCGCCTTCACCCAGAACGGCTGGGTGCAGTCCTACGGCTCGCGTTGCGTGAAACCGCCGGTGATCTTCGGCGACGTGTCGCGGCCGAAGCCGATGACGGTGCGCTGGTCGGCCTATGCCCAGAGCCAGACTAAGCGGCTGATGAAGGGGATGCTGACCGGGCCGGTGACCATCCTGCAGTGGTCGTTCGTCCGCGACGACCAGCCGCGCTCGGACACCTGCAGGCAGATCGCGCTGGCGATCCGCGACGAGGTGGTCGACCTGGAGCAGGCCGGGATCAAAGTGATCCAGATCGACGAGCCGGCGTTGCGCGAGGGTCTGCCGCTGAGGAAGGCAGACTGGAAGGGCTACCTGGACTGGGCGGTCGAGAGCTTCCGGCTCTCGGCGGCGGGCGTCCGCGACGAGACCCAGATCCACACCCACATGTGCTACTCGGAGTTCAACGACATCATCGAGTCGATCGCGGCGCTGGATGCCGACGTGATCTCGATCGAGACCTCGCGCAGCGACATGGAGCTGCTCGACGCCTTCACCCGGTTCAACTATCCGGCCGAGATCGGGCCGGGCGTCTACGACATCCACTCGCCGCGGGTGCCTGACGAAGGCGAGATGACCGCGCTGCTCGACAAGGCGCTCGAGGTGCTGAAGCCCCAGCAGCTGTGGGTCAATCCCGACTGCGGACTGAAGACTCGCGACTGGCCGGAGGTGGAGGCGGCGCTGCGCAGAATGACGGCGGCCGCCGGCGCCATCCGTGGCCGGCTCGCCGTCGCCGCCGAATAGGACTCAGCCCAGGCGGTAGCGGTAGTAGGGCCAGGCAGTCTCCGGCGCAGGCACCCGGACCAGGTCGGCGGCCGGCATCGGCCGGTCGCCGATGAGCAGCCCGCCCGGCGCCAGCAGGCGGGCGAGTGCGGGTGCGATCGCGGTGGCCAGCGCAGCGTCGGTAATCCGGTCGTCGCTGCCGATATCGGCATGGATCAGGGCGGCAGGCGCCAGCGTACCGACCACGGCCGGCAGCGTCTCGCGGAAGTCGCCGAGGACCAGGCTGCCGGCCGGCGGCGCCGCGTCGGCGGGCGCGTGCACGCTGCCGTCGAAGACGACGATCTCGCGGTCGGGGAAGCGGCGGCGCAGGTGGTCGTAGGTCCGGCCCTTGCCGAGCCCAATCTCCAGCACCGGGCCGGGCACGGCGGCGACCGCGGCGGCGGCGGCGTCGATGTGACGGCGCTGGGCGTCAAGCCGCGCGATCATCGCCTCCAGCCGGCTGGCGAACCTCACCCCACGACGCGAAAGATGAAATAGCGGCCGGCGCCCACGCTCTCGGGCAGCGGCTCGGGCTGCCAGTCCGCATGGGCGAGCGGCTGGTCGGAGAGCACCAGCGCGCCGGGCACGAGCAGGGGTGCGACCGCGTCGGCCAGCCGCGCGGCCACCGCGGCATCGTGCTCGGCCTTGCCGCTGCCGAAGTCGCAATGGGCGAGCGCGGCGCTGCGGCCGAGCCGTGCCAGCGCCTGGGGCAGGGTGTCGAAGAAGTCGCCGAGGAACAGCTGGCCAGCGTCCGGCGTGCTGTCGGCATGCGCCCTGAGCGCGCGCTCGAACACATAGACCGGGCGGCCTGGGAAGCGGACCTTCAGGTGGTCGTAGGTGCGGCCGTTGCCCAGTCCGAGCTCGAGCACGCTTCCCGGCACGTCCGCCAGGGCGGCGGCGGCGCGGTCGATGCAGTCGCGCTGCGCCTCCAGCCGGCGGATCGCGCTCTCGAGCCGGCTCACCGCAAGCGCCCGCTCACGAGGCGTTCCCGGCGGCGTTCTCCCCTGCGGCGCTTTCGTTGATCACCTGGCGCAGCCGGGCTGTGGTCAGCTCCAGGCGGTGCGCCAGCTCGCGCATGATCTCCACCGCCATCTGCGGGAACTCGGTGACCAGGCGGAAGAACAAGTCCTTGGAAATGCGCAGGGTGACCAGGTTGCTGGCCGCGATCACGGTCGCCGTCCGCGGGACGTCGCAGAGGATCGCGATTTCGCCGACGAAGTCGTTGCGGCCGAGGGTGGCCACCCGCAGCGGGCCCGTCGGGCTGTCGACCTCGACCGAGGCCTCGCCGTCGATGATGATGTAGGCGGCGTCTCCCGGCTCGCCCTGCCGGAACAGGGCATGGCCGCTATGGAAGGTCAGTCTTTCGCTGGTGAACGCCAGCAGCTTGAGCTTGGACGGCTCCAGCTTGGCGAACAGCGGGATGTTGCGCAGCAGTTCGACTTCTTCCTGCAGGCTCACGACGTCCTCCCTTAGCCCCCTTGCGCGGCACCTCAGTCCGAGTCGATCAGGTCGCGCAAGATCTTGCCGTCCACGTTCAGATCCTCATAGTCGCCATGTTCGACCAGCCGGCCGCCAGCCATCACCAGCACGCGGTCGAAGAACTGCGCCTGCTGAGGCCGGCTCAGCACCCAGATCAGCCCGCGGCCGGCGCGGTCCTCCAGGATGGCTTCCAGCAGCCGCGACTGGCTCGCGCCGTCGAGCCCGCTGGTCGCCTGGTTCAGCACCAGCAGGTCCGGGCGCTTGACCAGGGCGCGGGCCACCGCCAGCTTCTGCCGCTGCACGCCCGACAGCCGGCTGCCGGCGACGCCGACCTGCTGCGCCAGCCCGACCTCCATCACGCTGCTGCGCAGCCCGCGTGCGCCCAGCACCTCCCCGATCAGCGCCGCCACCCGCCGCACCGCGTCGGGCTGGTCGTAGGCGACCTTGCCGAACAGGATGTTGTCCTGGATCGTCGCCGCCGAGGCGAACCGCTCCGGATCGTAGAACTCTACCCTGCCCTGCAGCCGTTCGGGCAGGTTGTCGCGGAAAATCCGGCGGGCGACGACCACCTGCTGCTGCATCTCCTCCTCGACCAGGCCCAGCCGGTGCCGGGCGGTGATCAGCTTGAACGGCAGAGAGATCAGGCGCAACCGGTCCGCTTCCGGCAGCGCCTCCAGGCTGCCGCGGGAGACCCGGCCGAGGATCGCCTGGAACTCCGGCAGGTCGTCGGAGCTGATGAAGCTGAACAGGTCGAAGAACTCGTGGCCGGGCGGCAGGTCGGCGAACAGCTCGACCATGGTCTCGGCGACCTGGGCGCCGGTGCGCAGAAAGGCGTCGGCCAGCTTCGCCTCCCGCAAAACCCAGGCGACATAGTCGTTCTCGGCGAGGCGGTCCAGGTCGAAGCTGTCGCCGACCGGGTTGCCGAACAGCAGGTTCTCGGCGACGGTCGCGTTGGAGTTGTAGCGATCCTGGTCGAAGCGCTCGATCAGCTTGGCGGCATCCGGATCGTCGTCGAGCTTGGCGCTGATCGCCGCACGCGCCGCCATCATGTCCTCGGCGATCTCGGTCTGGCTGGCCGGATCGATGTGGCCGCGCAGGCCGAACTGGTAGATGTCGTGGTCGAGGCCGACCCGGGTCAGCGCATCGAGCATCCGCTGGACCAGCGCCTCGTCGTCCTTGGCGTCGGCGGCGGCGCGGTCGATCCAGTCCGCCTGCAGGTCGTAGGGCGAGTTGCCGGAGCGCACCGCCTCCTCCAGCCATTGCACCCGGGCCTCGTCGTCGGGCAGGCGTGCGGGATCGTTCGGCCGGTGGCGCAGCGCGTAGGTCAGGTTGGCGGCGACCGAGGCCGAGAACAGGTAGGCGCCTGGCCCGACATAGCCGATCTGCCGGCCGGTCACCGATTCCGGCAGGCCGGACGCCGCGACACCGCCATAGTGCAGGCTGCCGCTGGTCGGCAGGATCAGCCGGGCGATCACCTGGGCCAGCTCCTCCTTGCCGCTGGCTCCGTCGCCGACGATGGCGATGTGGCGGTCCATCGGCAGCTCGACGGTGATGCTCTCCAGCCGGCGCGAGCCGTCATCGTCGACCAGCCCCAGGTTGTTCATCGCGATCGGTCCCGAGAGCCTGATCTCCGGCTCCTCGTCCTGCATCTGCTGCGGCATCAGGCCGGGCGGGTCGAACTGCTCGATGACCTGGGTGTACTTGATCGAGGAATCGGCCTGCAGCTGGTAGAAGTCGAGCAGTTCCTTCCACGGGCCGGACAGGTCCTTGTAGGCGGCGAGCACGGCGACCAGCGCACCGAAGCTGAGGTCGCCCTGGATCACCAGGTAGCCGCCCACCGCGTAGAAGAAGAACGGGGTCAGCTGGCCGATGAAGTTGTTCAGGAACTTGATGAAGTACTTCAGCTTGAAGATGCGGTAGCGGATGTCGAAGATGGTGCCGAGCCGGTCCGAGACGTCGGTGCGCTCCAGCGCCGAGGTGTCGTTGGCGTGCACCTCGCCGACGCCGGCGATGGTCTCGCCGATACGGTCGGCCAGCTTGCGCACCGTGCGCACCCGCTGCTTGGCCAGCATGTTGACCTTGTATTGCAGCTTGGGGATCAGCCAGGCCTGGATCGGGTAGAACATGATCGCCAGTGTGCCGAGCATCCAGTCCTGGATCATCATGAAGCCGAGCAAGGTCAGCAGGTAGCCGCCCTGGAAGATCGGGGTGACGTAGGCCGAGCCCATGAAGCCGCCGATCTGCTCCACCTCCGAGGTGATCATCGGGATGATCTCGCCGGAGCTGACCTTGCGGAAATGCGGGATCGGGAAGCGCAGCACCCGGCCGTAGAGTTCGTAGCGCAGCCGGCGAAGCAGCCGCTCGCCGAGCAGGCCCTGGGCGACGTTGAGATAGTACTTGATGGCGCCGTTGATGACGACGGTCAGCAGGAACAACAGGCTGAGGACCAGCAGGTAGCCGATCTGGCTGAACTCGATCTCGAGCCCGATCAGCGGGATCTCGATCGGCCGTCCGCTGAAGCTGCCGATCGCGTCATTTACGATCGTCTTCGGCAGGTCGAGCGAAAAATAGAGAATCGGAAACGTCGCCAGGGTCGCCACCAGCAGGGCGATCTGCGTCCGGCGGCTGTGGCGCCAGACATAGGCGTAGACGCTACGTTCCATGTCGATGATGACCGATTGAAAGGACCGGCAGCTTAGACGAGGGCGCCGCGCGGACAAAGCGATACTCTGGGGTCCCGCGTGATGCAGCGCACTGGGCGACGGCCGGCGCGGCCACGCGCCGAATTGCCGTTTGGAGCCAACCCGGCCCGCGTGCAATAGTGCCGCGCCTACGGGCGGTTGCGGGGGCGGGATGGACGGCGGTCAATCGACCCGGATTCTGATCTACAGTCACGACAGCTTCGGCCTCGGCCACCTGCGGCGGTGCCGGGCGATCGCGCATGCGCTGGTCGAGCGCAACAAGCACATGTCGGCCCTGATCCTGTCCGGTTCGCCGATCATCGGCAGCTTCGACTTCCGCGCGCGCGTCGATTTCGTCAGGATCCCGGGGGTGATCAAGCTTCGCAACGGCGAGTATACCTCGCTGAGCCAGCTGGTCGACACCCAGCAGACCCTGGCGATGCGCGAATCGATCATCCGCCACACCGCCGACATCTACGACCCGCACCTGATGCTGGTCGATAAGGAGCCGCTCGGCCTGCGCGGCGAGGTCAAGCCGACGCTGGAGATGCTCGCCGAGCGTGGCTGCAAGCTGGTGCTCGGGCTGCGCGACATCATGGACGACCCGCGGATGCTGGCCACAGAATGGAAGCGCAAGCACGTGGTCCCGGCGCTGGAGCGGCTGTTCGACGAGATCTGGGTCTACGGCATGCCGCAGATCTGCGATCCGCTGGCCGGGGTCGCGGTCTCGGCGGCGGTGCGGGAGAAGACGCACTTCACCGGCTATCTGCGCCGCGAGCTGCCGACCGGGCTCAGCGACGAGTACTACAGCGACGACGGGAATCGCCCGCCCTATGTACTGGTCACCACCGGCGGCGGTGGCGACGGCGACGAGGTCATCGACTGGGCGATCGGCGCCTATGAGGCGCAGCCTGAGCTGGTGCCGAAGGCGGTGTTCGTGCTCGGCCCGTTCATGCAGCCGGAGCTGCGCGCCGGTTTCCAGGAGCGGATCGGACGGCTGCCGGGGCTGGAGGTGATCACCTTCGACGCCAGGATCGAGGCCCTGATCGACGGCGCCGTCGGCATCGTCGGCATGGGCGGCTACAACACGTTCTGCGAGGTGCTGTCGTTCGACAAGCCGGCGGTGCTGGTCCCGCGGACCCGGCCGCGGATGGAGCAGTTCATCCGCGCCGAGCGGGCGCAGCGCCTCGGGCTGGTCCGCATGCTGGCCGCCGAACAGGCCGGCGACCCGGCGCTGATGGCCGACGCGATCCGGGCCCTGCCGCAGCAGAGCCGGCCATCGGCGGTGATGATCCCCGGCCTGCTCGACGGGCTCGACTCGCTCAACGGCCGGCTGCATGCCATCCTCGGCCTGGCCGAGGACGAGGATGAGCGCGCGGCGGCGGGGGCGATCCGCAGGGTCGGCGGCTGAGCCGACGATGCCCGGACGCATCGCGGTCGTCGTCAAGGGCTACCCACGCCTGTCCGAGACCTTCATCGCCCAGGAGATACGCGGCCTGGAGCTGCGCGGGCTCGATCTGCTCATCGTCTCGCTGCGCCATCCCACCGACCCGGACACCCATCCGATCCATCGCGAGATCGCGGCTCCGATCCTCTATCTGCCGGAATATCTGGAGGATGACCGGCCGCGGGTGCGCCGCGCCTGGGCGCGCGTGCGCGGCCGTCCAGGCTTTGCCGCCGCCTGGGCCGACTTCCGCGCCGACCTCGCCCGCGACCGGACCGACAACCGGGTCCGCCGCTTCGGCCAGGCGATGGCGGCTGCCGCCGAGCTGCCGGCGGACGTCCGGCTGATCTACGTCCACTACCTGCACACCCCGGCCTCGGTCGGGCGCTATGCGGCGCGGATCCTCGGCCTGCCCTGGGTCTGCTCGGCCCACGCCAAGGACATCTGGACCACCCCGCGCTGGGAGATCGCGGAGAAGCTCGCCGACTGCGACTGGCTGACCACCTGCACCCGGGTCGGCGCCGAATACCTGTCGGGCCTGGCGCCGGCGCCGGACAGGGTGTCGCTCACCTATCACGGCCTCGATTTC
The DNA here is from genome assembly GCA_050329975.1 of Alphaproteobacteria bacterium. GTDB lineage: Bacteria > Pseudomonadota > Alphaproteobacteria > CALKHQ01 > CALKHQ01 > CALKHQ01. The sequence goes on along the minus strand of JBHJOG010000198.1, from coordinate 205 downwards.
GCGCGCTTTCCCGCCCCGCCGGCGGCACGCGCGCTGCGCGACGGAACCGACCCGGCCGACCCGGTGCGCCTGCTCAGCGTCGGCCGGGCGGTGGCCAAGAAGGGGTTCGACGACCTGCTCGCCGCGCTCGCAGCCCTGCCGGCCGGGCTTGCCTGGCACTGGACCCATATCGGCGGCGGCGCCCTGCTTCCCGACCTGCAGCGCC
>JBHJOG010000197.1:0-19344 GCA_050329975.1 Alphaproteobacteria bacterium | reverse complement strand
CAGCCGGTCGAGCGGCCGAGCCTGCGGGTCGCCAGCATCGACGTCGGCGGCGGCACCACCGACCTGATCATCACCACCTACCGGCTGGAGGGCGACCGCACCATCGTGCCGCTGCAGGAGTTCCGCGAGGGCTTCAACATCGCCGGCGACGACATCCTGTCGGCCGTGATCGAACGCCACGTGATGCCGGCGGTGACCGAGGCGCTGGAAGCGGCCGGCGCGACCAGCGCTCGCACCCTGGTCACCGAGCTGTTCGGCGGCGACTGGGGCGACCAGTCGGAGCGCGACCGCACCTTGCGCCGCCAGTTCGCCAACCGGGTGGCGCTGCCGATCGGCATCCGCCTGCTCGAGCAGTACGAGCGCTACCGCCCGATCGACGGCAACCAGATCGACAGCTGGGCCTTCGGCCAGTTCTTCGAGGAGACGCCGCCGGGGGTGGACGACGCCTTCGTCCGCTACCTCGCCGACGCCGCCCGCGACGCAGGGGCGACCGGCTTCGACCTGCATGCGCTGCAGATCCCGGTCAATTTCGCCGCGATCGATGCCACTGTGCGCAGCGTCATTGCCCAGGTGCTGGCCGACATGTCGGAGATCGTCTTCATGTACGACTGCGACACCGTGCTGCTGTCCGGCCGGCCATCGCGCTTCCCGGCGGTGATGGCGGCAGTTTTCGCCAAGCCGCCGGTCGCGCCCGACCGGATCCGGGCGATGCACCAGTACCGGGTCGGCAGCTGGTATCCGTTCCGCGACGCCCAGGGCCGCATCCACGACCCGAAGACGACCGCGGCCGTCGGCGCCATGCTCTGCGCGCTGGGCGAGGGCGACATCGAGGCGTTCTCGTTCCGCAGCTCGGCCCTGAAGATGCGCTCGACCGCCCGCTTCGTCGGCGAGATGGAGCGCACCGGCGCGCTGCGCGACGACAAGCTGCTGTTCCGCGACCTCGACCTCGACGACAGCAAGGGCGCGGCGCCGAAGGCGACCTTCACCTTCGAGGCGCCGACCTTTATCGGCTTCCGCCAGCTCGACGTCGAGCGCTGGCCCGGCAAGCCGCTCTACTGGCTCGATTTCGGCAACCCGCGGATCCGCCGCGAGGCGGCGATGCCGCTGCGGGTCACGCTGTCGATGCGCGACGATGATTTCGATGCCGACGAGGAGACCGAGGGCGATTTCGAGATCATCGACATCGTCGACCGCGACAACACCCCGTTCCGCGAGAGCGACCTCGAACTGCGCCTGCAGACGCTGAAGTCGGAAGCCGGCTACTGGCTCGACACCGGCATCTTCAACATCCGATAGCCGGTCCCATTGGTCATTCGATACATAGAGTTCAGATGAGCGAACCCCTGTCCCACATCACGGCGCTGACCAGCCCGGAGAACCAGCAGGCGGCGGCCGAATGCCGCGAGACCGCGGAAGCCGCGCAGGCCGCCATCGCCTGGATGGAGAAGAACGCCGAGCGGGTCGGCCCGGACGGGTTCGCCCTGCTGTCCGACCTGCGCAAGGCGGCCAACGCCGCCCGCAAGATGGAGGTGGCGGTGCGCCGCCCGATGTGCGTCGGCGTGTTCGGCCCCAGCCAGGCGGGCAAGTCCTACCTGATCTCCGCCCTGGCGCGGAAGGACACGGAGTCGCTCAACGCCCGTTTCGCCGACCGGACGGTCGACTTCGTCGAGGAGATCAACCCGCAGGGCGGCCAGGAGTCGACCGGGCTCGTCACCCGCTTCACCCTGCAGCCCGGGCAGGCGACGCCGGCCGGCTATCCGGTGGAGCTGCGCCTGCTGTCGCAGACCGACATCGTCAAGATCATCGGCAACACCTTCTACCTTGACGGTGACCCCAACACCTTTCCCGCGCCCGATCCAGCCGCGGTGCACGAGCGCCTGTCGGAGCTGGCCAAGGCGGCGCAGGCCGAGCCGACCGACGTGCTCGGCGCCGACGACGTGTTCGACCTGCAGGAATATTTCGACAAGCAGTTCCCGACCGCGCCCCGGCTGCGCGCGCTGGGCCCGAATTTCTGGACCCAGGCCGCCCGGCTTGCGCCGCGTCTGAAGCGACCGGAGCGCGCGCAGTTGTTCGCCCTGCTGTGGGCCGACGTCGAGCAGCTGACCGAGCTGTACAAGCGCCTGCTGGCGGCCCTGTCCGAGCTCGGCCACGCGCCGGAGGCCTTCGCGCCGCTGGACGCGCTGGTCCCGCGCGAGCACAGCATCATCGACGTGCGCACCCTCTACGACCTGGGCAAGGATTCCGGCGAACGGCTGAAACTGCTGACGCCGGAAGGCAAGCAGGTCGCCCTGCCGCGGGCCGAGGTCTGCGCCATCGTCGCCGAGCTGCGGATCGTGATCGAGGAGAAGCCCTGGGACTTCTTCGACCACACCGACCTGCTCGACTTTCCTGGCGCCCGCTCGCGCGAGGTGATCCCGAACATGGCCGAGGAGCTGGCGCGCAAGGGCGACATGCTCCAGCACCTGTTCCTGCGCGGCAAGGTCGCCTACCTGTTCGACCGCTATGTCGCCGAGCGCGAGCTGACTGCGATGCTGCTGTGCATCGGGCCGTCGAACCAGGAGGTGAAGACGCTGCCGGACATGATCCACCAGTGGATCGGCGTTACCCACGGCGAGACGCCGCAGGCGCGCGCCCGGCGGACGACCGCGCTGTTCCTGGTGCTGACCAAGTTCGACACCGAGTTCGAGCGCGCCAAGGGCAAGCGCGAGGACGACGACAGCCCCACCGAGCGCTGGACGGCGCGGCTGCAGGCCTCGCTGGTCGATTTCTTCGGCAAGCGGCACGGCTGGGTGCACGAATGGGACGGCCGCCACGCCTTCCGCAACAGCTTCTGGATGCGCAACCCTAACATCGCCGCCACCGACCTGCTCGACTACGACGAGGAGAAGCTGAAGCGCAACGTGTTCCACGAGCTCGGCATGCGCTCGGGCGAGCGCGAGCGGATCGCGACGTTTCGCAATGCCTATCTCAACAACGAGCTGGTCAAGCGCCATTTCGCCGATCCGCAGGCGGCCTGGGACGCCGCCTTCGAGCTCAACGACGGCGGCATACGCTATCTGGCCGAGAAGTTGCGCCCGGTCTGCAACCCGGACCTGAAGCGGCAGCAGATCGAGGGCGACCTCGCCGAATGGCGACGCCGCCTCGCTGAGCGGCTGGCGCCGTTCTACGTCTCGACCGACGCGGAGAAGGAGCGGCAGAAGAAGCGCAAGCTAGCCCAGGCGATTGCCCAGCGGCTGGTCGGTTGCGCCTCGGCCCAGCGCTTCGGCGAACTGCTGCGCGCATTGCAGGTGGATGACGAGGACCTGGAGTCGGTCTATTATCGGGTCGAGGGCCTCGACAGCGGCGCCAACGGCCAGTCGGTCACGGTCGGCCGGGCGGCCGATCCGAGCGCGATGCTCTCTGCGCTCGGACTTGGCGACAACGGGGACGCCAACGCCGACAGCATGACGGACCAGGCCGACCGCTTTGCCCGCGCCTCGGTCGAGCTCTGGGTCGAGAAGCTGAACCGGCTCGCCGATGACGAGGCTGCGGTCGGCTACTACCGGGTGCCGCGCGGCGACATGAGCAACCTGATCCACGAGCTGGTGACCGGCGCCACCCGGCTGCGGCTGCGGCGCGAGATCGCCGGCGACGTGCGCAACCAGAGCAAGTACCGCAACGTGAAGTGGGACCAGATGATGGACCGGGTCGTGCTGCTGGCGGCCAATCACATCAACACTTTTGTCGATTACCTGGGCTTCGACGATATCGACGAGGCGCTGCGCCCGACCGTCAGCGCCGGCGGCAGCCCGCGGCCGATCTTCCGCGCCCGCCCGCCGGTCCAGGGCTATCCGGCGCTCAGCGAGACGCCGTCCCAGTTCGACCAGGACTACTATGTCGACTGGATCTCGGCCTTCATGAAGCTGGTCGAGGACAACTTCGCCATGCAGGGCGAGGAGGCGATCGACTTGGAGCAGAACAGCCGGCTCGGCGCCATCCTGCAGCGGCTGGAGATCCGGGCCGGCCTGGCCGGGGCTGCGTGATGGATCGGCGAAGCCGAAAATGACGATACGCGTCACGGCGGAGGCAGACGCCAGGCAGGGGCCGGGCCACGCCGTCATCCTGATCGAAGGTGCGCGGGTCGCTCCCGACGGCGTCCGATTCCTGATCCGCCGGCCGGGCTACCGCGAGAACAGCCTGGGGCCGACCGGCTGGCAGGCCGCCGAGGCATTGCTGGAACCCGAGGCGGCCTACATGGTCGACGGCGTGCTGGTGCTCCATCTCGGCCCCGATATCGTGGCTCACATGGAGCCGGGGATGAACGTGGCGTTCGTGCTCGCGCTGCCCGACGGCCGCACCCTGGACGGCCAGCTGGCGTGGCCAGCGATCCCCGGCCCGATCGGCGGCGCCGGTGCGCGGCGCGGCCGCATGGTGGCGACCCAGCGGGCCGCGACCGAGCCCGCGCCCCTGCGCAGCGGCGGGGCCCTGATCGGCGACGTGGCCCCGGTGTCCCGTCCGGCGCCGCGGCCCGCACCGCCGGTGGCGACGGCGGCGGAGCAACCGCCGCCGTTGCCGGACGATGCCCTCGCGCCGGCGTCCACCGCCGACGCCGAGGCCGTGACCGACGCGCCGGAGGACGCCCCAGCGGAAGAGGACTTGCCGGCCGACGAAGCGGCCGACGACGCCCCGCGACGCCCGGACCTGCGCGCCGAGCGCGACCCGCAGGCGATGGCAGCCAGCCGCCGGGCGCCCTGGGGGCAGCGGGTCGCGGTGGTTGCGACCATCGCCCTGCTGCTGTTCGCGGGCGCGGCGGCGGCGTCGGTCTATTTCGGCCGCGACGAGATCTGCGCCAGCCAGTCCTTCGGCGGCCTCGCCGACGACTGGGGACTTTGCCCGCCACCCGTCATCGTGGCGGAAGGGCCGATCGAGGAGGCCCCGGACGACACCGATCCTGCAGATGCGGATCCGTCCGAAGAGGGCGATGCAACACCGGGCGACGAGACGGCCGACGGACCGGCGGACAGCTGGAACATCAATCCGCTGTCCTGGCTCGGGCCCCCGGCCACGGAACCGGAGGCGGCCGCCCGCGGCGCCGAGGCCGACGAGACGAACGAGGCTCCCCCCTCCCCCGAGAGCCAGCGCGCCCTCGCCCGCCAGTATCTGGAGACCGAGCCGACGCCCGAGGACGCCTTCGCCCGCGCGGGCGACTTGCTGGCCGACGGGCAGGTCGAAGCCGCATTCCTGATCTATCGCTATGCGGCGGAACGTGGCTATGCCGATGCAGCCACGGCGGTCGCCGCCATGTATGATCCGGGCACCTACACCGCCCAGACCAGCCCGCTGCCGCGGCCCAACCCCTCGGTGGCCCGGATATGGTATGAACGGGCGGTGGCGGCCGGCGACGATGAGGCATTGATCAGCCTCGCCCGCCTGCTGGTGGCGCAGGACGCGGTTGACGAAGCAAGGGCGGTGCTCCGCCGGGCCGAGGAAGCCGGCCTCACCGAGGCCGCGGGCCGAGTGTTGGAGGAACTGGAGTGATCGCAAAGTCCATGGGGCGCCTGCGCAGGATGCTGACCGGAAGGATTCCTCTCGCCTCCGCGCTCGTCGCTGCCGCGCTGCTGGGCATGGCCGCCCCGGCCCTGGCCCAGGACCGGACGCCGCGCCTGCTCGAGGGAAAGACCACGCTATACGAGCGCGTGCTGACCCGGCCCGAAGCGGTGCTGCGTTCGGCCCCCGGCGACGGCGCCACACTGGTACTGGATCCGGTCCCGCCGTTCACCGTCTACTATGTCTACGACGAACGCGAGGCGGACGGTGCCGCGTGGCTGGAGGTGGGCGTCGGCCGCGACGGTGCCGTCGACGGCTGGGTCCGCCAGGACCGCACGGTGCGCTGGGATTCCAACATGACGGTGGCCTTCGCCAACCCCGCCAACCGGGACCGGGTGCTGCTGTTCGCCGATCGCGACTCGCTGACCGACACGCTGAACGCCGATAATCCGGCCGCCGCGGCGTCGGCGCTGCGCCAGGCGGTGCAGGAAGGAACCCAGCCGGAGTCGGTGGTTTCGATCGAGCCCGACGTCTATGTGGACCTGCGCCGGCAGTTCTACCTGCTGCCGATCCTGGATTCCGAGGAGATCTATCTCGACAGCGGTTTCACCAGCCGGCTGCTGCAGGTCGCCTCCGTCACCCTGCCGAAGGCGCGCGGCCAGGCCGCAGATCCGGCCCGCGAGGACCTGCTGGTCGATTTCCGCGCCGGGGTGGTGTTCGTGATCGACACCACGACGTCGATGGGCCCCTACATCGACCGGACGCGCGACGCCATCCGCGCGGTCTACGAGAAGCTCGAGGACGACGGCCTGCTCGGCAAGGTGGCTTTCGGCCTGGTGGCCTTCCGCGACAGTACCGATGCCGTTCCCGGCCTCGACTACGTCGCGCGGGTCTATGCCGATCTCGACCAGGGCTCCGATCCGATCGAGTTCTTCGACCAGGTGACGACGGTTGCTCCGGCGACGCTTTCCAGCCAGGGATTCGTCGAGGATGCGTTCTCCGGCGTGGTCCAGGCCATCGAATCGATGCCCTGGGAAAGCTTCGGCGGCCGCTACGTCGTGCTGATCACCGACGCAGGCTCGCGGCGGGGCAACGATCCGCTGAGCGGCACCCGTATGGATTCCGAGCAGGTGCGCCAACTCGCGCTCGACCGCGGCGTCGCGATCTACACCCTGCACCTGCTGACCGACACCGGGCGGGAGAACCACGAGGATGCGGCGGCGCAATACACCGTGCTCTCCTCCTTCCCCGGGCTAGCCCGTCCGCTCTACTATCCGGTGGGCGCCGGCGACGTGAACCAGTTCGGCGAGGTCGTCGACGCGCTGGGCGACGCACTGGCCGACCAGGTGGCCGATGCCGCGAACCATTTCGACGCCCCGGAGCCGCCGCCGGTTACCAATACGGATGATCCGCTCGAGCGGATCGATGCCGACGCGCTGATCGTCGGCAACGCGATGATGCTTGCCTATCTCGGCCGCGAGGAGGGCGCGGAAGCCCCGAGCGTGATCGAGGCCTGGGCGGCGGATCGCGACATCGGCGACCCCACGGTCGCAGCGCTCGATGTCCGCGTGCTGCTGACGAAGACCCAGCTCAGCGACCTGCAGGAGGTGCTGAAGGCGATCGTCGACGCCGCGCGCGTGGGCCAGATGGCCCCGGAATCCTTCTTCGACGAGCTGCAGAGCGCCGCGCTGGCCCTGAGCCGGGACCCGACCACCGTCGGCGGCAGCGAGGCGCGCAACCTCGCGGAACTCGGCCTGATCGGCGAATATCTGGACGGACTGCCTTACCAGTCGAAGATCATGGGCATCGACCAGGATCTGTGGCTGAGCTGGAGCGTCGGCGAGCAACAGGCGTTCATCGACGAGATCGAGGCCAAGATCCGCCTGTACGAGGCCTATCACAACAACGTCGACCGCTGGATTGCGCTGGACGGCGGCCGGGTCCCCGGTGATGCAGTCTATCCCATCCCCCTTGACGCCCTTCCCTGAACCAGCGCGCGCGGCCGCGAGCGGCGAGCGGTTCCTGCTCGCTGCCCACCGGCTGCGAAAATCCTGGACCACCGGGCCCGGCCGCCGATTCGTCGTCGAGGCCGGCGCGATCGTGCTGCGCCCCGGCGCCCATGTCGCCCTGGTCGGCCCCAGCGGCAGCGGCAAGAGCACGATACTGGACATGCTGGCGCTGGCGCTGGCGCCCGATGCCGCCGACATCTTCCTGCTGACGCGGGCGAGCGGCGATGCCGCCGACGTCGGCGCGATGTGGCAGCGCGGCGATTCCGACGGGCTGTCCGCACTGCGCCGCAACCGGCTGGGCTACGTCCTGCAGACCGGGGGCCTGTTGCCGTTCCTGTCGGTGCGGGACAACATCGCGCTGCCGCTCCGCCTTTGCGGCCTTCCGGACGATGGCGCGGTGGACGCCCTGGCCGAGCGCCTCGGGCTGGCCGACCGGTTGGGCCTGTACCCCGGGGCGCTGTCGGTGGGCGAGCGCCAGCGGGCGGCGATCGCCCGGGCGCTGGTCCACAAGCCGGCCCTGGTCATCGCCGACGAGCCGACCGCCTCCGTCGACCAGGCCAATGCCGAGAAGATCTTTGCCTTGTTCGCCGAGCTCATCGGGCAGTCGGGCGTGGCCGCGGTGGTCGCGACCCACGACCGCGCCCTCGCCGAGTCCTTCGGGCTGACGATGCTGCAGCACGACGTGGTGGCCGACGGCGAGGCGATGCTGTCGCGCTTCCGGATGGAGCCGGCATGACCGCGATGGCGCTCAACTGGCAGGTGGCCCGGCTCGGCCTCGCCGACTTCCGGTTCGAGGCCCGGATGTCGGCCTGCTTCGTCGCCGCGCTGGCGGCGGTGCTGACGCCGCTGATCGTACTGTTCGCGCTGAAATACGGGTTCATCGACGCGCTGACCCAGCGGCTGACCGGCGACCCGCGCAACCTGGAGCTGGTGGCGGTCGGCGCTGGGCGCTACGACGACGCGTGGTTCGCCGCCATGGAGGCGGACGAGCGCGTCGGCTTCGTCATCCCGCGGACGCGCCAGATTGCCGCCACCGTCGACCTGGCCTTCACCGGCAGCGGCGGCGGCGCCGTCGTCACCGCCGAGCTGGTGCCGACTGCCGACGGCGACCCGCTGCTGGCCCAGTCCGCCGCAGCGCCGCCCGCAGCCGGCGAAGTGGTGCTCAGCGACCGGGCCGCCGCCCAGCTCGGCGCCGGCGTGGGCGACGAGGTCCAGGCCGTGGTGGTCCGGACCCGCGACGGGGGCCGCGACGTGGCACGCCAGGCGCTCACGGTCGTCGCGGTGCTGCCGCCGGAGGCCTTCGCTCGGCCGGCGGCCTTCGTGCCGCTCGACTTCCTGCTGGCGGCCGAGGACTTCCGCGACGGCCGGGCCGTGCCCGGCTGGGGCTTTGCCGACGATCCGCCGCCGCCCGAGCCAAGGCTCTATGCGAGCTACCGGCTCTACGCTGCCGCGCTCGACGACGTGGCCTCGCTGGATGCGATGCTGGTCGCGGGCGGCGACGACGTGCGCACGCGGGCGGCCGACATCGACGCGGTGCAGCGGCTCGACCGCAGCCTGTCGATCCTGTTCCTGATCATCGTCGGGCTCGGCGGCTCGGGCTTCCTGGTCTCGATGGCGGCGAGCCTGTGGGCGAACGTGGCACGCAAGCAGCGGGCGCTCAGCGTGATCCACCTGCTGGGTGCGCCGCGGCGAGCGCTCGCGCTGTTCCCGATCAGCCATGCCGCGCTGATCGCGCTGATCGGCGGCCTGGTCTCGGCCGTGGCTGCAGCGATCGTCGCCGAGGTGATCAACGCCCTGTTCGCCGACCAGATGACGGAGCAGGTCTGCCGGCTGGTCTGGTGGCACGTGGCGCTGGCGGTCGGACTCACGCTGGTGCTGGCGGTGCTGGCGGCTGCGCTGGCGGCGCTGCGCGTGCTGCGGATCGCTCCGGCCGACGGGCTCAGGGATGCGTGAGGATTCGCGGCAGCAGGGGTGCGTCCTTCGACAAGCTCAGGATGAGGAGCATCGGGGATGGCAGGACCGTCGGCATCTTGGTTTAAGTCGTTGAAACATCGAGAATATATGCACCAGCACTTGTGCAAAACACTCCATCTCCTCACCCTGAGCTTGTCGAAGGGCGCACGGTGCATGTGCAAGCCTCAAGTCCGTGCAAAGGTCTCCACCCTGAGCCTGTGGAAGGGCGCGCGGCGCCTGTGCAAGGCCGCAGCCTTCCTCGTCCTTTCGGCTCCCGCCCTCGCCCAGGAGCTGCCGGCGCCCCAGCCCTGGCCGCAGGCTTACTACAACCCGCAACCGGCCGATGGCGACCTGGTGCTGCCGATGCCCTGCGGCGGCGCGATGGCGTTTCGCCGGGTCGAGACTCCTGCGGACGGGCCGCTCGGCGACCGGCGGGTGCTGCTGGGAGCGGCCGACGAGGCGCGCGGCTATGCGGAGGGACCGGTGTTCGCGGACGTCGCCGGCGGCTTCTTCGATGCCGAGACCAGCGGGCGGCACTACTGGATCGGCAAGTACGAGGTGACGGCGGCTCAACTGTCCGCGCTCGCCGGCGACTGCCCGGAGCTGGCGCCGATCCTACGGCTGCCGGCGGTGTCGGTGACCTGGGCCGACGCGATCGGCTTCGCCGATGCCTATACCGGCTGGCTGCTGGCCAATGCGCCGGGCGCCCTGCCCGAGACCGAGGGCGTCGCCGGGTTCCTGCGCCTGCCGACGGAGGCGGAATGGGACTTCGCGGCGCGCGGCGGAGTCGCGGTGCGAGTGGAGGAGTTCCGCGCCCGGACCTTTCCGCTGCCCGAGGGGATGCCGGCCTATGTCTGGTTCCAGGGCAGCCGCTCCGCCAACAACCGGCTGCAGTTCGCCGGCCTGCTGCAGCCCAATCCGCTGGGGCTGCACGACATCCTGGGCAATGTCGACGAAATCGTGCTGGAGCCGTTCCGTCTCAACCGCGGCGGGCGCTGGCACGGCCAGCCCGGCGGCTTCGTGGTCCGCGGCGGCAACTACCTGACCTCCGCCCAGGACGTCCGCACATCCTACCGGCAGGAGATCACCCATTTCCGCGACGGGGCGCCGAACCGGGTCAGGACCATCGGCTTCCGGCTGATGATCTCGGCCCCGGTGCTGACCTCGCGCGAGCGGCTGGCGGAGATCGACGAGGCCTGGCGGGCGCAGGCCGCCGACGGGCTCGACCCCCTGCCCACCCCCGACGAAGATCCGCTGGAGACCCTGGCCCGCCTGATCGCGGAGCGCGAGGACGCCTCGCTGGCGCTGGCCGCCGAGCGGGTCATCGCCGAACTGCGCGCGCAGACCGACGTCCGCGCCAGCGCCGGCGAGCGGCTGGCCCGGGCGCTGCTCAGGCTGGGCGCCGGGTTCGGGGCCGAGGTGAACGCGGCGGCAACCGTGGTGACGCTGAAGCAGGAGATCCACCAGGCCTTTGCCGCGGCCGACCTCGACCCGCAACAGGTCTCGGCCGCCGCCGATTCCCTCGCCGCCGAACAGCGGGCGCTCGACGAGGCGATGAACGCCTATGTCGACAACGCGATCATCGCCGCCGAGAACATTGCCGCCGAGACCCTCGATGCGCAGCTGGCGGTGCTGCGCGAGGAACTGGCCGCCAGCGGGCGCAGCGACATCCTGCCGTTCGCCGCCGACTTCGCCGCCCACGTCGCCGAGGTCCGCACGCAAGGCGCGGCCGACCGGGAAGCCTGGATCGCAAGACTGTCGGAGTAGGACGGTCCGCCTATGGCTCCCCCAGCGCCGCGGCGATGTCGCGGCGGATGCCGTCGACGATGCGGGCGGCGGCGGTTTCGCCTTCGCCGGAAGCCTCAAGGTCCTCGGCGGTGCGCGGCGGCAGGAAGCGGATCACGACCGGCTTCGGGCGCGGCAGGCGGCGGCCGGGCGGCCAGGCGGTGTGGGTGCCGTCGATCACCACCGGCACCACGGCCACGCGATGGCGCTCGATCAGCATGCCGAGACCGGCCTTGAACGGCTGCAGCCTGCCGTCGCGCGAGCGGATGCCCTCGGGGAACCAGATCAGCGCGTTGCCGCGCAGCAGCGCCGCGGCACCGAAGCCGAGGCTGGAGGCGGCGGCGCGATCCGGGTCGATCGGCAGCACGCGCGCAATGCGGGCGAAGCGGCGGCGCAGCGCGCTGGTGAAGACGACGCCGGTCCAGCCGGCCCAGTAGGTGCGCTGCAGCCCGCGATGCTCGAGCGCGGCCGCGAGCACGAAAGGGTCGAGGTAGCTGAGGTGGTTCGGGGCCAGGATCGCCGGCCCGTCCACCGACAGGTGTTCGCGCCCCTCCACCCGGCGCAGGAACAGCGCGCGCATCAGCGCCCAGTTGAGGCCGTGCAGCACCCGTCCGATGCCGCGGGCGACCGGCCCGAGTGGCTGCAGCCAGGCCTTTTGCGCGTCGGTCAGCGCCGCTTCGGGGTCGTCCAGCGGTGAGCCGCGCGCCGTTTCGGTCTCGCCTTCCGCCACCGCGTGCAGCAGGTCGCGCACGGTGGCGACCTCGGCGATGGCCGCTTCCGACAACGCGACCCCGCTGCGCTCGGCGACCTCCAGGCTGAGGTCGAGCCAGTCGATGGAATCGACGCCGAGGTCGAGGTTGAAGTCGCTGTCCGGCGTCAGCCGCCGGTCGGCGAACTTTTCCGCCAGCAGCGCCCAAGCGGCCGCGACCGCGGGCTCGTCGAGCAGCGCGCGGTCGTCGTCGGCCATGTCGTCGAGGGCGATCGGGTGGCGGTCGGCCTCGCTGACACTCACCGTCTCGCCGCGCGCCGCCTCGTAGCGCTCCGCAATCAGGTGCCGGCGCGGCTTGCCGAGCCGGGTGCGGGCGATCGCCTCGCGGGTGGTCGCATATTCGGCCAGCCGCTGGTAGGCGGGAAGCGTGCGGCCGATCTCGTCGAGCGCACGCCGCATCGCCGCTTCCACCGGCTCCTCGCCGATGGCGCGCAGGTCCGGTACGATCAAGCCGGCGAGCCTGCCGTCGCGCTGGAACACCGCGATCTCGGCGATCAGCGGGTGGCGCTGGTAGGCCTCCTCGATCTCGTCGGGCTGCAGGTTCTTGCCGGCCTCGGTGACGATCAGGGTCGAGCTGCGGCCGGCGAGGTGGAGGCGGCCGTCGGTGCCGAGCCAGCCGAGGTCGCCGGTGTGGAACCAGCCGTCGGCGTCCAGCACCTCGCGGCTCTTCTCCTCGAGGTTGTGATAGCCCGCGAACACGCCGGGGCCGCGGACCAGCACCTCGCCCGGCTGCTGCTCGCTGCCGTCGATGCGCAGCTCGGTCCCGGGGATCGGCTTGCCCGCGGTGTCGAAATCGGCCTGGCCGGGGCGGTCGAAGGCGACCATCGGCGAGGTCTCGGTGAGCCCGTAGCCGGTCGCCACCTGCCAGCCGATCACCTCCAGCTGCCGGCCGAGCTCGGGCTTCAGCGCCGCACCGCCGGAGACCAGGGTGCGCAGGTCGGGCGCCAGCCGGCCGTGCAGCGGCCGCAGCAGACTGCGACCGACCCGCCAGCCGAAGCCGCGGTAGAGCATGCCGCTGAGCCCGCGCAGGCCCCGCATCAGCGCCGCCGCCAGCCCGCCCTGCTTCTTCAGCCGTTCTTCCAGCCCGTCGACCAGCGCCTGATAGAGCCGCGGCACGCCGATCATCATGGTCGCGCGCCCACGGCGCAGCGCGTCCAGCACCTGGGTGCCGGTGAAGCTGCCCGACAGAATCACCGGCAACCCGAGCGCCAGCGGGGTCAGCGTGCCGACGACGAACGGATAGACGTGGTGCAGCGGCAGCGGCTGCAGGATGCGCTCGTCGTCGCCGACCAGATCGGCGGCGGCGAGGCTCTTCAACTGGTGGACCAGGTTGCGGTGGCTGAGCGGCACCCCCTTCGGCGACCCGGTGGTGCCCGAGGTGTAGAACAGTGCGGCCCGCTGCTCCGGCCCGACCACCGGGAAATCGGCCGTGACGTCGCTGGCGACCGCCGTCCAGGGCGTGTCGGCGCCGTCCTCCAGCCCGATCACGGTCACCCCGGCCTCGCGGCAGCGCTCGCCATGGCGGGCGGCAGCGGCGGTGCCGGCGAACAGCAGCCTGGCGCCGCTGTCGGTCAGGATGTGGGCGAAGGATTTGTCGCCGAGTTGGGCATCGAGCGGCACCACGGTGGCGCCGCAGCGCAGGATGGCAAGGCAGGCGAGGATCCAATGCGGGCTGTTGCCGCCGATCACCGCGACCGGCTGCTCTGCCCCGACGCCGCGCCCGGCCAGCCCCGCCGCCAGCCGCCCCACCTGCCGGTCGAGCTCGGCGTAAGACCAGCGCAGTTCGGTCTCGCGCTGGTAGAACAGGATCGCGTCCCGCTCCCCGGAGGCGCTCAGTGTGCCCGCCACCTGTTGCAGGGTATCGCCGACCGCCGTCTCCACTATCTCACCCGCCGCGCGCGTCCAACAGGCGCTGGTAGTGGCGCAGTTCCGGGCGGTATTCGAAGTGCATGGTGTCGTAGTGGTACCAGCGTCCGCCCCAGATGAAGTCCTCCGCCTCGAACACCAGCGCGATCTCGAGCGGGATGCGGTTGCGGTACTCGCTGGGGTCTGGTCCGCCACCGGCCCAGCGCCAGTAGTCGGCGAAGCCGGTGTTGATGTCGATCGAGATGCCGTAGCTGTGGGCGCTCAGCCGGTCGGTGCCGGCGATCGGACGCCAGTTGAAGGTCCCGCCCGGCTGCTCCAGATACGGCAGCAGGTCGGGGCCGAATCCCTCCAGCTCGGCAGAGATCCGCGCCAGCCGCTCCGCAATCCCGTACTTGCCGTGGACCGGCAGCCGGGTCGGCCGGGTGTTTGCCAGCCAGTCGACGCTGACCAGCTGGCTCGCCACCGCCTGCTGGCTGGCGCCGTAGACTTCGCGGAAGAAGCCGTCGGCCCGGTAGCGGCCGGGATTGAAGTGGTGCGGCGGCGGCAGGACCGGCGCGCCCCAGGGATAGAGGTCGTGAAACATGTCCTGCAGGTCGGTCTGTTCCAGCCGCTGGTCGTGGGTTTTCTCGCGACCGTCGTCGATCGTCATCCTCCGCCCGGACGCGAAGACGATCTCGTTTCCGACCACATCGACCACATCCAGCGGATAGGCCGCCATCAGCGCCTCGGCCGCCAGCGCCGGATCGGCGGGATCCGCCTTTGCGCGAGGCGGCAAGCCGAGGGCAGCGGCGGCTATGCAGCCGGCACCCAGGCCCAGCAGGGTCCTTCGCGAAGGCATTGCGGTCCCGTTCACGGCGAGGCTGCTAGTTCACCGTCACGTTGACGAAATCGATCACGCCGCGGTAGCCCCAGACCTCGACCGTCACATATGGCGTGCCGTTGACGATCGCCTGGATCGCGCTCGGGGCCGAGGTGCCCCGGTTCAGCAGCGCTTCCATGCGGGCGCGGGCGTCGACCGATCCGAAGATGGGATCCCATTGGTCGGCGTTGTCGCGCCGGCCGAAGCGGTGATAGTTGGCTCGATCCTGACGGATGATCGCGGCGGCCGACGTCAGGCGCTGGCCATTGGAGTTGAAGTGGTCCCGCTCGCTGAGCAGTGCGCTGTAGCTGGCCATCAGCTCCTGGGCGAGGGCAGGACCGGTGGCAAAGGTCGCGATCAGTGCAATCGCGGCGAGGATCCTGCGCATGGCGCTCTCCTGTTTCGGGCTGCTGCCAAGGTGATCGGGAGGGGCAGAGTGCAGGCAATCTGTGCCCGGATCAAGGCGGCGAGGCGGCGCGATTCCGGAAACCCTCAGCCGACAACCGAACAGCCGCCGTGGTCGAAACCGGCCACGTCACCGCGCACCGCCCAGGTCGACAGCGCCGATGAAGTCCCGCTTCCCGACCGGTACCCCGCAATGGCGCATAATCGCGTAGGCCATGGTGACGTGAAAGTAGAAGTTCGGCAGCACGAAGCCGACCAGGTAGCGCTGTCCGGTGAACGACATCTGGCTCCCGCCGATCGATAGACTGACCTCCCGCGCCTCGGAGCCGTCGATTTCGGCCGGCGCGAAGCCGGCGACATGGTCGAGGGTCCTGGCGATTCGCGCGCGCAGGTCGCCGAAGCTCGACTCCTCGTCCGGATAGCGCGGCGGCTCGCGACCGGCGAGCCTGGAGAGGCAGCCCTTGGCGTGGTCGGTGGCGATCTGAACCTGGCGCGCCAGCGGGAACATGTCGGGCGCCAGCCGGTAGGCGAGCAGCACCATCGGGTCGATCTTGCGTTCGGCAGCATTGGCCTCGGCTTTCTCGAGATTGCCGGACAGTGCCGCCAGCATCTGCTGGAACACAGGGACCGAAGCCTGGAACATGGACAGCGACATTTTGCGTGAGAGCCCCCGAGCGGTGTGAACGGACGGGCAATCTGCGCTCCCGGATCGCACCACCGCAAGCAGATTGGCGGTGCTTCCTCCAGGCGTGCGGATCGGAGGAGGACCGGCCCCCTACTCCAGGACCAGCTGTTCGTTGGCCACCGGCTGGCCCAGGTGCTGGACAACCGCCTGGGCCATCAACGGGCCTGCGGATTCACGGTCGGACCGGCTGATGTCGGCCATGATCTCGGCTTGCCACAACCGGCGACCGGTCGACCGGTCGTTGACGGTCACATAGAGGCCGAACCGCAACGCGTCGGACGTCGGCGGGCCGATGCGGCCGCCGAGCACGCTGTCCTGGTTGTCGGCGAAGATGTTCACCCGCACGTTGCCATCGTCCTCGGCATTGGAATCGATCCGGGCGCTCCCCAGCGTCGGCGAACGGTCGCTGAGGGTCAACTGGTCGAGCAACTCGATGCCGAGCTGCAACTGGCCCCCGGCCCCGACCTCGAAGCCGCGCGCCGTCAGTGCCTGGCGGGCGACGGTCCCGATCGCGCGCGATAGGTCGCTGTCGTCATAGGTGACGACCTCGACGGTCGCTGCCTCCGGCAGCGGCTGCAGGGCCAGCGCACTGAGGAAGGCCGTCACCCGCTGCTCGGACTGGGCGCGGGCCGGCCCGGGGACCGCGGGCAGCACGATGGCCATCAGCGCAGCGGCGAAGGCAAGACGCAGCATCGGCGAGACTCCTACTGGGCAGACTTCATATAGATCGCATCGGGATTCCGACCATGAAGCCGGGGGCGGGACCGGGTCGGACGCGCGATTCCTGGAAACTTTGACCGAGATGAGCCGGAGCTTCGCGCCGGCCGGCATTGAAAGCTGGCGCCAAGGTGTTAGAAAGCCCGCAACATAGACCCGAACCGAGGGAAGGATTGCAGCAAAAATGACCGTCCAGAAGAACTTTATCGCCGGAAGCTGGCTCGAAGGAAGCGACTCCAACAGCGATATCAACCCGTCCAACCTGGCCGACACCGTCGGCGCCTTCGCCCGCGCATCGAAGGAGCAGGCCGAGCAGGCGATCGCGGCGGCGGCCGCCGCGGTCCGCCCGTGGAACGCGCTCGGCATCCAGGCCCGGTTCGATGCGCTGGACGCGATCGGCACCGAGATCCTCGCCCGCCGGCAGGAGCTGGGCAAGCTGCTGTCGCGGGAGGAGGGCAAGACGCTGCCGGAAGGCATCGGCGAAACCGTCCGCGCCGGCCAGATCTTCAAGTATTTCGCCGGCGAAACCCTGCGAATCGACGGCCAGAAGGTGGCGTCGGTGCGCCCCGGCGTCGAGGTGGAGATCACCCGTGAGCCGGTCGGCGTGGTCGGCCTGATCACGCCGTGGAACTTCCCGATCGCGATCCCGGCCTGGAAGATCGCGCCGGCGCTGGCCTACGGCAACACCGTGGTGTTCAAGCCGGCCGACCTGGTGCCGGGCTCGGGCCATGCGCTCGCCGAGATCATCGCCCGCGCACTGGCCGCAGTGAAAGCGCCCGACGGGGTGTTCAACCTGGTCATGGGCCGAGGCAGCGTAGTCGGCGACGCGATCGTCAACGCGGCCCAGGTCGACGCGGTCAGCTTCACCGGCTCGGTGGCCACCGGCGGCAGCATCGCGGCCGCCTGCGTCAAGCGCGGCGCCAAATTCCAGCTGGAGATGGGCGGCAAGAACCCGCTGGTCGTGCTCGACGACGCCGACCTGAAGACGGCGGTCAACTGCGCCGCCAACGGCGCCTTCTTCTCCACCGGCCAGCGCTGCACCGCCTCGTCGCGGCTGGTGGTCGCCGCAGGCATCCACGACGCATTCGTCGAAGCGCTGACCGATACGATGAAGGCGCTGAAGGTGGACGACGCGCTGAAGGACGGCACCCAGATCGGCCCAGTGGTCGACCAGAGCCAGCTCGACCAGAACCTGAGCTACCTCGACATCGGCCGCAAGGAGGGCGCCAACCTGGTCGCCGGCGGCGAGCGGCTGAACCGCGACACCGAGGGCTTCTACATGGCGCCGGCCCTGTTCACCGAGACCGACAATTCGATGCGGGTGAACCAGGAGGAGATCTTCGGCCCGGTCGCCACCGTGATCCGGGTCAAGGACTATGAGGAGGCGCTGGCGGTGGCCAACGACACGCCGTTCGGACTGTCGTCGGGCATCTGCACCACCTCGCTGAAATACGCCAGCCATTTCAAGGCCAACAGCGCCGCCGGCATGACCATGGTCAACCTGCCGACCGCCGGCGTCGACTACCATGTGCCGTTCGGCGGCCGGAAGGGCTCCAGCTACGGCCCGCGCGAACAGGGGCACTATGCGCAGGAGTTCTATACCAGCGTGAAGACGTCGTATCAGCTGGCCTGACGCCCGGGCTCATGCTTTCGCCTTCCCCGCCCGGGGAGGGCGAGAGCATGGCAGCGCAGAGCCACTGGGGTGGACCAGCCCCTCCTACCGCCAGAACGGCTTCAAGGCCGCGCAGGCTTCGTAGGCCGCCTTCGCTTCGTCGTGCAGATCGGCATGGCGGGCGCGCAGATGGCCGGCGACGATGCCGGCGCCGCGGGCAACGGCGCGCGCCCGGGATGACGGGGCATCGGCCTCGACCCGGGCCAGCACCGCATCGCTCACCGCCGCGTCGTTCAGGTAGCCGAGATGGTCCTGGGCGGCGCGCAGCGCCTTCAGCACGCGCTTGGCGGCACGGGCGTCGTAGAGCGAGGCGAAGAACTCGCCGGCGTAGCGCAGGTTCTTGATCTCGATCCGCAGCGCGTGCAGCGCCTCCAGCGCCCCGCCCTCGGCCGCCTTCGCCGCCCGCCTGACCTTGCGCGCCCTCTTGTCGAGCACCTCGCGCGCCAGCTGGGTAACCGGCCTGTCGGAGCGCACCGGCCGCCCGGCCAGCCAGCCGCCGACGGTGAGCCAGGCGCGCGAGTGCGCCGGGTCCGCCAGCAGTGCCGCCAGATCCTCCCGGACGCGGTCGCGGGTCGCCGTCGCCTGGGCGACAAAGGCTGCGACCGACCGGTCGTCGGGGAAATCCGCCAACACGGCCGGCATCGTCTCGGTGAGGAACACGTCGAAGTCTCGCGCCGGTCCCAGCGCCCGCAGGCTGGGCTTGAGGAGGGCGCGCAGCATCTCCCGGTCGCCCTTGGCAAGGCAGGACTTGAAGATCGAGAGCGCAGCGCGCAGCCGGCGCAGCCCGATCCGCATCTGGTGCACGCCCTCGACAGGTTCCGACCCTTCCACGACCGCCGGTAGGTTGTTCACCGCCTGCCCCGCCGCCGACGGCAGCACCAGGTCGAACGCGTCGCCGACGCTCATCCCCGGGCGCAGCTTCAGCCGCTCGGCAACCACCGCCGGCGGGCCGGCGCCGGCGGCTAGCAGGTAGCCGCGCTCGCCCTTGCTCACGATCTGCAGCGTCAGCGGCAGAGACTCGGTCAGGCCGAGCGCCAGCTCGAACAGGCCGGCGGCGCTGCCGTGCTTCAGCTCGAGTTCGATTTCGGCGATCGGCCG
>JBHJOG010000196.1:0-44552 GCA_050329975.1 Alphaproteobacteria bacterium | reverse complement strand
TGGGGCTCCGGAGCCGGCCCGAGGCCGCCATCCTTGGCCTTCTTGCCGCTGGTGGGCACCGAGGATCGCGGCGGGGTCGGGGCGGCCGTGCTGCCCTTGTCGTCGCGGTGGATCGGCTCGCCCCGCAGCAGGGCATGCACTTCCTCGCCCGACAGCGTCTCGTACTCGAGAAGGGCCTGGGCCACCGCGTCGAGTTGGTCGCGATGGTCGGTCAGGATCGCCTGCGCCCTGGACTGGCCGTTCTCGACGATGCGGCGCACCTCCTCGTCGATGATCTTCGCCGTCGCGTCGGAGACGTTCTTCGACTGGGTCACCGAGTGGCCGAGGAACACCTCTTCCTGGTCGGACGAGTAGCGCAACGGCCCCAGCCGTTCCGACATGCCCCATTCGGTGACCATCTTGCGGGCGAGGTTGGTCGCCTGCCGGATGTCGTCGGAGGCGCCGGTGGTAACCTTGTCCGGGCCGAAGACGAGGTGCTCGGCGACGCGGCCGCCGAACATCATCGCGATTTTCGATGTCACCTCCTGGAAGGTGTAGCCGTACTTGTCGCGCTCCGGCAGCATCATGGTGACGCCCAGCGCGCGCCCGCGCGGGATGATCGTCACCTTGTGCAGCGGGTCGCTCGCCTCCGAGTGGATGCCGACCAGGGCGTGGCCGGCCTCGTGATAGGCGGTCAGCGTCTTCTCCTCCTCGGTCATCACCATCGAGCGGCGCTCGGCGCCCATCATCACCTTGTCCTTGGCGGTCTCGAAATCGGACATGGTGACCAGCCGCTTGCCGCGGCGGGCGGCCATCAGGGCGGCCTCGTTGACCAGATTGGCCAGATCGGCGCCGGAGAAGCCGGGGGTGCCGCGGGAAATCACCTTCGGGTCCACGTCCGGGCCGAGCGGCACCTTGCGCATGTGGACCTTGAGGATCTGCTCGCGGCCCAGGATGTCCGGGTTCGGCACCACGATCTGACGGTCGAAGCGGCCGGGCCTGAGCAAGGCAGGGTCCAGCACGTCCGGCCGGTTGGTGGCGGCTATCAGGATCACGCCCTCGTTGGACTCGAAACCGTCCATCTCGACCAGCAACTGGTTGAGGGTCTGCTCTCGTTCGTCGTTGCCGCCGCCCAGCCCCGCGCCACGATGGCGGCCGACCGCATCGATCTCATCGATGAAGATGATGCAGGGCGCATTCTTCTTGCCCTGCTCGAACATGTCGCGCACGCGGCTGGCGCCGACGCCGACGAACATCTCGACGAAGTCCGAGCCGGAGATGGTGAAGAACGGCACGTTGGCCTCGCCGGCGATGGCCCGCGCGAGCAGCGTCTTGCCGGTGCCCGGAGGGCCGACCAGCAGCGCGCCTTTCGGGATCTTGCCGCCGAGACGCTGGAACTTCTGCGGGTCGCGCAGGTATTCGACGATCTCCTCGAGCTCTTCCTTCGCCTCCTCGACGCCGGCGACGTCGTCGAAGGTCACGCGCCCCACCTTCTCGGTGAGCAGGCGTGCACGGCTCTTGCCGAAGCCCATCGCGCGGCCGCCGCCCGACTGCATCTGGCGCATGAAGAAGATCCAGATCCCGATCAGGATGATGAACGGCAACCAAGAGGCCAGGATCGACAGCAGCGGGTGCATGCCCTCCTCCGGCGGCTTCACCGTGAAGCGAACGCCGTGCTCGCTCAGGCGTTCCACCAGGTTGGGATCGTTGGGCGCATAGGTCTGGAAGCTGCCGCCGCCCTGACCGTAGGTGCCGGTGATGATCTGGCCGTCGACGGTCACGTCGCTGACCCGACCCTGGTCGACGTCGGCGATGAACTCGGAATAGGGGATCGTTGCCTGCCCGGTCCTGCTGCCCGAACCGCTGAACAGGTTGAACAGGGCCAGGAACAGCAGCCCGATGATCACCCAGACGAGAATGGTCTTCCCGAAATTGTTCAAGTGTATTGACCTTCCTTCACCGAGCGCCTTTACCGCTGTGCGCCCGCGCGATCACGCGCCGTTAGTCATGCCCCTTGCTTGCCGGTCACGTCGGTGCGCCCAGGGAGGTCGCGCGACCGATCCGAATGCGTTCACCCGAGCTTACCGGATCGGTAAGCGGCCGGTGTGGCGAGAAGGTGACGTTCAGGGCCAAATAAACCGCACTCGAGGCGTTCCGTCCAGCATTGAGGTGGGGAACATGGCGGCTTCCGTCAAGGAGCCGGACCGCCGGCAGGCTCGATTGCACCGGCCGCGGCACGATGGCGAGGCCATCCGCATCCGGCTGTCCGACCGGGCCCAGGGTGGCCAGGGCCCCGATCGTCACCGGCTGGGTCGCCGAGAAATCCAGTACGCAATCGAAACGACCGTCCCAACGCGCCGTCTCCCCGGGCTGCAGCAGGATCGGCGGCGCTGCAGCGGCCGGTTCGCGATGCACCAGCCAGCGATGGTTCCAGCGGGTCAGCTGCGCGCCGGCGAGGGTTGCGCCGGCATCGCCGCGGGCGATCAGCCGCAGCCAGCGCAGCATTGCCTCGCGCCGCGGCGGGTGGGAACCCGCGCCGATGGCGGCCACCACCAGGCCCAGCGCCCGCGCGGCGAGGTCGCGGTCGGAACCATCCAGCGCCTCCCCGTCGATGACTGCGAAACCGAGCGGGGACACCGTCACCGCCCGCGCCAGCAGTCCGTCGATGCTGGTGTCGAGCAACCGCCGGGTCCGCCGCATTGCGCCGGCGGTATGCGCCAGCCGTTCGGCCAGCACGGCGTCGTCCGCGGCAATCGCGGCCAGTGCCTGGCGCACCCGCGCCCGATCGAACCGCGGGTCGCGGTTGCTCGGATCCTCGATCCAGCCGAGCTGTCGGGCGGTGAGGGTGGCGATCAGGCGCGACTTCGGCTGCTCGAGCAGGGGCCGCAGCACCCGCAGGTGACGCAGGCTCTTCTCCGGCGTCATGGCAGCCAGGCCGTGGACGCCGCTGCCGCGGGCCAGCCGCTGCAGAACGGTCTCCGCCTGATCGTCGCGGTGATGGGCGAGCAGCAGGTGCAGCACCCCGGCACGCCGGCACCAGTCTTCCATCAGCGCCATCCGGCCGGTGCGGGCGGAAGACTGGATGTTGCCGCGCGCCAGGTCCAAGCCGGCATCCCGGGCGGACAGCAGATGGCACATGATGCCGGCCTCCGCCATCCAGGCCACTACCCTCCGCGCCTCGTCGGCGGATTCGGGGCGCAGGCCATGGTCGACGACGAGACCGACGGCACGTCCGCCGCGGGCGCGCGCCCAGGGGTCGGCGCAATGGATCAGGCAGAGGCTGTCGGCACCGCCGGATAGGCCGACGGCAATCTCCGGCTGCGCTTCGAACGGCGCGAACCGGGCCATGAGGTCGGAGAAGGCCGCTGTGTCGAGCGGCGGCAGCGGCGAAGCGCTGATCGAGTCCGGCGGCAGGACCGCAGGCGCTCTCAGCCGCAGCCGGCGCTGATCCGCGCCTGGTCTGCCCGTTGCTGAATATTGATCGGGGCGTTGGGAAAGGCGTTTCGCAGCTGGTTGAAGGTGGTGCAGGCGTCGCTCGGCCGGCCGAGCTGGACCAGCGACAATCCCAGCTTCAGCAGCGTATCGGCCGCCTTGTAGCCGGAGGGATAGTTGGCGAAGCCGGCGGCATAGGTTTCCGCGGCCCGCTGGTAGTCGCCCCGGTCGAAGTAGATCTCGCCGAGCCAGAAGAAGGCGCTGCTGGACAGCGGATGGTTGGGATGCGCGCCGATGAAGGTCCGCAGCGCGGAATCGGCACCGGCGAAGTCGCGGTTGTCCAGCATGGTGCGGATCATCTGGAATTCCGCTTCCGGCGTGCCGGCCGCTGTGCTGGCGGTGCCGCCGCTGATGACCGGCGGGGTCACACCGGTGGCGCTGCTCTGGCTGCCGGTGAGGCTGCCCGAGTCGAGCAAGGGGGTTTCCAGCCGCGGCGGCGGTGCCGAGGCACCGCCGCTGCTGCCGGTCGAGCCGGACCCCGAAGCGCCCAGCTCGCTGAACCGAAAGTCGACATCGCGTGACAACAGGTCGACCCGGCTGTTCAGTTCCCGCACCTGGTAGTCCAGCTGCTCGACCCGGTTGGTCAGATTGAGCATCTGGCTTTCCAGGTCGTTGATGCGATTGAGGACCAATGTCAGCGCCGCGGATTCCTGAGCTGCCGCCGGACCAGCGATACCCGCGACAACCAGCGCCGTCACCCCGATACGCTTGAGACATTGAACCTTCATCGGCCGGCTCCTCAGCGGGCTGCAACCCCGGTCAATTGACCAGCATCACCGAACGGCGGTTTTGCTGCCATGCGGATTCGTTCGATCCCGGAACCGCCGGCCGCTCCTTGCCGTAGCTGATGGTGGCGAGGCGCGTCGGCGCGACCCCCAGCGCCACCAGATAGTCGCGTGCCGAATTGGCACGACGGTCGGCGAGCGCCAGGTTGTATTCGCGCGTACCGCGCTCGTCGGCATGCCCTTCCACCGTCACCTGGACGTTGGGGTATTGCTGCAGCCAGGCCGCCCAGCGCTCCACGGTCGCCCGTGCATCGGGACGCAGATTGTATTGATCGGTATCGTAGAATACGCGGTCGCCGATAGTCTGGTTCAGGTCGGCCTGAGTGCCGGGTACCGGTCCCACCGCGCTGGCGGTCGTGACCGTCGAACCCTGGGCGCCTGTGGCCGCATCGTCCGATGCGCAGCCGGCAACCAGCACGACCGCCGCAAGGACGGAGAGAAGTTTCATACGCATGCGTGAACCCCTTAAAATAGCAACGGTGCCAGGGCTTCGACGCTCCTGCGTCTCCGCGTCAGCCGCCGTCGTCACGCGAACAGCCACTCACGCCCGAATCCTCCGATCCGGGCGCTGCGCCCTTATAGGAATACCGCCTGCGCGTTGCAAGACATCCCGATGTGGTTCGCCATGACTTCGCGATGAACTTTGCGTCAATTTTTTGGCAGGCGGATCCTGCTACACCCACCCGCCGTCGACGATATAGCTCTGGTTGGTCATGGCGCTGGAATCGTCTGAAGCCAGGAACAGGACGAAACGGGCGATGTCGGCCGGCACCAGCTTGCGTTTCAGGCATTGCCTGGTCATCAGTTCCTGCTCGCCTTCCTGGGTCAGCCACAGGTCGATCTGGCGCTGCGTCATGATCCAGCCCGGGGCGATCGAGTTGACCCGGATGTTGTAGGGTCCCAGGTCCCGGGCGAGCGATCGCGTCAGGCCCAGGTTGCCGGACTTGGCGGCAGTGTAGGCGGCCATGCCGCCCTGTCCGACCATCCAGCTGACCGACCCGAAGTTGATGATCGAACCCCCGCCGGCCGCCTTCATGCCCTCGGCAACCGCCTGCGCCGCGAAGAACTGGTGGCGCAGGTTGACGTTCAGCCGGTCGTCCCAGTATTCGGGTGTCACATCCTCCAGCTTGTGCCGCTCGTCATGGGCGGCGTTGTTGACCAGCACGGTGACAGGCCCGTGGGCATCGGCGATGGCTCCGACCGCCTCGCGCAACGCGGCGATATCGCGCAGGTCGCAGTGGACGAACTGCGGCGCCGGGTTGCCCTTCCTGGCGATCGCATCGACCAGCGCCCGCGACGGCACGTCGGCGACGTCGACGAAGCCCACCCGCGCACCCTGGGCGCAGAAATGTTCGACGATCGAGGCGCCGATGCCCGAGCCACCGCCGGTGACGAGCACGGATCGGTCGCGCAGGCTGGGATAGGTGGTGGTGGTTGACATCGGTGTCTCCTCCTGCGGCGCAGCCGCATCGTGGTCTGCGGCATCAATGCAGACCAGGGCGAGTCCGATCAAGAGCGGCGCGCGGGCCAAAAAAAAGAGGCCCGCATCACTGCGGGCCCCGGGTCTCTTGGCAAGGGACAGACTCAGGCGGCGGCCTGGGCCTTCAGATGCCCGAGCATGGTCTGCGCGTCGCTGACCTTGAACGGATCGCCGGGCTCGTTCCGGTCCTCGACGAACATCGCCTCGATCACCCCGTCACGCACCAGCATCGCGTAGCGCCACGAGCGCTGCCCGAAACCGAGCTCCTTCTTGTCGACCAGCATCCCCATGCCGTGGGAGAACTCGCCGTTCCCGTCGGGCAGCATGATCACCTCGTCGTCGATGCCCTGGTCCTTCGCCCAGGCGTTCATCACGAAGGAGTCGTTCACCGACAGGCAGTAGATGGCGTCCACGCCCGCGGCCCGCAGGTCCATGGAACCGGCCATGTATCCGGGCAGGTGGGTGGACGAGCAGGTCGGCGTGAACGCGCCCGGCAGGGCGAACAGCGCAACTGACTTGCCCTTGAACAGGTCGTCGGTCGTCCATTCCGTCCACTGGCCGTCCTTGCGGACCTTGAATGTCACGTCCGGAACCCGGTCTCCAACTGTCTTCACGTCCAGTCTCCTGTTAGCGTCGCTGATTACGGGCGCCTACGCGCCGCTCCAGGCCCAATATAGTGCGGTGCACAAAACATGCAACTTATTCGCATTCTAAATCCACAGAAAGTCAGTGGACACTCGCGTCGCCTCGGTCCGGGATCTGCTTGTCCAGCACGCCGACCCGGGTGAAGTTCAGCCCGGACAGCTTCAGTTCCGCCGCGAGCTCGCGGACCAGCGACTGGGCCACCCGCGCCGCGCCCGGCGCCAGCATCCGCTGCAGCCGCGCGGTGCTGGCTTCCGGATCTCCCCTCACCGCCCCTGCGACGATCTCGGCCAGCCGGATTTCGTCGGCGAACACCGTGCACCCGCCTTCGCCGACCAGGATCGGCATCGAGGCCCCGGTCTGGATTACCTCCATCAGCCGAAGAAACGGCAGGGTGGCGTCCTCGGCATTCACCTTCGCGAAGGCCTGGCGGATCGTCGACCAGCGCTGCGCCGGCTGGACATGCTCGTTGTTCCACATTCGCGTCGCCCAGATCAGCATCTGGTAGGCGAAGGGCAGGTGGCAGAAGTGCCAGCGATCCGGCTTCGCCAGAGCCGGCCTCCCGTCGGCGGCGGCTGCGGATGCCTCGCTGTCGGCGATCGGATCGGCCGGATTGCGGTCCGCCATGGCGTCATCCTCATCGAGTCTCGGATCGTGCATCCTAGGAGTCTGTCCGCTGCGAATGCAAGTCAGTTGCAAATATCTGGCAGATTGTCTCGGATCGGCCCTCCAGAGAAACTGCTTGAATTGGTCTGACAGCTTGACGAAAGTGGTCCGACCAATCTGGAGTATCATCAGTGCATCGAACCGCTGCCTCCGCCGGTTCCCCGATGGACCCCGCTAACCCGCTCCGGCCGACCAGGGTCGAAGCCCGAGATATGCGTGTCCTGGCGGGGCTGGCCGAACTGGTGGTGGCGGGTGGCATGAGCCCCGGCCACCGGTTTCCGGCCGAGCGCGTGGTTGCGGAGCGCCTGGGTGTCGGTCGCTCGACGGTGCGCGAGGCGCTGAAACGCTGGGAGGCTTTGGGCATCGTCGAGCGCCGCAAGGGCAGCGGCACGTACCTCAAGATCGCAATCACCCCGGGCTCGCTGCAGGTGCCGCTGACGGTGCAACTCGAATCCGACTCGCTGCGGCGGACGATCGAGGTGCGTCGTGCGCTGGAGATCGAGGTCGTCCCGCTGGCCTGCCAGCGGGCGAGGATCGAGGACCTGGCACGGGTCGCGGAGACCTATCAGGTCCTTGCCGCAGCCCATGCCCGCCAGGGCCCCTCGCCGCAACAGGACCGCGCCTTTCATCGCGCGATCTACCAGGCGGCGCACAATCCGCTGTTCGGCCAGATCATCGAGCAGATGCACGACGCCTTCGATGCCCTGTTCGTCGCGCCGTTCGGCGATACGCGCTTCGGCGACGACAGCTTCCCGCTGCATGGCGACCTGTGCGCCGGCGTCCTGGCCCGGGACGCGGACCGCGCCCGCGGTGCGATCGATGCCATCTTCGGCATCCTGTTCCGCGATCTCGACCGGATCGACGTCCAATGAGCGCCGACGACCCCGGCGGCTGGCTCGACGGATCCGGTTTCGGCACCCTGCTTGCCCATGATCCGGCGCAGGTCCATGGCGCCGTCGTGCCGCCGATCGTGCAATCCTCGCTGTTCACCTTTGGCTCCTACGCGGAAATGGAGGCCCGGTTCCACGGCCGCTCCAGCCGCCCGGTCTATTCGCGCGGCGACAATCCGACGGTCCAGGCATTCGAAGAGAAGATGCGCGGCCTGGAAGGGGGCGAGGCGGCGCGGGGCGTCGCCTCGGGCATGGCGGCGATCGCCTGCGCGGTGCTTGCCAACGTCTCCGCCGGCGACCGGATGCTGTGCGTGCGTCACGTCTATCCGGACGCTTACCGGCTGTTTCGCATGCTGTTCCCGCGGCTCGGCATCGAGGTCGAGTTCGTCGACGGCGCCGACCCGGAGGCGGTCGCGGCCAGGGCTCCGGGCGCCAGGCTGCTCTACCTGGAAAGCCCGACCAGCCTGACCTTCCAGACCCATGACATCGCTGCGATGACCGCCATCGCCCGCCGCCACGGGCTCATCACGGTCATCGACAACAGCTGGGCGACCCCGGTCTTTCAGCGTCCGCTCGACCAGGGCGTCGACATCGTCGTCCATTCGGCCAGCAAGTACATCTCCGGCCACAGCGACACCGTCGCCGGCGTGATCGTCACCGATACCGTGCACATGGCGCGGATCATGGCGCTCACCTATCCGGTGCTCGGCCCGAAGCTCGCGCCGTTCGAGGGTTGGCTGCTGCTGCGCGGGCTGCGCACGCTGGACCTGCGGATGCGGCGCCACCAGGAGAGCGCGGACACGATCGCCGCCCGGCTCCGGGCCTCGCCGCACGTGGCCAGGGTGAACCGGCCGGACCCGCGGTCGGCGCCGGGTCTGTCAGGCGCATCGGGACTGTTCTCGTTCGAGCTGGCGCCGACGGCCGATGTCGCCCGCTTCTGCGACGCCCTGCGCCTGTTCCGCATGGGGGTCAGTTGGGGCGGGCACGAGAGCCTGGTGTTTCCGGCGCGGATCGGGGCGACGATCCCCGACATGCCGGTCAATGCACTGGTCGAGTTCGGCGTGCCCCACACCCTGGTGCGCCTCAGCGTCGGCCTCGAGGAGGCCGGCGACCTCTGGAGCGACCTGGAGCAGGCCCTGGCCGCCGCCGTGACCGGCGACCTGTCCCCGGCCGATCTCAATCCGATTCCAACGGGAGGCTGACATGAAGAGACTGATGACGGCAACGGCGCTCGCCCCGATCCTGGCGGCATCCATCTTTGGAGCGGCGCAGGCCCAGACCGAGCTCACGCTGGTCGAGGTGATCACCAGCCCGCAGCGTACCGAGCTGGTGCGGAGCCTGGTCGATTCCTACGAGGCGGCCAACCCGGGCGTCTCGGTCGAGATCATTTCGCTGCCCTGGGGCCAGGCATTCGAGAAGCTGGCGACCATGGTCCAGGGCGGCCAGAGCATCGACGTGGTGGAGATGCCGGAACGCTGGATGTCGCTCTATGCCGGCAACGATCAGCTGGAGGACCTGGAGCCATATCTGGCCGATTGGGACGGGACCGGGGAGATCAACGCGTCGGCGCTCGAGTTCGGGCGGATCGTCGACGACACCGCCTACATGATTCCCTACGGCTTCTACCTGCGGGCACTGTTCTACAACAAGGCCCTGTTCGCCGAAGCCGGGCTGGACGGTCCTCCGGAGACCTGGGAGGACTTCGCCGCCGACGCGGCCGCGATTTCGGCGCTGGACGGCAAATACGGCTACTGCCTGCGCGGCGGGCCGGGCGGCACGACCGGCTGGCTGCTGGCGATGACGGCGATGGAGGGTTCCGGGCGCTGGTTCGACGACGATGGCCGGTCGGTGTTCTACAGCGACGCCGCCAAGGCCGGCGCCCAGCTGCTGGTCGACGTCTATTCCAGCGGTGGCGCCCCGCGCGACAGCGTCAACTGGGGCTTCAACGAGATCGTCGCCGGCTTCTATTCCGGCACCTGCGCGATGCTGGACCAGGATCCGGACGCGCTGATCGCGATCAGCGAGTACATGGATCCCGAGCAGTTCGCGGTGGCGCCGCTGCCGCTCGGCCCCGGCGGCAAGGCGTTCCCGTCGATCGGCTATGCAGGCTGGTCGATGTTCGCCGCATCCGAGCACAAGGCCGAGGCTTTCGACCTGATCGCCCACCTGTCGAGTCGCGACTCCAACCTGCAGTGGGCCAAGTTCGTCGGCGTGATCCCGATCCACCAGGGCGCCGAGCAGGATCCGTACTTCCAGACCGAGCAGTTCGCCGGCTGGTTCACCGAGCTCAACGATCCGCGCTGGGAGCCGATGCCCTATCCGGCGCATCTGGAGGAATACGCCTATTTCGCCGACGTGCTGGCGATCCAGACCGCGCAGGAGATGCTGCTCGGCCAGCGCAGCGTTGACGAGGTGGTGACCGAATGGGCCGATTTCCTGACCCAGGCCCAGCAGAAATACCTGGCGCAGTAGGCGTCGCCGGGTGGACCGAGTACTGAAGGCCGTCCGATGACGGCGACGACGACCGCGACGCTCGGCGATCCGCGCCGGGCGTCGCGGAGGCGCGATTTCGGCGTGGCGCTGGAGCCGTGGACCTATCTCGCGCCGTCGCTGGTCCTGATCGGGGCGGTGATGTTCGTGCCGCTGCTGCTCGGGCTTTCCTTCGCCTTCCGCAAGCTCGAGCTGCTCAATCCATTTGCCCAGGGCTGGGCGGGGCTCGACAATTTCGCCAGGCTGCTCGACGACCGCTACTTCACCCTGTCGCTGGTGAACACGGCCTGGTGGACCGGGGCGTCGCTGGCGCTTCAGTTCCTGCTCGGGCTCGGGCTCGCCCTGCTCCTCAGCCGGGACTTTGCCGGCCGGCGGCTGATCCAGGCGCTGGTGTTCCTGCCCTGGGCGGTGCCGACTTTCCTGTCCGGGCTCAACTGGGCTTGGCTGTTCAACCCGGTGATCGGGCCGCTGCCGCACTGGATGGCCGGACTCGGGCTGCTGGACGAGCCATACAACATCCTCAGCAACCCCGCCGTGGCCATGTGGGGGCCGATCGTCGCCAACGTCTGGTTCGGGATACCGTTCTTCGCGATCACCCTGATGGCGGCGCTGCAGGCGATCCCGGGCGACCTCTATGAGGCCGCCGCCATCGACGGCGCTACCCCGCTGCAGCGTTTCCTACGCATTACGCTGCCGTTCCTGGCCCCGATGATCGCGATCACCGTGCTGCTGCGGACGATCTGGATCGCCAACTTCGCCGACCTGATCGTGGTGATGACCGGCGGCGGACCTGCCAACGCCACCCAGACCATCTCCAGCTACATCTTCACCACCGCCTATCGCGGCATGGACTTCGGCTACGCCTCGGCGATAGCGACCGTGCTGCTGCTGCTGCTGCTGCTCTACGCCGCCCTGCTGCTGCGCATCCGCAATGCGCTGCCGAAGACGACCTGAGATGCGGGCGGGACCGGCAGGGAGGCGGCGATGATCGTGCAGCGCGGCGGGAACGGTCTGCTGCTCGCCCGGTCCCTCGGTCACTACGGCGCGCTCGGCCTGTACGTGCTGTTCGCCCTGTTTCCACTCTACTGGCTGGTCAAGATTGCGGTGACCCCGGGACGCCTGATGTACAGCGAGGGCGTGCCGCTGTGGCCCTCTGCGACCACCTTGGAGAATTTCGACCGGGTGCTGACCCAGACGGCCTTCCCGTTGTTCTTCCGCAACTCCGTGATCGTGTCGCTGTCGACGGCGGTGTTGGCCACGGTGGTGGCAGCGGCCGCCGGCTACGCCTTCTCCCGTTTCCGCTTCCGCGGCAAGGCCGCGATCCTGTTCGTGATGCTGCTGACCCAGATGTTCCCGCTGGTCATGCTGATCGCGCCGATATACCGGCTGCTGCAGCCGCTGGGCCTGACCGACAGCCTGCTCGGGCTGATCGTCGTCTACACCGCGTTCAACGTGCCGTTCGCCACCTTCCTGATGCAGTCCTTCTTCGACGGCATTCCCAAGGAACTGGAGGAGTCGGCGATGACGGACGGCTGCTCGCGCGCCGGCGCGCTGCGGCGGGTGATCCTGCCGCTGACCTTGCCGGGGATGGCGGCGACACTGGGCTTCGTCTTCATCGCGGCCTGGAGCGAACTCCTGTTCGCGTTGATGCTGATCAACAGCGACCGGCAGATGACCTTTCCGGTCGGGCTGCTGAACTTCGTCTCCAAGTTCGGTGTCGACTGGGGCCAGATGATGGCTGCCGGCGTGCTTGCGCTGGTCCCGGCCTGCGTTTTCTTCGCCTTTATTCAGCGCTACCTGGTGAAGGGTCTGACTGCCGGTGCGGTCAAGGGTTAGGACACTGGATGCGGAGTGGCCGGCCGCTGTGCGAACCCGCAGGCGCCAACAGCAAAAATGGCGAAGCGATCGCTCGCCTCACCATTTTAGTGGGCCCCGTTTCGGGGCGCTTTTTTTGTTGAGTCTCTCCCTAGACACTCGGGCCGCAAATCGATCCGCCAATGGGTATCGACGTGCGTTTCTGCCGGGCGGGATCATTGAATTTTCGCGGGCAGGAGTCAATGAGGATTTCTCAAGGATTTGAGTGTTAGTATACAAACAGTTGCCAATGACGCAGGTTGGTTTCGCGGTCGCAGCATAGATCAGGCCCGTGGTTCCGCTGATATTCGCCTAGTCTTGTTGCGGTGCAGCAATTCGTGCCGGGTGCCGACGACCGACCGGCCGCGCCGGCATGTTGTCCGGCATCGGCAAAGCCGTCACCGAGGCGGGCTGGCGCGAATAAGTCCGGTGGAACCGCCGCAGAACCCTGGCGCCGTCACCGCCAGCCGGTTCCCGCTTCCCATCCCTGGCGATTTGTATTATGAATGCCACGTCTAGGCAAAAGGGCTTTTCCGGCATGAACCGGAAAACAGGGAGGGTCACGTGAAGCATCTGAAATTGAAGTCTGCACTGGCGACAGTTGCAGCCGGCTGGCTGCTGGCGGGCGCGGCGACAACGGCGATGGCGCAGTCGGGATCCGTCGACGCCGCCGTCGGCGGCTACAGCTTCGAGGATGCGGCGATGGAAGCCGCGGAGACAGCGAACTTTCATTCCAACGACGGTGTGCTGACCTTCGCCATCGTCACCCACACCGCGGGCAACGGCTTCTTCGACCCGGTCTATGTCGGCGCTACCGTCGCCGGCAACCTGATCGGCGCGAAGATCCTGCTGCTCGGCTCAGAATCGCCGGCCGACGACCCGGCCCGCGCGATCGAGATCCTGAACCAGGTGGTGAACGATCCGACCATCGACGGGATCATCATGACGACGCCGCAGGTCGGCGCCTATGACGACATCGTACGCACCGCCTATGCCAACGGCATCCCGGTGGCGACGACGAACTCGTACGATCCGCAGATCCTCGACCGGAACGGCATCAGCCACACCGGCCAGGACGCCTCGGCCGCCGCGATCGCCGGCGAGGCGCTGGTGCAATGCCTGATCGACCGCGGCGTCACCAGCGGCTCGATCATCCTGCCGAACGACACCGCGATGGGTAACATCGAGGTCAACAACCGCGTGACCTCCGCGTTCAGCGCCATCGTCTCTTCGCTGCAGGCGAACGGCATGCTGGACGCATTCCAGGTCGATGCCGGGCCGGAGAATGTCGGCGTCTCCGCCAACATGAACGATCCGGTGAACAGCATCGTCTCGCTGATGGAGTCCCGCGGCGACGTCGTCGGCGCCTTCGCCGGCAACAACGTGTTCACGCCGGCGCTCGCCAGCGCCGTCGCCCAGACCGGCAAGACCGGCCAGATCTGCGCCTACGGCTTCGATCTCGGCCCGGCCCAGCAGGAGGCGCTGCGCTCCGGCGACCTGACCGGTGCGCTTGGCCAGCAGCCGTTCCTGCAGGGCTTCTGGCCGGTGATGCAGCTCTACCTGCAGATCGACCGTGGCATCTCGGCCGCCAACCTGGACACGCGCGCCCAGCTGGTGACCGGGGAGACAGTCGGCACAGTCGGCAGCCGCTTCGAGAACTGACCGTCCGCAGGGACGAGGACCGACCCGGGATGCGGGGGGATTTCTCCCCGCATCCTTTTGTGTGACCAATGGCAAACGAGCGGGAGTGGGGCCGGCACATGTCCAGCACCGCATCAGGCGGCCTCGGGCGCAGGCCGCTGCAGCTGATCGGCGGATGGGAGGTCGGGCTCCTCGCTCTGATGGCGCTGCTCTATCTGGCCGGCGCGCTGCTCAACCCGCCCTTCTTCGGCACCACCGAGGCGTTTCACGCGCTGCTGCGCGACTCCGCCCGGTTCGGCGTGATGGCGGTCGGCATGACTTTCGTCATCGCCAACAAGGACCTCGACCTCTCGGTCGGCTCGACGCTCGGGGTGATCGGCGTCGCCTTCTCGATCATGTTCGATCCGGCCGGCTACAACCTCGGCGTGGTGCCGGCGGTGGCCGTCTGCATCGTTCTCGGCGGGCTGATCGGACTTGCCAACGGCCTGCTGGTGACGGTGCTGCGGGTACCGGCGTTCATCGCCACTCTCACCATGCTTCTGATCGGCCGGGGCATCATCCTCGGGCTCACCGGCGGGCGCTCGGTGCTCTATCCGATCAAGGCGCGCGACTACCCCGAGTTCTTCCAGCTTGGCGAGACCAACAGCTGGGGTTTCAACAACCAGATCGTTTTCGCTCTGGTCGTCGTCGCCATCGGCGCGGTGGTGCTGGCGAAGACCCGCTGGGGCTATGAGACCTTCGCCACCGGCGGCAACGCCCAGGCGGCCTCCTTCGCCGGCATCCCGACCGCCTGGGTGCGCATCCGCGCCTATATCCTCTGCGCGCTGTGCGCGACACTCGCCGGCCTGATGGGCGTCGCCCAGGACAAGGGCGTTACCTCCCAGGCCGGGCTGCTTGCCGAGCTCACCGTGATCGCATCGGTGATCATCGGCGGCGCCTCCATCCTCGGCGGACGCGGCCGGGTCATCGGCAGCTATCTCGGCGCGCTGCTCACCACGCTCCTGCACATGGTGCTGCGCGAGGGCGTGCCGATCGTGCGCGAGGTCGAAATCAACGGCGAGATCATGCAGGTGCGGGCGATGTCGACCCTGCCGGCGGGCGCCATCCCGGCCTTCATCGGCACCCTGCTGATCGTGGCAGTGCTGATCGAGCCCTATATCATCCGCCGCAAGGTGCCGCAGCGAATCTGGGCCTGGATCCGCCGCCGCCCGCCGCCGACGCTGACCGAGGTCGGCGGAATCGCCTCGGAGGGCGCACAGGTCCGCGGCACCGCCGGCGGCGACCGGGCGGTCACCGCCCGTGGGTTCGGCAAGTTCCTCGCCCGGCGCGACGCGCTGGCGATCGTCCTGGCGGTGCTGCTGTGGCTGGTCGGCTTCGGGCTCAGGCCCGACTACTGGGCGGACCTGCCCAACACCTTCGCCGTGATGCTGAACTTCACCGAGGTGGCGTTGCTGACCGTGGGCCTCACCTACGTCATCGCCTGCGGCGACATCGACCTTTCGGTCGGTGCTGTGCTGGCGCTGGCCGGCAGCACCGCTGCCTACAGCCTGAAAGTGCTGGGCTACGACCCCGGCACGGCGATCCTGTTCGGGATGCTCGCCGGGCTCGGCGCGGGCGCGATCAACGCGATCGTCACGGTGGCCTTCGGGCTGCCCGCGTTCATCGCGACGCTCGGCATGTTCTATATTGCGCGCGGCGTCGCATCCTGGATCGTCGCCGGGCAGCAGCTGACCGGCTGGGCCGAGCCGTTCAACCTGATCGGCCGCAAGGTCGGCGACATCCTGACCTATTGGGGGGTGCCGCGGCCGCCGGGGCTGCTCGGCGCGATCATCGACGTGGTCAGCGTCCAGTCGCTGCTGATGCTGCTGGTGGCGCTGCTGGCGGCGATCGTGCTCGGCTACATGACCTTCGGCCAGCAGGTCTACGCCACCGGCGGCAACCGGCGCGCCGCCGACTATGCCGGCATCAACACCCGCCGGGTGCGGATCATCGCCCTGATGCTCTCCGCGGCCTGCGCGGCGATGGCGGGCGTGATCAACGTCGCCTATTTCCGCAGCTTCAACCCGGTCGCCGGCCAGTTCCGCGAGCTCGACGCGATCGCGGCGGTGATCATCGGCGGCGGCTCCATCTTCGGCGGCTTCGGCACCATCATCGGCGCTCTTGCGGGTGCGGCGGTGATCACGCTGATCCGCGCGCTGCTGCAGCTCAACATCATCACCGCCTCGGGCGAGTCGATCACCTTGCCCCAGCACTGGGTCAACGCCTTCATCGGCGGCATCCTGATCATTGCCGTGCTGATCGACATCTGGGTGCGCCAGGCCGGCCTGTTCGGGCTGATCCGCGCCAGGCTGGCGCCGAAACGACAGACCTCCGCGAGAGGACGACCATGACTGAAACCAACCCGCAGCCCCTGATCGAGATGCGGGGCATCTCCAAGTCGTTCGGCGCGGTCAACGCGCTGGTCGACGTCGACCTGCGGCTGCACCCCGGGGAGATCCTCGGCCTGGTTGGCGACAACTCGGCCGGCAAGTCGACGCTGATGAAGATCCTGACCGGCGCCTATCACCGCGATTCCGGCGACGTGCTGGTCAACGGCGCCGGCACCAACTTCCGCAGCCCGCAGGAGAGCCGCGCGGTCGGCATCGAGATGATCTACCAGGATTTCGCGCTGTGCGGGAACATGGACGTCGGCCAGAACATCTTTCTCGGCCGCTGGCCGCGCAAGGGGCTGTTCGTCGACCGGCGACGGATGTACGCCGACGCCAGCCAGGTGCTCCAGCGGCTGAAGGTCGACGTCAATTCTGTCTATCAGAAGGTGGAGAGCCTGTCCGGCGGGCGCCAGCAGGCAGTGGCGATCGCGCGCGCGATCTCGTTCTCGCCCAAGGTGATCATCCTCGACGAGCCGACCGCGAACCTGTCGGTGATGGCGACCCAGCGGCTGCTGGAGACGATGGTCGAGCTGAAGAAGCACAACGTCGCCCAGATCATCATCTCCCACCGGCTGACCGACATCTTCGAGGTCGGCGACCGGGTGATGGTGCTGAAGCGCGGCGAATATGTCGGCGACCGCTACATCCGCGACACCAACGAGCATGAAGTGCTCGAGATGATCGTCACCGGCACCCGCAAGACCGCGAGGACGGCCGAGGAGACGGCGCGGGCGGCCGAAGTCTGAGGGCCCGCGGGACCGCCGCGGTGCGCCTCGGTCCCTGGATGCGATCGCGCTACCGGGTGTACTCCCAGACGACGTCAGCCATGAACGGAACGGCCTCGATCAGGGTCAGCGCACGCTCGCTGCAGGTGAACGCGCGCTCCCGGACCAGCGGGCCGCTGTCCGGCCCCCCGGAATCGGTGATTCGCTCCTCGTTGCCGTCGGGGTCGATGATCGTCAGGTCGATGTCGGCGAGACTGTCGGCCTCGCACAGGTAGAGCCGGTCGGCGTCGACCGACCAGTGGCCGCCGCTCTGCATCGCCAGGGTGCCGATACCGACGAACAGGTCGCCGCCCGGGGTCGAGACGCTGGCGTCGTAGCCCTCCGCTGGCCCGGGCATCTCGTAGCCGCCGTCCGCGTTGATGACCAGCACCGATTCCATGTCGGGATAGCTGATCGATTCGAACATGCCACTGGCGCGCAGCCGCTCTTCGATCATGGCGCCGTAGCCGCCGGAGGCGAGGGTCCAGGTGCCGACCAGGCAGGCGGCAGGGTGGTCGGGTCCGATCGACGCAAGCGCGCTTTCGCATTGCCGGCAGGGGTTGCGGCTGGCCTCGACGGTGACCGTGAAGCCGTCGGCGCCGGTGCCGAAGGCGGCGCTGCGCCACAGCGCGGGATCGGGCCCGGGGATGGACGCAGACTCGGGCAATGCCTGCCACGGACCTCTGTCGATGCTGATCTCCCAGCTGCCGTCCTCGTCCCGGCGCTCGAGCGTCCAGGTCCCGCAGGCGAGCTGGAGCTGGAACCGCACCGCCACGAAGCGGCCGGCCTCGATCCGGTGCTCGCGGCTGTCGTTGAAGACGTAGATGTCGCCGTGGAACGGGGCGGAGGGAATCGGGGCACCGCCGGGCATCCGGATCTCGTGGTCGAGATAGGCCTCGACGAAGCGCAGGAAATCCACCTCGGGCAGGAAGGCTGCAAGAGCGTCCTGCTGTGCCGCCTCGCCGCCGCTGAATGGCATGCTGCGCATCAGCGCCATCGCCATCGAGCTGCCGAAGGTCTGGTCGAGCCAGACGAAGAACACCATCGCCTCCTCGCCCATCGCAGTCAGCGCGGTTTCCGGGGAGACCGCATCGAAGATACCGACATCCCAGGCGCTCTCGTCGGTACCGGGCACCGCCAGTTCGGCGAACCACTGGGCGGAGCCTTCCACCCACCAGGTGCTCGCGACCGCATTCGTCCTGGTGCCGAAGGTGGCAAACTGCACGCAGTGGAAGAACTCGTGCGCCGTGGTGAACGCGACGTTGCGGCCGGGAAACAGCGCCACCACGCATTCGCTGCTGGCCCCGGCCAGGGGCAGGGTCTCGGCGTAGACAAGAAACTCGCCGTCGCGATATTGGGGCAGGTGGGCGGCCCAGATGGTGATGTTGGCGGTCGTCCCCTGGCCGATGCCGCGCAACGCGGCGGCGGCCTGCTCCACGCCATCGCGGATGTCGGCGATGAAGCCGGGCAGGTCGGGCGACATGTCGGCGGTGGAATAGACGATGCGGACCTGGCGTGGGCCGCCGGGGGTCTCGATGGTGAAGCGTACCGCCTCGTCGCAGGCGAGCGCGACGCCGGCCATGCGGTCGTCGACGCCGGCGAGGTAGCCCGGCGCGGCGCAGTCGGCGAAGTCGGCCCGCGCGCCGGCCGACGCCAGCAGAGCGCAGGCCATGGCAAGGAGGGGGACCGCAACGCGCGCGCAGGAGCGGTGGAACTGGACGGGCATGGCGCAGTGCCTCCACAGGGTCCTCGCTGGGTCCTGCAGTGTCGCACCGAAGCTGCGCGCGGTTCAACCTGCGCGGCTTCCTTGCGCTCGAGCCGGTCGATCCCGTTTGCGCTCAGCCGCCGTTCAACCCCCGCTGCGTGTCGGGCCTGCGCGCGGGACCTGGGCCGGCGTCGCCTCGGCGGTGGCCGCCGGCGGGGGTTGCGTCGCGCGGAGCTTGGCCTCTTCCCGGTCCATCCAGGCCAGCAGGCGCCGGCGCAGGACGGGAATGTCGAGGGCGACCAGCGCAAGACCGACCGGCAGCATCCAGAGCCCGAGCACCGGCAGGAAGCTGAGCAGGCCGCCGACGATCAGCGGAATGCCGGCGAGCGTCCGAACCCCGAAAGGAATGCGCCGGTGTGACCAGCGCACCGCCTTGATCAGCCTTTCGATCACCTCCCGCTTCGACGGGACGAACCTGTCTTTCAGCCGGGCGAACCAGGACGGCTTCGCGGCGACGGTCATGTTGGCTGGCGCTCGGATGGCAGGGTACACCCTTCAACAGATAGGCTGCGATCCCCGCCGTTCAAGCCGGGCTTGAACGGGGCCCGGACGGTTGCCGGGGCCGGAAGCGACGCGGTCAGTGGCTCTCGCGCGGGATCGGTGCGCCGGATTTGCCGACCAGGAAGTCCAGGTCGGCGCCGGTGTCGGCGCCGAGCACGTGGTCGACATAGAGCTTCGCGTAACCGCGCGGCCAGTCGACGTCGGGCCTGACCCAGGCAGCCTTGCGCCGGCCCAGTTCCTCGTCGCTGACGTCGATGCTGAGCCTCCGGTTCGGCACATCCAGCGTCACCATGTCGCCGTTCTGCACCAGCGCCAGCGGGCCGCCGACGGCGGCCTCCGGGGCGGTGTGCAGCACCACGGTGCCGTAGGCGGTACCGGACATGCGGGCGTCGGATACGCGGACCATGTCGGTCACGCCCTGCTTCAGCACCTTCTCCGGCAGCCGCATGTTGCCCACCTCGGCCATGCCGGGGTAGCCCTTCGGCCCGCAGTTCTTCAGCACCATGACGCAGGTCGGGTCGATGTCCAGGTTCGGGTCGTCGACCTTGGCCTTGTAGTCGTCGATGTCCTCGAACACCACGGCGCGCCCGGTGTGGGTCATCAGGGCCGGGGTGGCGGCCGAGGGCTTGATCACCGCGCCGTTGGGGGCGAGGTTGCCGCGCAGTACGGCGATCCCCGCATTCGGCATCAGCGGCGCGTCGAAGGGTTTGATCACCTCGGGGTTCCAGTTGTGGGCGTCGGCGATGTTCTCGCCCATCGGCTTGCCGTTGACGGTCAGCGCGTCGTCATGGAGCAGGCCGCGATCGGAGAGCGCCTTCAGCACCACGGGCAGGCCGCCCGCGTAGAAGAAATCCTCCATCAGGTACGCGCCCGACGGCATCAGGTTGACCATACAGGGCACGTCGTGCCCCAGCCGGTCCCAGTCGTCGAGGGTGATGTCGACCCCGACCCGGCCGGCGATCGCCAGCAGGTGGATCACCGCGTTGGTCGACCCCCCGATCCCGCCATTGGCCCGGATCGCGTTCTCGAACGCCTTGCGGGTCAGGATCTTGGAGATCCGCAGGTCCTCGTGCACCATTTCGACGATGCGCCTGCCGACCATGTGGGCGAGGACGTAGCGGCGGCTGTCGGCGGCAGGGATCGCGGCGTTGGTCGGCAGCCCGACCCCCAGCGCCTCCACCATCGAGGCCATGGTCGAGGCGGTGCCCATGGTCATGCAATGGCCGTGGCTGCGCGACATCGCCGCCTCAGCTTCCATGAAGGAAGCAACGGACATCGTGCCGGCCTTCACCGCCGCGTCGTACTTCCAGACGCTGGTGCCCGACCCGATCCGCTCGTTCTGGTAATAGCCGTTGAGCATCGGCCCGCCGGACAGCGCGATGGTCGGCAGGTCGCAGCTGGCGGCGCCCATCAGCAGAGCCGGCGTGGTCTTGTCGCAGCCGACCAGCAGCACGACGCCGTCGATCGGGTTGGCCC
The DNA here is from genome assembly GCA_050329975.1 of Alphaproteobacteria bacterium. Taxonomy (GTDB): domain Bacteria; phylum Pseudomonadota; class Alphaproteobacteria; order CALKHQ01; family CALKHQ01; genus CALKHQ01. The sequence goes on along the minus strand of JBHJOG010000196.1, from coordinate 23,698 downwards.
GGATCGATTCCTCGGCGTCCATCGCCGCCAGGTTGCGGAACAGCATCGCCGTCGGCCGCATCATGATCTCGCCGGTCGACGTGACCGGGAATTCGAGCGGGAAGCCGCCAGCCTCGAAGATGCCGCGCTTCACCCGGTCGGCCAGCTGGCGGAAATGGGCGTTGCAGGGATTGGTCTCGGACCAGGTGTTGCATATGCCGATGACCGGGCGGCCGTCGAACAGATGATGGGGCAGGCCCTGGTTCTTCATCCATGAGCGGTGGGTGAAGCCGTCCTTGTCCAGCTTGCCGAACCACTCGGTCGACCTGAGCCGGCCATCGCGGGCATGGGTGTTGGAAAAGTCCCGGTCGTGGCGGACCCTTTCGCCGGTCGGCGGGGTCGATTTCGGCGTGCTGTCGTCGGGCATTGTCGCGTTTCCTCCGGTCACCGCCACTACAGCAGCCCGCCTCCGAACGGACGCATCGGCTGCTCCAGGACGATAGAATCGATCAACGGTTCTCCGATCCGATGATTCCATCCGTTCGGAGGTCGATCTAGTGTTGGCGTCGGCAAATGACGTTCATCACTCCCGGGCGCCGGCGTCAAGGCCCGGCGAGGCGGAGGGTCGCATTTGTCGCCGCCGCCACTGCCCGGGCTCAGACCAGCTCCAGGTCGCGCATGGTGAACGGGCGGGGCGGATCGGGCCGGGGCTGGAAATCACCGATCGGGCTGCCGCCGAGGAAGGCGAAGTCGCTCGTCGCCAGCTCGCACAGGGCGCCGCCGGTGGGCACGGAGGTCGCTGCCAGCAGCAGGCCACGCGGCGTCAGCACGCTGGCCACGCGCCGCGCCCGCTCCAGCATCTCGTCGGAGACCAGATTCTCGAAGTCGATGGTGATGATGCCGATCCGGGCCCGTCCGAACTGCCACGAGCGGGTGCCGAGCGCCTGGAGGGTGGAGCATTCCGACATCTGGATCGACACCGTGACGTTCCGGACGCTGCTGGCGATGTTGGCGGTGATCTCGATCAGCCGAGACTCCGGGATCCCGGTCGGAACGTCGGTGAAGTGCAGGGTCAGCTGCTGACCGTAGCGCTTCGGGATCGCGGCCAGCAGCTCCTGAAGCTGGCTGCGGGTGGCGCGGCCGGCGAGCGTCTCGAAATGCACCGAGGTCATGAGGTTGATCTTGGACCCCTTGTCGCCCATCCGTTTCAGGGCGAACAGGCACTCCTCGATCCCGTGGATGTCGAGCTGCGCGATGGCGGCCGGCTCCGGCGACGGCCCCAGTACGGCGTAGCCGGTATCGGCATTTGGCCCACTGCCGCGTCGCGGCTGGCAGATGTAGGTTGCGATCCGGCCTTCCTTGGCATGCCACATCGGCAGATAGGCATAGGCGAGCGCATCGTCCTGCTTGTTCTCCAGCAGCTTCAGGAGCGCGCGTCGCCGGATCTCACGCTCGCCGTCGGTCAGCACGCTGAGCGCCTTGGCGCTCTCGCCGGGCGACGGGATTTCGTCGGGTTGGTCAAGACGGACATTCTCGACCGCCGCGGCGGCGATTCCGGCATCCGCGGGGCGGTGAACGGCGCCTTCGGCGAAGACGGTGGCGGCATCGCGCACGACGACGCGCCCCAGGTTCTTCTGGCCGAACAGCCTGTCCTCGATGGTGTCTGCGATCTGTTTGCAGCGCATCGCGATCTGCTCGACGTCGTCGTCATGGAAGATCAGCGTGTACTGGTCCTCGCCGAGCTGGACGCAGACGTCCTCCGGCCGGGCGAAGCGCTGCATGCAGGACTTGGTGACGGCGTGCACGATGGCGCGCTTGGCCAGCCAGCGGGTGTGGCCGAGCGTCTGGCGCACCGCCTTCAGGTCGAGGAAATAGATCCGGTTGAGCGTCACCCCGATGTCACGCGCAGACGTCCCGCCCTGCGAAACCGCAAGCACGTCGGTCATCGTCGCCATGCGGATCGGCGCCCGCTCGTACTGGTCCATGGGGACCTCCATCGATGCCATTCAAGCTTGCCTAACGGGAGATGGGCCCACCGAGAGCCGGCACACGATCCTATTGATAGGTTTGAATGATTAAGCTTGCCCTAAGTGGACGCGGCGCAGCGCAAAAGCGTTAACCAAAAATGACCGAAATATTCGGCATTCTATTCGATTGTCGCTGACGCCTCATCATTTGTCGCAGAGCAGGAGCATTCAACGATCCCTGGGCGGCGACTGGCCTGCGATCAGCCGAAGATTGCCCCGGGCCACCACCCATGCTGCATTACCGTCAGGCGGCGACCAGTTCGAACCGGTCGACGTCGACCAGCCCGCGGTCGGTGATCTTCAAGTGCGGGATCACCGCCAGCGGCAGGAACGCCATCTGCAGGAACGGCTCGGCCAGCGGGCAGCCCAGGTCCCGCACTGCGGCGCGCAGCGCATGCAGGCCGCGGCCGACATCCTCGAATGGCAGGTTCGACATCAGGCCGGCAACCGGCAGGGCCAACTCGGCGACAACGCTGTCGCCGGCGACCGCAACGAACCCGCCCTCGATCTCGATCAGGCGGTTGACCGCGCGCGCCATCTCCGCCGGGTCGGCGCCGACGACGATCACGTTGTGGCTGTCATGGCCGACGGACGAGGCGAGCGCGCCGCGCCTGAGCTGCATGCCCTGGACGAAGCCGCGACCGACGTTGCGGTTCCTGCCGTGGCGCGACAGCACGCAGACGTGCAGGACGTCGCGGTCGCGGTCGGCGCGGCGGACGCCGCCGAAGGCCGGCAGCTCCAGCACCCGATGCTCGGTCACCACCTGGCCGGGGATGATGCCGATCACCGGTGTGGTGCCGCTGTTCCCGGGCGTTGCGAAGCTTTCGGGGGCTACCGGATCGAGCTGAATCGACCGCCGCCCCACCTCGGCCGGCATCCGGCGTCCGTCGAAAATCTCCGGAGTCACAGGCCGTCCGGCCTGGACCACCATCCCCACCGTACAGCTGCGATAGTCGTCCAGGATCGCCAGATCGGCCCGGTAGCCGGGTGCGACCAGACCGCGGTCGGCCAGGCCGAAGCCGCGGGCCGCGGACCAGGATGCGGCCCGATAGACCGCCGCCGGGTCGGCGCCGAGGCCGATCGCCGTGCGGATCAGGTGGTCGATATGACCCTCCTCGGCGATGTCGAGCGGGTTGCGGTCGTCGGTGCAGAAGGCGAGAAAAGGCGCAGTCACGGGGTCGATCAGCGGGGTCAGCGTCGCCACGTCCTTGCAGGCGCTGCCGTCGCGGATCAGCACCTGCATCCCCTTGCGCAGCTTCTCCCGCGCCTCCTCCAAGCCGGTGCTTTCATGGCAGTTCCGGATGCCGCAGCTGGCATAGGCGTTGAGCTCGCGGCCGCCGATCAGGGGCGCGTGGCCGTCGATGTGGCCGCCGCTGAAGGCGGCCAGCTTCTCCAGCACGCCCTCGTCTTTGGCAAACACGCCGGGGAAGTTCATGAACTCGGCCAGCCCGATCACTTGGCGATGGTCGCGGTGCCGCAGCAGGTCGTGGGCGTCGAGCGTGGCGCCGGAGGTCTCCAGATCGGTCGCCGGCACGCAGCTCGACAGCTGGACCCGCAGGTCCATCGCCACCCCCTCGCTCGCGTCGAGGAAATAGCCGAGCCCTTGCTGGCCGAGCACGTTGGCAATCTCATGCGGATCGCAGATCGCGGTCGTGGTGCCCCTGGGCAGCACGCAGCGGTCGAACTCGGCCGGCGTGATGCAGCTCGATTCGACGTGGACATGGGTATCGATGAAGCCAGGGACCACCACCTTGCCGCGGCCGTCGATCTCGACCGCGCCGCGATAGGCGTCGTAGGTGCCGACGATGGTGTCGCCGCAGATCGCGATGTCGCCCTCGGCCAGTTCGCCGGTGGCGACATTGAGGAAACGCGTGTTCCGGATCACCAGGTCGGCGCGGTCGCGGCCCAGCGCCTGGTCGATCCGTCGCGCCAGCTCCTGCTCGCTCAGATGTCTCGGTCGAACCGCCATGCTGCTGCCCCATGCTGCCTGGCGCAATGTAGTGCGAAATCCGGGCCAGGTCTGCGGACTTGACCATCCGCCGCAGCCGCGCCAGCCTGCGGCCATGTCCGATATGCCCGAACCGGCCCCGAAGACACCCGCCGAGCTGCGCAGGCAGCGGCAGGCCGCTGCGCTTCGCACCAATCTGCGCAAGCGGAAGGACCAGGCGCGGGGACAGTGCGACGCGGCTGACAAACCGGCTGGGGCGGACCACGACGAGCAGGACAGCTGACCGCCACATTTTCGCGCCATTTCCGCCGCAGCCTCGGCGCAACCCCATGTGGAGCCTGCGCCATGTCTCATAGCCCGTTCGCCCCCCTGCTGTTGTCGCTGCTCGTCGTTCCGGCCGCCGCCCAGGCGGACGGGCTGGCCTTGCGGTATGACGTCTTTGCCGGCGGCACCTTCGCGGTGGCGATGGAAGCGGAGCTGCAGATGGCGCCCACGGCCTACCGGATGGGGGCGGCGCTGGAGCTGGGCGGTATGTATGCCGTCTTCGCCAGCTGGGACATGCAGACCACGGTCAGCGGTGCATTCGCCGGCGACCTGGTGCTCCCCGTCCAGTTCAACAGGCAGGCTGAGGGCGGGAGACGCTGGGTGGAGATCGAATTCGGTGACGGCAGCGTGGCGAGTGCGCGCGGCAACCCATCGCCCGACGCGGAGGACAACAGCATGGTGCCCGCGGCCGTCAAGGCGGAGGCGATCGATCCGCTGAGCGCCATCGTCGCCGTGCTGCGCCAGGTCGGCGAGACCGGCAGCTGTGCCGGCTCGTCGACGGTCTACGACGGCAAGCGCTACTTCGCCATCAGCCGCGTCGACCGCGGGCCGGCGGATGCGCCTGCCTCGCGCTACGGCGCCTATTCGGGGCCGGCACTGCTGTGCCGGGTGACGGTCGACGAGGGCGTGTACTACGGCCGGTCGGACCGCACCCCGCGCGTCGCCGACATCTGGCTCGCCCAGCCGATCGCGGGCTCGCTGCACGTCCCGGTCCGGATCGAGACCGAAAGCCGGTATGGTGCGGTCCGTGTCCACATGACGGATGTGTGGTCGGTCAGCGGCCCGACGGCAGTGGCGCCGTAGGCGCGCCTCAGGTGACGCTCGGCGCGGGCGCGAGCATCCGGGCCAGCACCGGCGGCAGGTCGGCGAAGCGGGCGACAACCATTTCCGGCCCGGCGGCGAGCGCACCCTGCAGACCGTAGCCATAGGCGACGATCACCGAGCGCACCTGTGCGCCCTGGGCGGCCCGCACGTCGTTGGCGCTGTCTCCGACCATCACCGCCCGGCCTGCGGAAACGCCGAGCCGGTCGAGCACGCCGCGAACATGGGCCGGATCCGGCTTGCGGGCGCGGAAGCTGTCGCTGCCGCCGACGGTGGCGAACAGGTCGGCGAGATCGAACCGAACCAGCATCTCCTGCGCCATCGCCTCGGTCTTGTTGGTGCAAAGGGCGAGCCGGTAGCCGTCGGCCTTCAGCGTGGCGAGCGTCTCGCGGACATGGGGGTAGACGGTCGAGAGACCATGGCCGAGCCCTTCATAGATCTGGCGGAAGCGCAGCGCCTGCAGCGCCACCGCGATCGGCTCCTGCGGCCTGATTCCGCCGGCTGCCATCACCTTGGCCGCCAGCGCCAGCAGGCCATCGCCGATCATCGCCTGGACGCGCTCTTGCGGCAGCGGTGCCGCGTCGTGCTCTGCCAGGAATGCATTGGATGCCGCGACCAGGTCGGGCAGCGTGTCGATCAACGTCCCGTCCAGGTCGAACAGGATGGCGGGGCCGGGATGCGGGATCGGATCGCTCATGGCAACTTTTGGAAACAAATATTGACTTTGGTCAAGCCCTGCAGTCATGGCAGCGTCCCGCGCCAAGAGACTGCGCCACCCCCTGACTCGCCGGATGCCGCATCGTGAGTTCCTCCCAATCCGCTGCCCCAGGCTTCGCCCTCGTCGTGCTTGCTGCGGGCATGGGCAAGCGGATGAAGTCGGCGATGCCGAAGGGGCTGCACCCGATCGCAGGCCGGCCGATGATCGGGCATGTGCTGGCCGCGGCCACGCAACTGGCGCCGGCCCGCCAGGTGGTGGTCGTCGGCCCCGGCATGCAGGCGGTGACCGACGCGGTGGCGCCGGTGCGCACCGCGGTCCAGATCACGCCGCGCGGCACCGCCGATGCGGTCAAGGCGGCGCTGGACGAGCTGTTCGGCTTCGAGGGCACCGTGCTGGTGCTGTTCGGCGACACGCCGCTGATCACCCCGGCGACCCTGGCCCGAGTGCTGGCGACGGCCAGGCATGGCGAAGATCCCGCCGTCGTCGTCGTCGGCTTCGAGGCGGCCGACCCGGCGCGCTACGGCCGCCTGATCACCGACGGCGACGGACACCTGCTGCGCATCGTCGAGGCCGCCGACCTGGACGACGCCGACCGCGCGGTCACTCTGTGCAATTCCGGGGTGATGGCGATCGACGGGCGGGTGCTGCACCGGTATCTGGCGCGGGTCGGCGCCGGCAATGCCCAGGGCGAGTACTATCTGACCGACCTGGTGGCGATCGCGCGCGCCGACGGCCGGCAGGCGCTGGCGGTGACCGCCGACGAGACCGAGCTGATGGGCGTCGACAGCCGCGCCGGGCTTGCCCGAGCCGAGGCCGTCATGCAGGCGCGGCTGCGCGCCGCGGCGCTGGACGCCGGGGTCACGCTCGTCGACCCGGACAGTGTATACCTCAGCTTCGACACCGAGATCGCGGCCGACGTCACGGTGGAACCCCATGTCTGGTTCGGTCCCGGGGTCAGGATCGCCGCAGGGGCCCGCATCAACGCCTTCAGCCACATCGAAGGGGCGGTCGTCGGGCCGGGCGCGGCCGTCGGCCCGTTCGCCCGCCTGCGCCCGGGCACCGCGCTGGGCGCCGAGGCCAAGGTCGGCAACTTCGTCGAGGTGAAGGCGGCGGATGTCGGCGCAGGCGCCAAGGTCAGCCACCTCTCCTATATCGGCGACGCGACGATCGGCGCGCGGGCCAATATCGGTGCCGGCACCATCACCTGCAACTATGACGGCTATCTGAAGCATCGGACGACTGTCGGCGAGGGCGCCTTCGTCGGCTCCAACACCGCGCTCGTCGCCCCCGTCTCCGTCGGCGCGGGCGCCATCGTCGCCGCCGGCAGCACGATCACCGAAGACGTGCCTGCCGATGCGCTGGCGATCGCGCGCCAGCGCCAGGCCGCGGTCGCCGGCTACGCCCCCCGCTTCCGCGAAGGGCGCGCCGAGGCGAAAGCGCGGGCGAAGGGCAAGGACACGGGCTGAGACGCCGTCCGCCCTCCCGCGGAGGGCCGTTCATCAGGAGGCCTCGACATGTGCGGGATCATCGGGATCGTCGGAACGGAGCCGGCGTCGCCGCGGCTGCTGGAGGGGCTGAGGCGCCTGGAGTATCGCGGTTACGACAGCGCCGGCATCGCCACACTCAACAACGGCCATATCGAGCGCCGCCGTGCACCGGGCAAGCTGGAGAACCTTGCCCGCGTCATCGAGGCCAGTCCGCTGACCGGCAGCACCGGCATCGGGCACACCCGCTGGGCGACCCATGGCGCGCCGACCGAGACCAACGCCCATCCCCACGGCACCGCCAAGGTCGCCTTGGTCCACAACGGCATCATCGAGAACTATCTCGAGCTCCGGCGCCGGATGGCCGGGCACAACTTCGAGACCGACACCGATACCGAGGTGGTGGCGGTGATGCTGACCGCGCGGCTCGACCAGGGCATGACGCCGGAGGAGGCGACCCGGACGACGCTGGGCGAGGTCGAGGGTGCCTTTGCGCTCGGCATCATCTTCGCGGGCCACCAGGGCAAGCTGATCTGCGCCCGTCGCGGCTGTCCGCTGGCGATCGGCTACGGGGACGGCGAGATGTACGTCGGCTCGGACGCGCTGGCGCTGGCGCCGCTGACCGACCGGATCAGCTACCTGGAGGAAGGCGACTGGGCCGTGGTCACCCCCGGCGGTGCCCGGCTGTTCGACGGCGACGGCGCCGCCGTCGAGCGCGCGGTGAAGCAGACGGCGCTCAGCGGTGCCATGATCGGCAAGGGCAACTACCGCCATTTCATGGAGAAGGAAATCCATGAGCAGGCCGCCGTGGTCGGCGACACGCTGCAGGCCTACGTAAATCCGGCGAGCCGCACGGTGGTTTTGCCGCCGCTGCCCTTGGACCTGGCCGCGATCCCCCGTCTGACCATGAGCGCCTGCGGCACCGCCTTCTACGCCTGCATGGTGGCCAAATACTGGTTCGAGCAGATCGCGCGCCTGCCGGTCGAGATCGACATCGCGTCCGAGTTCCGCTACCGCGAGGCGCCGATGCCCGCCGGCGGCGCGGCGCTGTTCGTCTCCCAGTCCGGCGAGACCGCCGACACGCTGGCAGCGCTGGCGTACTGCCGCGCCAGCGGCCAGCACATCATGGCCGTGGTCAACGTGCCGGAAAGTTCGATCGCCCGCGGCGCGGACGTGGTGCTGCCGACCTACGCCGGGCCGGAGATCGGGGTCGCCTCGACCAAGGCGTTCACCACCCAGCTCACCGTGCTCGGCGCGCTCGCCATCGCGACCGCACGCGCCCGCGGCGCCATCGACGACGCCACCGAGGCGCGCCTTGCCACCGCGCTGATCGAGCTGCCGGCGCGGATTGCCGAGGTGCTGAGCCACGACGCGGCCATCCGCGCGGTGGCGCCGCTGATCGCCGAGGCGCGCGACGTGCTCTACCTCGGCCGCGGGCTCAGCTACCCGATCGCGATGGAGGGCGCGCTGAAGCTGAAGGAGATCTCCTACATCCACGCCGAGGGCTATGCCGCCGGCGAGATGAAGCACGGGCCGATCGCGTTGATCGACGAGCATGTGCCGGTGATCGTGATCGCGCCGCACGACGCCTGGTTCGACAAGACGCTGTCCAACGTGCAGGAGACGATCGCGCGCGGCGGCAAGGTGATCCTGTTCTCCGACCAGCGGGGCGTCGACACGCTTGCCGGCCAGACCGCCGCGGCCTTCGCCCTGCCGGAAGTGGATGCGCTGACCGCCCCGATCCTCTACGCGATCCCGGTGCAGCTGCTGGCCTATCATACCGCGGTGCTGAAGGGCACCGACGTCGACCAGCCGCGCAACCTGGCCAAGAGCGTGACGGTCGAATAGCCGCGCCTCAACACTGCCGGATTCCGCGTGTATCGCACTGGCGTTGCGGCCGGGCGCGTGCTGAACTGCGGCCGGGGCGTTCAGGGGGGGAGCACCATGTCCGATCGCGTCTATGTTCCGCCGTTCACCACCGGCAGCATCCTGAACACCGGGTTCGGCGTGTTGTTCTCGCGCTTCATCCCGATCCTGTTCGCCTCGATCCTGGTCCACGTACCTCTGCTGCTGTTCTACATCCTGTCCGAGCCCGCGGACATCCTGGCCTTCGCCAATTCGCAGTTCCTGGTTATCGGCATCGACCTGGTGATGTCGTTCGTCCTATCGGGTGCGATCGCGACCCTGGTTGTCGGCGCGCTGCACGGCGCCGACACCAGCATCGGCTCGGCGCTGGGGACCGGCTTCCGGCGGATCTTCAGCATCCTCGGCGTCACCATCCTGCTTGCGCTGGCGATCGGGATCCCTGTCGCGGGCATCGTCTTCGTCGGCGCGCTGCTCGGCCAGGTCGGCGTCATCATCTTCGGCATCGGCGCGATCGTCTTCGCCCTGGTCCTGATGGCGCAATTCTGGGTGGCGCTGCCGGTAACCGTGATCGAGCGCGAGGATCCGTTCAGCGCGCTCGGCATCAGCGCCGATCTGACGCGCGGCCGGCGCGTCAGCATCATCGGTGCGCTGATCGTGCTGGCGATCATCAACGTGGCGATCGGATTCATCGCCCAGATGGTGATCGGTCCGGTCACCTCGCTCGAGGAGCTGAAGCCGGCGATGTATGTGGGCACCGGCATCGGAATCGTCATCGGCATGATCGGGGCGGTTATGGCCGCCGCGGCCTACTACCTGCTGGCCGCGCCGGAGGGACGGCTCGAGTTCGTGCGCTGATCCAGGCGGCGGCTAAAATCGTCGTCATCGTCGTGCACCCGGGGCGTGCAGCGATTATATAGGCCAGTTGCGGCGAGTCACATCGCGGCGCAGCTTCGTGATCGCACCCGGCATCCCTCCCGCCGCTCCGCCTGAAAGGACGTGCATGGCCCTGCCCCGGTATCTGCGCGTCGGCGCGGCGGTGGAATTCTGCATGCACTACGCCGAGACGCGGAAGGCCATGTGGCTGTTCGGCATCCTCTCGGTGCTTGAGAGCGCGTTCCTGCCCATCCCCATCGACGCCGCCACCATCCCGATGATGCTGGTCAACAAGGCCCGCGTCTGGGCGGTGGCCGCGGTCGGCACGCTGACCTCGGTGGCCGGCGGCATCGTCGGCTACCTGATCGGGTGGCTGACCTACGCCTCGATCGGCGCCTGGCTGATCGGCGTCTACGGCTTCGAGGCCGGCTTCGCCGAGTTCCAGGCCGACATGACCGAGGACATCTGGACCGGCGCCCTGGTGCTGCTGATCGGCGCCATCACTCCCGTGCCCTACAAGCTCACCTGCATCGTCGCCGGCTTCGTCGAATTCGACTTCGCCATGTTCCTGGTGGTCAGCCTGTTCGGCCGCGGCGTCCGCTTCTACGGTATGGCGGTGGTGTTCTACTTCTTCGGCCCGCCGCTGAAGCGGCTGCTGATCCGCTACAAGACCGAGTTCACCATCCTGCTGCTGGTCGTCGTCGCCGGCGGCTTCGTCGCACTGAAATACCTGGTCTGAGGGGGACCGCCGCCGCCCCGGCGACAGGCTGGCCACCGCCGCCCCGGATTGCTATATACCCGCGTCGCCCACGCGCGCGGCCACGGCCCAGCGCCGGCTTAGCTCAGTTGGTAGAGCGGCTGATTTGTAATCAGTAGGTCAGGGGTTCGAGTCCCTTAGCCGGCACCAGAACAAAATCAAAGGGTTAGCTCGGGTCGCCGCTCTCTGCACAGAGGCTGAAACCTCCGAAAAGGTACAGCATAGGGCCGCGCGCAACAAAAAAGGGGCGCCCCCGCGAAGGGCGCCCCGAGTTCCGGCTGATCTCTCAGGCGCGGGGGAACTGGTAGACGTTGCCCTCGCGCTCGATGGGCGGAGGTATCTCCCGCTTCAGCACCATCATCTGCGTCGACTGCAGGATCATGCTCACAGCATCCTCATCAGCAGCGACCGTATCCGGTCCTGGGTGCTGCAGCAGCGCCCGGTCGATCAGGCTGGCAAACTGGTCCCAGGGCATCTCGGCCATGCTCAGCACCAGCAGGTTGACGAACGAGTCGGGATACCTATGCATCGCCGGCCTCCCACCGCCCGCGGCCCATCTCGGCGATTGCTGCATCGAGGCATTCGTCGATTCGCTCGGACAGCCAGAAAAGCTCCTCCACCATCAGGAGGGAAGGGGCTTCTTCAAGCGCGTCGCATGCGTGTCGGTTCAGCAGTCGCAGCCCGATCCGCACCTGCAGCAGCGCGTCTACAGGATGACGTAGAAGCTTGGTGGCAGTCGCCACGTTGTCGGTCGACGGATTCGGGGTATTGTCGGCATCAGCCATGATCGCTTGCTCCTGTTTAGCAGCGGTTGTGGTCAGGCCCGGCTAGGTGCTTCCAACACCCGGTCGGGCCGCTCGCCATTGCGGCGAGGGATCATGCTGCGCCGCGGCCGCGGTTTAGTCAAGACGGCAAAGGTCAGCCCTCAGTGCACCGTGGCCTGCTCGTCGGCCAGCTCGCGCATCGCCTGCCGGATCGGCTCCGCCTGCTCGAACGCCTCCCGCAGCTCTCGCGACAGGCGCGCAATACGGGCGTCCAGGTCCTGCTCATCGAACTCGGTCATTCGATCCTCCTATGTGCCTCATTGGGTTGGTCGCTGCCGCGCCGCCAGCACGATGGCCTGCATGGCCGGCTCATCGTGCATCAGCCGTAGCCTCGCCAGCTCTCGATAGGCATTCATGGTGTTCTCGATGAAGTCGATCTTTCGTTCGTCGGGCAGGTTGGCATACGCGCCGGACTGACGGTTGCTGCCGTCCACGACCGAATTCAGGAACTCGAACGCCGTCTCGCCGGTGCGCGGATTCTCGACGCCATTGCCGGCCAACGCCACGTAGCGATGGTACAGCTCGGGATTGTCCGTCAGGTCGAAGCGGACCCCGTTGATCGTGAACCTCGGCGACGGCCGCAGCGGTGTGTGACCGAGCCGCAGCATCTCGTCATCGATCGGCGCCGCGTCCGCCTCGCTGATCCGGATCGGCGAAATCAGGTCGTACAGAGTGCCCATCTCGGAACGGAACTCGACAGGACGGCCCCACAGGTCCACCTGCGCCGGCAAGTCCTCGCTCAGACCCGGCGTGCGCCGCCGTAGAGCGTCCACCATCGTCCTGGCGTCTCGCAGGTAAGGATCGAGCGCACGGGTCATACCCGCCACACCAGCGGGCACCCAGGAGCCTGCAAAGCGGTTTGCCCACGATCCACCGAACCGGCCCGGATCGTTGATCGCCTGCACCACGTCGCTCAGCCCGGAGAGATAGGTCTTGTCGGTGACGGTGTTCGCCACCGCGGCGATGACGCCAGACACGACACTTTGCTGATCGGCGGTCTGGCCCGGCACCCCGCCGTTGAGCATCATCTCGGCGAAGTCGGCGCCGAAGCCGAACAGCGTTCCGAGCGGATCGAGGCGGCTGTACTGAATCCAGCGGTCGCCGATCCGGATCGAATAGGGCTGCCAGCCTGAGCGCTGCAGCGCCTGCCGCTGGCCGGTATCGGATGGTCCGCCACCGCTGATGTTGCCGCTCAGCGAAAGGTCCATCGCGGTCAGGACGTAGCCGGTGCCGATCGACATCTTGGCAAGGGCGATGTCCCGCCTGGCGCCGCCGGCCGCGATCTCGCGCCTGAAGCTTTTCATCAGCGGCGCCAGCGGTGTGCGCTCCAGGCTGGCGACCAGTATGTTGGCCGGCGTCCGAATGAACGGCATGATGAACGCGAAGCCGGGAACCTTGTCCCTCACCCGCATGATTGCGGCGGTCGCCGGTCCCGCCGAGTTGGTGAACGTCCGGGTTGCCGCCTCGGCGGTCGCCGCCATCCGTACCGACTCGGGCGGCTGGTCGATCAGCTCGGCGACACGCTGCTTGAAGGCGCCTCGCTCCACGCCCTCCTGCGACGCCTGGCGCACTGCTTGCGCGTTGACCTCCATCCGATAGTTGATCGCCTTGAAGAACCTGTCACCTGCCTCCAGCAGCCGGCCAGGCGTGTTCACCACGCGGCCGGTAAAGTCGATCGCGCGCGCGATCCATGGCGTCTCGACGCCCCATGCCTGCGCCGAAATCGCCCGCTCGAAGGGCACGTCGAACTTGCTCAGCGTCTGGCCGATCGGCGATGCCCGGTCGGGATTGATCATCACCCGGAAGGCATCCTTCAGCCCGGACACCATCCCGTGCATCTGCGCCATCGCCTCGCCAACGGCCACGCTCTCGCGGTCGCCGAGCACGCGCGCGATGCTGGCCGCGACGCGACGTTCGAAGATGGACTGGAACGCAAAGGCGAAGTTGCTGATCCCGTTGACCAGATGCGTCGGCGGGTTGCTCAGCAGCCCGTTGATCCAGACCTCCTGCAGCGCGCGCCAGGTCCGAGCCGCGTATCCGCCCTGCGCGATCCGACCAAGCTGCGCGGGCGACAGGATCTCTCCCGCCTCGGCGATGGCCTGCGCCAGCTCGCGGGTCAACCTGCCGCCGCCTGTGGCCTCCAGGGTGCGCCGGATCTGCTCGGCGGCTTCCTCCGTTCCCCCGGCAGGGATGCGCCACGACTGCAGCGCCCTGGCCGTCTCGGTGCGGGCACCGATCACCTGGCGCTGAATCGCCGTATGAACCGCCATCATTCGCCGGAAGGCGTAGAGATTGGCGTCTGACGGGTTCTCGGCTGCGGTCCGGGCGATGGCGGTCAACCGCTCGCTGCTCGATGTCCACAACCGCCGGGCGGCAAGCGCTTCCTCGGCGTTGAACGCCTGCCCCTGCCGCCTGGCTGTCAGCGCCGAAACATCCATGCCCAGTTCATCGGCGAGCGCGCGGGTCTGATCCCAGGACTGAACGCCACGCTGCGCTGCCGTGATGCCGGACACGTCCTCGTCCGCCATCCGCTGCATGACGGTCTGCACGTCCTCGGGCGTGTCGATCCGTTGGAAGTTGATGAACACGTCGGGCAGATCGCCCGGAGGCGCGCTCAGATCGTCAGGGTCTAGCGATGGCGCTCGAACGTCGACCAGCGGCCGGTCAGCATCGCCGAGCGCTGCCGCCGCGTCCTGCCGGGTCGTGGACTGGCGCAGGCTGGCCTCCTGCACCCGGCTGGTCCCCCGGAAGGCACGGATGCCGGCCACCAGTACGTCGCTGAAGATGCCCAGGCCCGCGCCCTCGGCTGCGCTTTTCAACCGGCCTTCCCATGACGAGTCGTCCGGGTGCGCGGCGGTCGCGGCAAGGATGCTGTCCTCAAGCTCGGGAATCTCCGCGATCAGGTTGCCGAGCCGCTCCTGATGCGGGTCGAATGCCGTCGCGTCGGCAACCGCGCCAGCCCCCATGGTCTGCGCCACCCGGCCGGCCACCGAGCCGCGGGCACCGACTCCGAGCGCGCGCAACGCCTGTGCGGCCTTGCCGAACGGCAGCACGAATTGCGAGATTGCCCGGATCGCGCTGCCGGTGAGGCTGTCGGGCGCCCCGGTGGTCGGCAGGTCGGTCCTGCCCTCGGCACGAAACCGGTCCAGATCCTCGGCCGACAGGATGTCCAGGCTGAATTCGCCAGTCTCCGGATCGGTGAACTGGATGCCCGGCAACTCGATCCCGATCGCCCGCTCCAGCTCCTGGCCGGCGTCGTCGCCAAGCTGCGACAGTTCGGTGGTCATGTCGATCAACCCGCCGAGGATCTGCCCCGGCGCCTCGATCAGCCCCGTCCCGATGTCATCCAGCACGTCAGGACTGGAAAACACGTCGACGGCATCCTCGGTGAATGTGGCAAGTCCTCCGGCCAGACCGAACGGATTGAAGGTCTCGGGCATGGTGAACGCCGCCGGCTCCGGTGCGGCGTTCAGCAGCGCGTCGACACGATCGCGCGGGTCCATCTCAATTTCTCCCAGCTGCGATTGCAGCCCACTGCTCCAGCGCGGTCAGCTCGGCGACGAACCTCGGGTCGGCATAGGCCGCGTCCTCATCGCCGAGCTGGTCGACGTAGAACGCGAGACGCGCCCGCAGGACCGCCTGCACGTCCGCCGTCGTCACCGTCTCCGGCGCCCACGCCGCAGCGCCAGGCGGTCGTGACGGTCCTGCGCTCGCCTGTGGCGCCGACAGGGTATCCCCGCTGTAGCGCTCGATCAGCCGGTCGCCGAGCTGCTGGATCTCGCTCGGCGACATGTTCGGCGACTGGTCCAACGTGGCATAGAACTCGATCAGCGCATCCCGCCGACGAGCCTCGATCGTGCCCCTATCGGTCAGGATGTCGAACGGTCCCGGCTGCAGGCCCCGGCTGATGCTGTCGGCGGTCAGGTCGGCCACAGTCGGCGGTGTGTCGCCGGTCACCGAGCGCAGGCGCAGGCTGCGGAAACTGTCGTACTGGTCGGGACTGATCACGTCCGATTCAAGCGCCTGGTTGAGCATCGCCATGAACGCCATCTCGGGCAGTTGCGCGTTGCGCGCGCTGGCGTCCAGCGTGGTGTATATCCGCGCTTCCTGCGGGTCGTGCTGGCCCTCGTATGCACTGACCAGCCTGCCGAACTCGCTGTCACCGAGTAGCGGCGCGATGTCCCTGAATTCCTGCGGCGTAATCGTCTCGCCGAGCGCGATCCGGGTCCGCATCTCCCGGCTGGCAAGTGCGGCCGCTTCCTCCAGCGCGTCGGCATCAGCGTTCGCTGCCGCCCTGGCGCCTGCCGCCTGGCTGCGCAGGTGCGTCTCCCAGGCCCGCTCGGCCTGTGCGGTGAACGCCTCGCGGCTCCCGGCCGACAGGTGCGGCAGCACCGCCGGGTCGTTCAGCATCTGCAGCGCCACGCCGGGATTCGCCCGCATCGCCTGCGATACCCGCACCCCGTCAAGCTCGGCGAAGCTTTCCTGCAAGAACCGCACGGCGCCAGCCTCGCTCAGCGTGCCGGCCTCGATGTACTCGCCGGCCATAACCGCGATCTCGTCCATGAAGAACTGCCGCTGCTCGGGCGTCTGAGCCTGCGCAGCGGCGTTGCTGAGCGCGTGCGTCGCCGTCGTCAATGCCGCGACGTTGCGATCGTCCATCCGCCCCTGAACGGTCTGCCGTGCCCTGGCGCCAGCGAGGATCGTCATCGCAGCCAGGTTCGGACGGAATGCCGCCTGCACCACAGGGTCGGCAATGCCGTCGAGCACCTGTTGCTCATGCGACGCCAGCCAGTTGGTCGCCGATGCCTCGCTCGCGTTCGGATCGCGCGCCAGGTCCGCCGCAAAGCCCTCCAGGCTGGCCACCGTCTGCGCCCTCAAGATCGCCAGGTCGCCGGCACGGACCTCGGTCAGCCGCTCATCGAGAAACTCACGCCCTGCCGCACCGACTTGCTGCAGGCCCCGGCCCCACCCGCCCGCCGCCGCCGGATCGGAACGGGGCGCCTGAACGACAGGCGCCTGCGGCGATGGGCCGATCCGGATCTGCGGGCGGTAGTTCGCCATCAGGCCTCCTTGACCGTGATCTTATACCGCGCCACCTGGCCGGTGAGCTCGTCGATCACGGGGTCCTTGCCGACCACGGTCAGGAACAGCCGAGCGTGTGGCTTCGCGCCGCCCCTGTACCGACCCTGAATCATCAGGTCACAGTCGAACGGGTGCGGCCCGTAGTAAACCTTTATGTCGTCGTTGACCGCCAGCATGTGATCGGCCGGGCCGAACCAGTTCGGGGAAAGTATATCTTCCCGCGAGGCGTGGGTCTTCAGCTTCCATTCGTTCGGAGCGTTGCCCTCGATCAACATCCTGGTCAGCGACCCGTCCAGCCGCAGCGGGACCGGCAGCCGCTCAACATTGTTCTCAGCCAGTGCGGTCATATCGTACACCTCTCGTTTGGTAGGAGTTGACTTGACGGCGCCCGCGAAGGTTCCGCTGAACTTCCGGCGGTAGATCGCTGAGCGTGCAGGCGTGGAGCTGGGAAAACTCGGGCTCGACCTCGACCTCTACTTTTTCTGTCGCATCTTGCGCCGATATTGTCTCAGCCTCGGGCTCGGGCTGCGCCTCGATCACCTTCGGCCCCGATTCCACGGTCCACGGGGCCACGGTCGGCGGCAGGATCGGCTCGCCCTTCTCCAGCCGCTCGTTGGTCAACAGGACGAACGAGCCGCGGTGATGCGGCTCGGCGAAGACATGGCCGGCAGCCTCGAAGCCCGCGGTGATCTGCTCCGCCACCACGAAACGGCCCAGGGCAGCGTTGGACTCCAGCGTTTCACCGGGCGCATTCGTCATATCGGCCACCCCCCGCGACAACGCGAAGGCGATGCGCCGGGCGAACTCGGTGTCGCTCAACGTCTGCTCCGGCTCCGGCGCATTCGCGTTGAGGTTCAGGTTCTTGTTCGCCGTCTGGTCGACCCACATGGCGAGCAGCTTCGACTTCGCAATCGACGCGTTAACCGCGGCGCTGTGCTGCTTCGCCGCCTTCGCGTCGATCCGGTCCTGATCGAACTGCCTGATCATGTCGTCGATCGTGATCTCGGCACGCTTCGCAGCCTCGGCCCGCAGCTCGGCCAAGCGCGCCGCAACATCCGGGCGCTTCGGTAGATCGCGCGCCATGTATTTCGCGGAGCGCCTCGAGTAGCCGCAATTCAGCGCGGCCTCAGTCGGGTTGCGAGCGTGCAGGATCAACTCGACGCAAAATCGTTCAAGCTTGTCGTTCCACCTGTGCTTCGGCTCGGCCATCACGCCGTCCGGCCGCCCTGGCCTACGATCGGGTCGTCGCCGCTGATCCGTTGGCTCAGCGTCGCCGCGACCTGGCCCCATCGTTGCGCCTCGCCACTGTCACCGTTCACGGTCGCGGCATAGCTCCGGCTGATTGCCTCCCGATGCTGCGCCTTCAGCGTCGCCATGTCGTTCGTGTTCATTGTCGGATTCCTCATAGGTTGATAGCCCGTGCCGGCGTCCGCCTGGTGCCGGCTCAGCTCCGCCCTGGCCAGCGCGTCGATCAGCGCCGGGTCGCTGCTCAGCGACGACGCGAACGCCGCATGCCGGACGAACTCCAGCGGCAGGCGATCAACGTCGTACAGCTTGAGCGCAAGCCTCAGCCGGCCGGCGTTGGCTGCCTTCAGCATCATCGGCGCGTTGTCGCCCCACAGCCGGCCAAGCTCTCGGGCAAGGCCAGGTTCGGCACGCTGCAGACCAGGCCAGTCGTGGAACATGCCCTCATTGCCGCCGGCCTCGGCGAGCAGCGCGGTGTAGGCGAGCTGCACGTGCTGCCCCAGGCTCGGGCCGTCCGCATAGGCGTCGGGCAACGCTGCCTCGGCCGCCTCGATCGTCATCGGCGCCGGCGCCGATCGTGCAACCAGGTCGCCGGTCGTGACGAACGAGGCAGCGTCTACCTCGGCCAGAGCGTCGCTTGCGACCACCAGCGCGTTGCTCATGCCGCAGCCCCGGCGCAGAGCTTGCGCGACCGCTCGGCAGGCGACACGCGGGAGTCACCAGCGCCAAGCTCATAATCGGCCTTGGCCAGCGCCTGGTGCAGGTGAGGCTCGACCCCATGCAGACCACCGTCGGGAACCGGCGTCATCCACCGCCAGTTCCGGTGCGGCAGTTGATCGAGCGACCGCTGCACGTCCGCCAGGTCGCCAGCGATTGAAGCGAACGTCGCCTCGCCGGTCGGCGCATACTTGTTCATGGTCCTGCGCCTGATCGCCTCGTCGGCATCGTCAACCGCTGCCTCGCGCTTCCGCAGCGCGGCCTCGCGTGCAGCCATCCGTTCCAGGCGGTCATCGATCTGCCCGTGTCGGGCGACCATGACAGCCAGGACGTGCTCGCGTTGCTTCAGCAGATCCTCTCGGGCGGTCAGGTCTCGACCCACCCGATCGCGCTCGGCAGCGAAGGCGTTGCGCTCGTCATCCAACGCCGCGCGGTCCGCCTGCAACTGCTGAAGCTCGGCGGACTTGTCCACGAACAGTTGGGCGACGCCCGCTGCGATCTCGTTCGGTCTGGTCGTCATCGTCGTGCCCTCCAGTGGTGCGGCGCGTGCCTATCCCGTACCTATAGCACGAAAAGTGGGGGAAAGCCGAAGGAAATCAACGAAGAACCGCTGATATCAGATCAGCCGCTCGCAGCGGCGATCCTCTCCAGCACGTCCCGCAGCACCTCGGCGAACGGCCGCAGCCCGCGCGTGTGCGTGGCGTGCGAGTGGGGATCGGGAGGGTCTACAAGCACCCGCAGATGGCGGACTGAAGGATCCGAAGGATGTTGCCATATGGAGCGTATCACCTGCGCGCGTGTACGGTCGATAATGCGCAATCCTTCGGATCCTTCAGTCGCCCGCGCCAGCGCCGAAGCACTCGATTGGCCTTAGCCCGCCAAACCCTTGCTGTCCTGCGGTGTTCCGGCGCTTAGTCGGGCTCTTTTTCTCCAGATCCTCGCTGAAGCCCTTGCATGATTTCGGCTGTTCGCCACGCTCGGTGCAGAACCGGCGATAGTTGCTGTACAGGTCGGCGGTGCGGGTGAACGTGCCAGCTTGCCGCTCGCAGCATTCCTCGAGCCACTGGCCGAGCGTGTCCTCGCCGTCGAGGTAGCGCTCCGTCGTCTCTCGGATGATGTCAGGCGGGTTGAGACCTTGCGCCTGCCACTCCAGGCAGCCGTCGACCATCCATCGCAAGATGGCGGGTGCCTCTGCGATCAGCTTGTCGGGCAGGCTGGCGTCGCGTTCCTCTGCCTTGATGGTGATGTCGAACGGGATCAAGTGGATGCGGCGCTTGATCGCCTCGTCGACGGTCTGGAGCACGGGCCGATGGTTGGCGGCGAGCAGCAACTTGAATTGCGGCGTGAACTGGAAAAAGTCGCCACGCATGAACCGGGCTGCGATCCGGTCGCCGCCGGTCAGTGCCTTGATCTTCCCCTCGTCCCAAACCCGGCCGGATGCCACTTCCTGCGCCGTGACGACGCGGGCGCCGGCCAGCGCTGCGATCTCTGTCGGGTGCCGGTCGTTCTTCGACTGCATGAACGTCTCGGCGGGTGCGGTTGTCGCGTAGTCGCCGAGCGTCCTGGTGATGGTGTTGATGAACACGCTCTTGCCGTTGCTGCCGGTCCCATAGCAGTAGAACAGCGCGTGCTCGGCGGTCGATCCAGTCAGCAGGTAGCCGGCGACGCGCTGCATGTAGTCGACCAGCTCGCGGTTGCCGTCCATGATCCGGTCGAGGAAGCGCAGCCACATGCTGCCCCTGTACTCGGCGCCGAGCGCCGCTCCGGTCAGCTTCGTGATCAGGTCGCCGCGATCGTGCGCGTGCAACTCACCCGATCGCAGATCCACCGTTCCTGCCCGCGTGTTCAGCAGCCACTGGTCGCGGTCGAGGTCATCGGGAACGAGGGTCTGGCGCGGGTCGGACTGCGCGAGCGACTGCACCGCGTTGATGGTCCGGGCGCTGGCGATCATCCGCGCGAGCTTGCCCAGTGCGTCGTTCGGCGAGTTGGCCCGGATGTCCGCCGCCTGCTGCCGGCAGATCTCGCGGGCCAGGGCGAAGTTGCGGCAGCGCTCGTCAACGATCCATCTGGCACCATCCCAGGCCAGCCACTTTCCCCAGGCCGGCAGGTAGCGGAGCAGATCCACGCTGCGTTCGGTGAACATCACGGCCAGCGCATCGTCGCTGTACTGCGGCGGGATGGCGTCGGCCTCATCCCAGGCAATGTTGGGATCAAGCGGCATCGGCCATCTCCTGCACGCGAACCTCGGCGATGTCCCGGCAGCGTCGGGCAAGCTCGGCGTCGTTGGTCATGATCCGCCGGACCAGCCCCAGATCCCGGAACGGGTTTCGCCAGTCGAGCAGGGCGACGCCATAGGCGCCGGCCTGGAGCCACGCCAGCGGCCCGGCATGGACGAACAGCGGCTCGTCGCAGATCAGTGCCCGGTCCACGGCATCGTGACCAAGCAGCCCACCGCCGGGCTCGCTGTCGCGCATGAAGTAGCGGTCGGGCAGGGCGGGATTCCACGCGCACAGTCCGACCAGCTCGGTGGCGCGCAGGCATGGGGAGATGAGCGCAAGGTGCTGCTGCTTGCGCGGGTGCGGCAGGTTGTCGGGTTCCGGGTGCGGTCGGTAATAGCCGTGGGCGTCGATCAGTATCCAGTCCGCCCCGATGCCGCCTGCAACCTGCTGCGTGGCGTAGGGGATGCCGATCTCTTCCAGCCAGGCGGTCACGTCGAGGCGGTCGCCGAACCGGACGGCATCGGTCCACTCTGACCAGAGGTCGGTCATGTCCGCACGCTCCGGCAGATCGTCCAGCCGAACGGCCGGCCGCCGTCGATCACGAGGAGGTCGTGGTCAACCGCGTAGGGCGACCGCGCGCCGAGCCGGGCCCGCCAGTACCACCAGCTCGCGAGGTCCGGGCGGGCTTGCTTCAGGCGGGAGTTTGCGGTATCCAGATACCGAGCCGTGCTGCCAAGCCGCTCAGTTTCCGCCGCCGCCCCGGATCGCCCGTCCGGGTGCGGCGGTTTCCGTTCAGGCGGCCTCATGGGCGGCACCGTGGCGCGGCTGGCGCTCTGCCAGTGACTTGCTCGGCCGGCTCTCCAGCCAGTGCTTCAGGTCGGACAGCCGGTATCCGAACAGCCCCGGCGCCAGCTCGATCTTCTGCGGGAACTGTCCCGCCTTCTCCAGCCTCCATCGCGTGGTCCGGCTCAGGCCGGTGATCAGCGCCGCCTCGGTTTCGCGGACGGCGCGGTCGATCGCATCTTCTGCCATGTCTTAACCCCTTTCGCAGGAACGCCCCTGAGCGTTCGTGAAAAAAGGATTAAAGCGGACTTGGTTAACCCTATGTGTTAACCCCGGACGGCTCTAGGACGAACAAATCCCTGGCGCGGCGGCGGCGCGGTGAGCGTCTCCGACGATCCGGTAGCGGTCCTTGTTGTTAGAACCGCTGCTGCTCCAGCACGACCACGTTGCCGCCGAGCTTCAGCAACTGCCGCAGCTTCAGCGACCACGACTCCAGCGCGGCCCGCTTCTCGGGCATGTAGTCGTGGCGGTCATAGATGCGCCCGACGCCGCCTTCGACGTGCCCTAGCACCCGGTCGGCGACGAAGCGGGTATGGCCGAGCTTGGTCATGCCGGTGGAGCACGTCCGGCGAAGCCCATGCGCGGCGTAGTCGGCGACGCCCGACGCCTTGCGGATGTCGTTCACCGTCTTGCTGGGGTTGCTGACCGGCACGCCCTTCCGGGTCGGCGACGGGAACACCCATCGCTTGTCGAGCCCCTTCTGCGCCTTGAGGATGTCGAGCGCCAGATCGGTAAGCGGGACCACATGCACCTTGCCGACCTTGTTCCGTCCGCGCGGCAGGGTCCAGGTTTTCTCTGCCTCGTCGATCTCCGCCCATGTCAGCCGGCAGACTTCCTTGATCCGCTGCCCGGTGACCAACGCCAGCTTGAGCGCCGCGCCCTGGATGCCCTCGACCTCGAATGCCGGCCAAAGCGCCTTGATCTCGGCGTCGGTGAACACCCGCTCGCCCTCGGTTTCCTCTCCCGGCGGCGGCAGCTTGTGCGCGGGGTTGGCCTCGATGCCGCCGGTGTCGGTGGCCAGCGCCCAATTGTACAGCGCTCGGATCACGGCGAGGCAGCGGTTGGCCTGGACCGGCCCATGCTTCGAGGCGATGGCGTGCAGCCGCTCGTTCACTTCCCGGCGGACGATCTCCTCGGCTGGCCGCTGGTGCCAGTTCTTGAAGTACACGTTGATGATGCGCTCGTCCTCGGCCCATGACCGCTTCTTGGCTTTGCCGTGCTTCGCGATCCAGTCGTCGGCCAGCCCCTTGAACGTGAGCCGGCGCGCCTCGGCCTCGGCTGCGGCCTTCGCAGCGGCCTCGGCTGCCTTCCGCTCGCGCACGGCGTCGATGCCGTCGTCGGCCTTGCCCTTGATCGCCCGCGCCTTCTTGCGCGCATCGTCCAGGCTGGTGGCCGGATAGGTGCCAAGCTTCGCCTTCCGCTGCTCACCCGCGACCGTGAACTTGCAGAACCACGTCTTGCGCGAGGCGCCGTGCTTGTCGGGCAGGCCAACGCGCAGCATCAGACCGCGCGACTTCGTGTCGGACCAGTCCTCTTGGACAATCGCCTTGCCGGTCCTGGTCCGGCCGGTGCCGTCCGGTCCCTTGACGCTGGCAACCCAGCGGTCGGTGAAGTTCGCCTGCGCCATGTCCCTGCCCCTCGAAAAGGTACGCTATAGGTACAGCAGAAACATGGCACGGGCGGGAACTGATTGCAACAGTCAGAAACGTTCTGAACACCTAACATACTGATCTGCGGCGATAAAAATCTCTGAATAGGTACAGCGTGAAACTGCTAGGAACAGGGTCGCTCATGATTTGTAATCAGTAGGTCAGGGGTTCGAGTCCCTTAGCCGGCACCAGCTTTTCCGTTTGTCCGACCCGGAGACATGGGTAACGGATTGTACCTAAGACATGGGTGACAACCTCGGGCCGAACGGGTTGTCGAGGGTTTGCAGGGTTTTCTGCTCCAGGTCGATGTAGCCGAGATCA
>JBHJOG010000195.1:0-24960 GCA_050329975.1 Alphaproteobacteria bacterium | reverse complement strand
GCAGTCGCCGCCGCCGCGTCCATCAGGCGGGCTGGCCCGTTCAGCTCCTTCTCCAGATAGGCGGAGAGGAACTGCTCGATGGTCGCCCGGCCGGCCGGTGTCGTGACATCGCCGCGGGCCACAGGGCGACCCTGGCGACTGATGCTGAGCAGGTCGTGCGCCGCGTCGAACTCGGCGGACAGCGTGGCCAACCGGGCGTGGCGGGTAAGACCAAGCAGGCGCACCGGCCCGGGTCCCCCGCCCCCGCGCGCGATGCCGAAGCGCCGGTCGCCGGGGATCCCGAGCGAGGGCCGGAGGACGGCGCGGTCAAGTCGGCTCCCGGGAATGCCCTTGACCGGATACTGATATACGTCAATCACAACCATGCTCATCCGGCGGACTATTGCGGCGCGACATGATGCTGTCAAATCCGCTTGTGTGGCAGCGGCGCCACACCCATATCGGGGCGGGAACTCGCTGACGCGAAGCGTGGCGAAGGGCGCGTGCTTCCAGGAAGGCGCGAACAAGGAGAGTGGTCCATGAACGTGGAGAAGTATTCGGAACGGTCTCGCGGCTTCATCCAGGCGGCGCAAACGATCGCGATGCGCGAAGGCCATCAGCGGTTCACGCCCGAGCATGTGGCCAAGGCGCTGCTCGACGACAGGGAAGGGCTGGCGGCCAACCTGATGTCCCGCGCCGGCGGCGATCCGGCAGCCGCGAAGTCCGCGATCGAGCTGGCGCTCGACAAGATGCCGAAGGTCGAGGGCAGCGGCGCCGGCCAGCTCTATCTGGCGCCGGAGACGGCCCGGCTGTTCCAGAGCGCCGAGGAGCTGTCCGACAAGGCCGGCGACAGCTTCGTCACCGCCGAGCGGCTGCTGCTGGCGCTGGCGATGGCCAAGGGCACCCCCGCCGCCGAGGCCCTGGCCGGCGCGGGGCTGACGCCGCAGGCCCTGAACGGCGCGATCAACGACCTGCGCAAGGGTCGGACCGCCGACACGGCCTCGGCGGAGAACGCCTATGACGCGCTGAAGAAGTACTCCCGCGACCTCACCGAGGCGGCGCGGGCCGGCAAGATCGACCCGATCATCGGCCGCGACGAGGAGATCCGTCGCACGATCCAGGTGCTGTCGCGGCGGACCAAGAACAACCCGGTGCTGATCGGCGAGCCCGGTGTCGGCAAGACCGCCGCGGTCGAAGGGCTGGCGCTGCGGATCGTCAACGGCGACGTGCCGGAGAGCCTGGCCAACAAGCGCCTGCTGGCGCTCGACCTGGGCTCGCTGATCGCCGGCGCCAAATATCGCGGCGAGTTCGAGGAGCGGCTGAAGGCGGTGCTGCAGGAGGTCTCGGCCAGCGAGGGCGAAATCATCCTGTTCATCGACGAACTGCACACGCTGGTCGGCGCCGGCGCCGCCGAGGGATCGATGGATGCCTCGAACATGCTGAAGCCGGCGCTCGCCCGCGGCGTCCTGCACTGCGTGGGTGCGACCACCCTGGACGAGTACCGCAAGCATATCGAAAAGGACGCCGCGCTCGCCCGCCGGTTCCAGCCGGTGTTCATCGCCGAGCCGACGGTGCCCGACACGATCTCGATCCTGCGCGGGATCAAGGAGAAATACGAGCTGCACCATGGGGTCCGCATCGCCGACAGCGCGATCGTCGCCGCCGCCACCCTGTCACACCGCTACATCACCGACCGGTTCCTGCCCGACAAGGCGATCGACCTAGTCGACGAGGCCTCGGCGCGGCTGCGGATGGAGGTGGATTCCAAGCCGGAAGAGATCGACGAGCTGGACCGGCGAATCATCCAGCTGAAGATCGAGCGCGAGGCGCTGAAGAAGGAGCTCGACCAGGGGAGCAAGGACCGGCTGAAGAAGCTGGAGCAGGAGCTGAACGCGCTCGAGGAGCAGTCCGCCACGCTCACCGCCCAGTGGCAGACCGAGAAGGACAAGCTCCACGGTGCCCAGGCGCTGAAAGAGCAGCTGGATCAGGCGCGGATCGAGCTGGAGCAGGCCCAGCGCCAGGGCCGCTACGACCGCGCCGGCGAGCTCGCCTACGACATCATCCCGAAACTCGAGCGCCAGCTGCGGGACGCCGAGGAGGATTCCGACGACCAGCTGCTGAACGAACAGGTCACCGACATCGAGATCGCCGAAGTGGTCTCGCGCTGGACCGGCATTCCGATCGACAAGATGATGGAGGGCGAGCGCGAGAAGCTGCTGCAGATGGAAGCGGCGCTGAAGGCGCGGGTGATCGGCCAGGACGAAGCTGTCACCGCCGTTTCCAACGCGGTGCGCCGGGCGCGGGCCGGGCTGCAGGACCCGAACCGGCCGATCGGCTCCTTCCTGTTCCTCGGGCCGACCGGGGTCGGCAAGACCGAGCTGACCAAGGCGCTGGCCGGGTTCCTGTTCGACGACGACCAGGCGATGGTCCGCATCGACATGTCGGAATACATGGAGAAGCACTCGGTCGCGCGCCTGATCGGCGCCCCGCCGGGCTATGTCGGCTACGACGAGGGCGGCGCGCTGACCGAGGCGGTGCGGCGCAGGCCCTACCAGGTGATCCTGTTCGACGAGGTCGAGAAGGCGCATCCGGACGTGTTCAACGTGCTGCTGCAGGTGCTCGACGACGGCCGGCTGACCGACGGCCAGGGCCGCACGGTCGACTTCCGCAACGTGCTGATCGTGCTGACATCCAACCTCGGCAGCGAGTTCCTTGCCGCGCTGGACGACGATGCCGAGGCGGAGCAGGCGCGCGAAGCCGTGATGGGGATGGTGCGCACGCATTTCCGGCCCGAGTTCGTGAACCGACTGGACGAGATCCTGCTGTTCCGCCGGCTGAGCCGGGAGAACATGACCGGGATCGTCGACATCCAGCTGCGGCGGCTGGACGCCATGCTCGCCGACCGGCGGATCACGCTGCGGGTCGACGCGGACGCGCGCACCTGGCTGGCCAATGCCGGCTACGACCCGGTCTACGGCGCGCGCCCGCTGAAGCGCACGATCCAGACCGCGCTGCAGAACAGCCTCGCCGACGCGATCCTGCGCGGCACGGTCAAGCAGGGCGACACGGTGGCGGTGCGGGTCGGCGAGGGCGGGCTGACGCTGCACGTCGAGGCGCAGGCCGAGGCGGCGTAGCGCTGGGCAACGCCGGGCGAAGGGCGCTCGGCGAGGCTTGCGCGAGCCGGCGGTTGCCGTAGAACCACGGGTGGCCTGCGGGGAATCGGCGTGCGAGTCCCGGCTGCGGCCGGGGGGAGCGCGTGGATTGCCCGGCATCGTCGGCATCTTGTGGATCGGTATCGTCGGCGGCGCGCTGGTCGTCGCGGCGGGCGAATTCGGCCGGACCACGCCCTGGCTCGACACGCTGAACCATTTCCGTCCGCAGCTGGCGATCATCGTCGGTACGCTGGCGGTGGCGGCTCTGCCGGTCCGTCGCTGGCTGCTGGCGGTGGTCGGCGCGGCGGCGGCAGGATGGGCGACACTCGCCGTGCTCGACGACGGCGCCTGCACAGCCCCACCTGGCGGTCCGCCCCTGCGCCTGATCACCTTCAACCTGTGGGCGGGCAACTACGACACCGAGGCGGTCGCCGAGCGGGTGCGCGCCTTCGATGCCGACGTGGTGCTGTTCCAGGAATACGGTCAGGTGCAGCTGCCGCTGCGGCAGTTGCTCGCCGACGCCTATCCGCACCAGATCGACTGCGCCAACGACCGCGGCTGCCGCCTGGCACTGTTCGCCAAGGAGCCCTGGGTGACGGCGGCGACCACCGGCCGGTCGGACGGGGTGCCGCCGATCCTCAGCGCCCGCTTCGCCGCGACTGGCGACCGGCCGGCCTTCACCGTGGTCGGCACCCACCTCGCCCGGCCGACCGACGGCTGGGACTGGCAGGCCAGCGACCTGGCCGACCTCACCGCGCACGTCCGCGGGCTGGAGGGTCCGCTGGTGCTCGCCGGCGATTTCAACGCCACCCCCTGGTCCTTCGCGCTGGAAGGGTTCCGCGCCGCCACCGGGTTATGCGGCGCTCCCGGCTACCGGCCGAGCTGGCCGGACTGGCTCGATGCCGTCGGGGTGCCGATCGACCACGTCTTCGTGTCGGAGGGGCTTGGGATCAGCGCCGAAGTGCTGCTGCCGGCCGGCTCGGACCACCTGCCGATCGGCGCTGTCATCGCGCTGCCCTGAGGCCTAACCCCGCTGCGCCGCTTCCCACCGCGCGGCCGCCTCGTCGTCGCTGTCGCGCGCCTCGACCCAGGACTCGCCTTCCGGTCCGGCTTCCAACTTCCAGAACGGGGCCTTTGTCTTCAGCCAGTCGATCAGGAACGCGCACGCTTCCAGCGCCGCCTGGCGGTGGGCGGAAGCGGTGGCGACCATAACGATGCGATCGCCGGGCAGCAGACGGCCGTAGCGGTGGACGATCAGGCTGGCGCTGAGCGGCCAGCGCTGGTGCGCCTCCTGCTCGATCGCGGCCAGCATCTTTTCGGTCATGCCGGGATAGTGCTCCAGCGTCATCGCGGTCACCGGCGCGTCGCCAGCCACGTCGCGGACCAGGCCGACGAAGCTGGCGACCCCGCCGACCGTGCGGTCGCCCTCGTGCAGCGCCGCCAGCTCGGCGCCGACGTCGAAATCCTCGCGCTGGACCTTGATCATCGGCTCAGCCGCCGGTCACCGGGGGGAAGAAGGCGACCTCGTCGCCGGCCGCGACCGGGGTGTCGAGGGCGGCGAACTCCTGGTTGACCGCGACCCGGATCACGTCCATCCGCCCCAACGCGGCGGCATGGGCAGCGCTGCGGCCCTGCAGCCAGGCAACCAGCCCGGCCACGTCGGTCACGTCGGACGGAACCTCGACCTCTTCCTCGCCCCGGCCCAGCTTCTGGCGCAGCCAGGCAAAATACAGCAGCTTCACGGCATCACCTCGCTGAACGGTATGAAGGGCGCCAGCGCGCCGGCGTCAAGCCGCGAGATGCCCTCGGCCAGTTCGACCAGCCCGTCGCTCTCCACCATCGACATCAGCACCCCGGCGCCGTCCCGGGGGTAGCGGCCGGCGACCGGTATGCCGTCGGGATCGCTGCGCAAGATGCGCGCGCGGATGAATTCCCGCCGGTTCGCCTTCTTGCGCGCGGCGAAATCGAGCCGCACCGGCTGGCGGCGCGGAACCGTCACCCGCGCCCCCGACAGCCGCTCGACCAGCACCCGGCCGAGGAACAGGAAGGTCAGCATCGCCGCCACTGGGTTGCCGGGCAGCCCGAGCACCGGGGTGCGGCCGCCGCCGTGGTCGAGGATGCCCAGGCCCACCGGGCGGCCGGGCTTGATCGACAGCCGCCAGAAATCGAGCCGGCCGGTCTCCGCCAGCACCGCCGGGATGTGGTCATGGTCACCGGTCGACATGCCGCCGGAGGTCACCACCAGGTCGTGGCCGGCCGCTGCCCGCTGCAGCACGTCCCGCACCAGCCCGCGGTCGTCGGCGGCGATTCCGAGATCGGTGACCGCACAGCCGAGCCGCCGCAGCAGCCCGGCCAGCAGGTAACGGTTCGCATCGTACAGGCCGGCCTCGGCGACGGGCGCTCCCGGCTCGGCGAGCTCGTCGCCGGTCGACAGCAGCGCCACCGCGAGCGGCCGATAGACTGCGATCCGCTCGAGGCCCTGGGAGGCGAGGACCCCGACATCCTGCGGCCGCAGCCGCTGACCCGCGGCCAGCACCGGCGACCCGACGGCGATGTCCTCGCCGGCGAAGCGGCGGTTGGCGCCGGCGCCGATGCCGGCCGGAATCGACACCATGTCGCCGTCGGTCGCGCAATCCTCCTGCATCAGCACGGTGTCCAGGCCGGCAGGCATCGCCGCACCGGTGAAGATGCGTACCGCCTGACGCGCAGCGGGCCGGTCCGCATACGGACGCCCGGCGGCGGCCACCCCGACCACCACCAGCCGGGTCGGGCCGGCCGGGTCGAGGTCGGCGAACCGGACCGCATAGCCGTCCACCGCAGCGTTGTCGGTCGGCGGCACGTCGCGGCGGCCGGCCACATCCTCGGCCAGCACCCGGCCCAGCGCATCGGCGAGCGAAACATCCTGCGTGCCGACGACGCAGCCGACATGCCGCGACAACCGGTCGAGCGCCTCGTTCAGCGGCATCAGGTCGCCGCCGAAGGCGAAGCAGTCGTCGGTCAGTTGCGCCATGGGCTCATGCCTCAGCGACCGGTCAGCCTGGCCCGCGCAATCGACGCCATGAGGTTGCGGTAGAACTGCTGCGCCATGGCCTGGAACTCGTCCATTCGGGCAGCGCAGGCGGCGTCGATCTCGGCCAGCCCGTCGGGGCCCAGCGCCCGCTCGAGTGCGGCGCGGTATTCGGGGATGTCGCTCCAGTCGCTGACGGTGCTGGCGGTCAGCTCGACATGATATTGCAGGCTGAAGGCATGGTCGCCGACGCCGAGTGCCTGGATCGGACAGGCTGCCGATTCGGCCAGCACCGTCGCACCCTCCGGCGCCCGCGTCACCTCGGCGCCGTGCCACTGCAGCACTTCGGCGCGCGGCGGGATGCCGGCCATGAACAGGTTGGCCCGGCCGACCTCGGTCAGCGCGACCTCCATCACCCCCACCTCGGGCGTGCGCGCCGGTCCGACAGCGCCGCCGAGGGCCTCCGCCAGCAGCTGGTGACCCAGGCAGAGGCCGAAGAACGGCATCTGCCGCTCGGCAACCGCTTCGCGGATCGCCGCCTTCTCCGCCGCCATCCACGGGTGGGCGTCCTCCTGCCAGACGTCCATCGGACCGCCCATGACCCACAGCGCGTCATAGCCGGCGAGGTCGGGGATCGGCTCGCCCTCGTCGAGTTCGATCGCCTGCCACTCCACGCCGTCTTCGGCCAGGAAATCGCGGAAAATGCCGGGATGCTCGCAGGCGACGTGTTGAAAAACGAGAATCCGCGGTTGCGCCATCCGATTGCTCCTGTCGTGACCGGCCGCTTTACGAAGACTTAAGCGACATTGGGCAAGGTGGCGCACTGAGACCCCCTTGTCGAGGTCGCGCAGGCCCGCTGCGCCCGGAAAGTCGAAGCGTGGAACGATGACCAAACGTCTGACCGAAGCCGATGTCGATCGGCTGCTGACCGAGCGGACCGACGAGGCGCGCGCCGCCACCGCCAGCAAGCTCGCCGCCCACTACGGCAGCGCCGAGATGAGCGACAGCGAGCGCGTCATGGCGGAAGAGATCTTCCGGATCATGGTGCAGGACGCCGCCATGCGGGTGCGCCAGGCGCTGGCCGAGCAGCTTGCCGACAGCGGGCTCGTGCCGCACGACGTTGCGCTGACGCTCGCCCGCGACCTCGACGACGTCGCGCTGCCGATGCTGCAGAAGTCGACCGTCCTGACCGACGAGGACCTGGTCGAGATCGTGCGCGCCAGCGGCAGCGGCAAGCAGATCGCGGTCGCCCAGCGCGCCGCCGTCTCGGAGAGCGTCGCTGCCGCCCTGGTCGACACCCGGGACGAAGACGTGGTCGCCGAACTGGTGGCCAATGAGGGCGCCTCCCTTTCCGAGGCCTCGCTCAACAAGGTGCTCGACGATTTCGCAACCAGCCCGCGCATCCAGCAACCGATCGTGGCGCGGCAGACCCTGCCGCTGAGCGTCGCCGAGCGTCTGGTCTCGGTGCTGTCGGACAACCTGCGCGAGCAGCTGGTGAGCCGGCACGAGTTGTCCCCCGAATCCGCCGCCGACCTGGTGATCCAGTCGCGGGAACGCGCCATTCTCGGGCTCTCCAAGGGCTCCGACGTCCGCGACGTCAGGACCTTGGTCGAGAAGCTGGCGGCCAACGGGCGGTTGACGCCGACCCTGATCCTGCGCGCCACCTGCATGGGCGACGCCCCGTTCCTCGAGGCGGCGCTGTCGGTCCTCTGCAACATCCCGCTCGCCAACGCGCAGGCGCTGATCTACGACAAGGGCGGTCTCGGCCTGAAGGCGATCTACAGCCACGCCGGGCTGCCGCAGGAATTCTACCCGGCGATCCAGGTGGCGATCGACGTGATGCGCGAGACCGACTACGACGGAAACGACCATGACCGCGAGCGCTACCGGCGCCGGGTCGTCGAGAGGATCCTCACCCAGTATGAGGACATCGGCAGCGAGGACCTGGACTATCTGCTGAACCGCCTGAGCGGCATGGGCCTGCGCGCCGCCGCCTGAGGCCGCACCCCTGGGCCCGCCCGATCACCCGCCAGGCGGCGCGATCGCCGAGTACCACTCGGGCAGCCAGAGGGCGAGCCCCGGCACCAGCACCACCAGCGCCAGCACCAGCACCTGCAGCGCGACGAACGGGATGATGCCGAGGTAGATGTCCTTCAGCCCGACACCCGCCGGCGCCACGCCTTTCATGTAGAACAGCGCGAAGCCGAACGGCGGGGTCAGGAATGACGTCTGCAGGTTGACCGCGATCAGGATCGCGAACCAGTAGGTGATCGCGTTGGACATCGGGGAGTCGACGTGGTGGCCCAGGTCCAGGTGGGCAATGATCGGCGTGAACACGGGCAGCACGATCAGGGTGATCTCGATCCAGTCGAAGAAGAATCCGAGCAGGAACACCGACAGCATGATGATGAACAGCAGCCCCCAGGGGCCGAAGGCAAGGTATTCGATCAGTTCGATGACCAGGTCTTCGCCGCCGAGCCGGCGGAAGACATAGGAGAACGCAGTCGCGCCGATGAAGATGAAGAACAGCATCGCATTGGTCAGCGCCGAGCGCTGAACCACTTCGCGCAGGGTGGCCCAATTGAGCTTGCCGTTGAGCACCGCCAGCAGCGTGGCGCCAGCGGCCCCGACGCCCGAGGCCTCGGTCGGGGTTGCCCAGCCCCCGAAGATCGAGCCGAGCACCAGCACGATCAGGAACACCGGCGGCACGAAGCTCTTCAGCACCAGCACGATCAACGCGCGGTTGGTGTCGGGTCCGACGCCTTCAGGCATCGGCGGGGCCAGTTTCGGGCGCAGGAAGCTGATCGAGACGATGTAGAGCAGGTAGACCAGCGCCAGCAGCATGCCCGGGACGATCGCGGCGATGAACAGGTTGCCGACGCTGATCGACAGCAGGTCGGCCATCACCACCAGCATGATGCTGGGCGGGATCAGGATGCCGAGCGTGCCGGACGCGGCGATGGTGCCGGTCGCCAGCCGGTTGCTGTAGCCGCTCTTCATCATCACCGGCAGCGCCATCAGGGTCAGCATCACCACCGAGGCGCCGATGATCCCGGTGGTCGCGGCCATGATCGTGCCGAGCAGGGAGACGGCCAGCGCAAGCCCGCCGGGCACCCGGCGCAGCAACAGTTCGAGCGTGTTGAGCAGGTCGCGGGCGACGCCGCTCTTCTCCAGCATCGTCCCCATGAAGATGAACATCGGGATCGCGACCAGCACCTGGCTCTCGGCGACGCCGCCCCAGATCCGGTTGGCGACCGCCTCGAAGGCTGCCGGCCGGAAAACGTCGAACGCCCAGCCGATGATGCCGAAATAGACCCCGACGCCGGCGACGATCATCGCTACCGGATAGCCGGTGAACAGCAGCAGGCCGAGCGCGAGAAACATGAACGCCGGCAGGTAGTCCTCGATGTAGATGCCGAAGATCTCCATCCCCGTCAGCCGCCCTCCGCCGTCCGCACCAGCGTGCGCGCCTCGAACCGCTCGACCCGCACGATCAGCGCCGGCGCCGCGAACAGGATCAGCAGCCGGCGCATCATGACCGCGATCGCCGAGAACGCGGCGATCGCCATGCCGATCGGCAGGACCGACTTGATGATCCAGCGGTTGGGAAGACCGGTCATCGCCGACGAGCCCTCGCCCTGGTCGTACGCGTTGGTGGCGTATTCGGCGAAGATGAAGAACAGCAGCCCGCAATAGGGCAGCATGAACAGAAGCGCGCCGAGAAACTCGATCCACTGCTGGGTGCGCGGCTTCAGCTTCTCGCGGACCAGGTCGACCCGGACATGGGCGTTGGCGATATAAGCGAAGCCGAAGCAGAGCGCGAAGATCGCGGCGTGCAGGTGCCACTCCAGCTCTTGCATCTTGGTCGAGGTGAGGCCGATGCCCTGCTCCATGCCGTGTTTGACCCAGAGCAGGCCCTCCTGCACCCAGCCGAGGCTGGACCAGGCCTGGCCCTCGGCGCGTCGCGTGATCACGTCGACGAGGATCACCAGGATCAGCGGGATGAACAGCCAGGCGCCGGCCTTGCCGCAGAAGACGACGATCGCGTCGAGCCAGCGCGAGACGCGGAACAAGGCGTATTGCCCGCCTTCGCTGGCCATGCAGAGCAGCAGCAGGATCAGCAATCCGCCGAGCCCGGCGAAGAACCAGGGGATGACGACGGCCTGATCGAAGTCGAGCGTGCGCTGCATGCTAGCGTGCGTCGGGTTTTGGAGGGGGCGGCGGCAGCGGAAGTGGCCCGGCGGCTGGCATCGACACCGGACCGGGCGCCATCGGCTTGCCGCCGCGCCCGGTCCGGTCCGGCCTGCTGCTAGCGCAGATAGCCGAGCTCTTTCCAGACCACGTAGTTCTCGCGGAAGCTGGAGTAGGACTCCCAGACCTTGGCGAAATTCTCGTTCTCCGCCGCCAGGTCCGCGGCCACGCCGTTCCAGGCGGCCTCCAGCTCGGCGAGGATTTCGTCGGGCCAGCGATGCAGGTTCACGCCATTGGCCTGCAGCTCCTGCAGGGCGGCGAACTGGATCGCCTCGCCCTCGGCGAGGCCTTCGCGCATGGCGTCGCCACAGGCGAGTTCGAGGATCGCCTGCTGCTGGTCCTCGAGGCCTTCCCAGGACTCAAGGCTGATCAGCAGCTCGAAGATCGTCGACTGCTGGTGCCAGCCGGGGAAGTAGTAGTGCTGGGAGACCTGGAAGAAGCCAAGGCTCAGATCGATGGCCGGCATCGAGAACTCGGTCGCGTCGATGGTGCCCAGCTCCAGCGACTGGTAGATCTCGCCGGCGGCCAGCAGCTGGGTCGAGACCCCCATCGCCTCCATCACTCGGGCGCCCAGCCCGAAGAACCGCATCTTCAGGCCATTGAGCTGCTCGGTCGAGGTGATCTCGTTCTTGAACCAGCCCGACGCCTCCGGCGCGATGATGCCGCACGGGATCGACTTCAGCCCGTACTGGGCGTAGAGCTCGTCCTGCAGCTCGATCCCGCCGCCGTAGTAGATCCAGGCGAGGTATTCGCCCGCGCCGGGGCCGAACGGCACTGCCGAGAACATGGCGAAGGTCGGGTCTTTGCCGGCCCAGTAGCCGGGCGTCGACCAGGCGGCGTCGATCGAGCCGCTGGCGACCGCATCGAAGGTCTCCAGCGCCGGCACCAGCGCGCCCGGCTCATGGAAGGTGATCTGGATGTCGCCGCCGGAGGCGCGCTCGATCTTCGCCACCAGGTTGACGCCCAGTGTCCCGAGCTGGGTCAGCGTGCTGGCGTAGGTCGACCCCATGTCCCAGCGGATCCGGTCCGCCGCCGCCGGAGCGGCCATCGCCAGCATGAGTCCGGCACCAACGGCGCCGGCAATGAGCTTGATTTGCATCGTCATAAGCTTCGACCTCCCCTTGGATCATCGCGTGCCGTGGGTCCGGCACTGCGCGTTCTTGTGGCTACCCCTGCCGTATCGCCGAAAAGCGTAGTGGAGCGGTTCCGGCGGTACAATGGCAAAGTGTCGCGGTTTACCGATGTACGCATGTCTGCCTGCAACCAAGGCAGATGCACGGAATCCGGGCATTCCGCCCAGTCAGCGGCAAAGTGCCGCCGTGGCCTCGACATAGCCGCGCACGTCGCTGACCGTCACGGTGAAGCGCACCTCGCTGGTCCCGAGCAGGACCGAAGTGTGCAGCGGCAGGACGCCGGCGGACTCGTTCCGCTCGCCCCCGATCTTGGTGAAGCTCAGGGTCACCGGCTGCGCCGGGTCGAACCAGCCCTGCGGCAAGTTGGCCTCGCTGCGGGCAGCCGTCCCCTGGCCGGAGACGGTGACCTCGCCGCCGGCGAATGTGACCGCCTGGGCCTGGCCACGATTGACGTCGGTGCCGAGCAGGAAGCGCTTGGTGTCCGGCTCCGCGCACTCGCGCTGGGCGGCGGCGGCTTCGACGAACCGGCCGATCCGCTCGGCGGTGACGCCCGTGGCCAGCTGTTCGTCGATCAAGGCCATCAGCGCCGCCCGGTCGCCCAGCGGCACGTCCCGCTCGTAGCGGATCTGCCATTCCTGCGCCGCCGCCTGGGCGGCCGTCACCTGCTGGATCATCGCCGCCCGCTCCCGCTGCAGCCGGCCGAGGTCGAGCTGAAGCCGGTCGTTCTCGCCCCGCAGCGTGGAGATCCGACGCTCGTCCAGGTCGAGTCCGACGCCGTAGCCGATCAGCAGGGTCGCCACCGGCATGGCGAAGAAGGCGACGATCTGGAACACCCGCGACCAGGTCTTGCGCCGGCGCCGTCGATCGCGCTCCTGGAGTCCGAAGGCCATCGTCACCGGACCCGCCGTCGACTCACCGCGCGCGGAGGCGACCCGCCGCCCGGCGCCGCGCCCGGATCGTCCGCCATGGTGATTCGCCCGACCATCGCCGATCGCATAGCATAGGCGCCGGCGGATGGTGACCCTCGATCGCGCGGCGGTCGCGCGGGAGGGGAAGAATCAAGCGGGAGAGAAAGACTGGTCGGAGTGAGTGGATTCGAACCACCGGCCCCCGCCTCCCGAAGACGGTGCTCTACCAAGCTGAGCTACACTCCGACGCGCCGGCTTATAGCGTCTTGCCGCGCCGGCAGCAACCCACCTCTTGGCCTCCTTGGGTCGGGCGTCCGGCCGGCCGCGCCTCAGCCGTCGTAACCGTCCGCGACCACGATGTCGGCTGTAGAGGTCGCGTGCCGCAGGCCGACGATGGCCTGGTACTCGGGCGAGTCGTAGAAGCGGCGCGCGGCAGCCCTGTCGGCGAAGGCGATGACGACGACTCGCGTCTTCTCTCGGTCGCCCTCGAGCACATCGACCGGTCCGCCGCGCACCACGTACCGGCCGCCATACTGGGCGATCACGGCCGGCACGCGTTCGCGGTATGCCGCATAGTCGTCATTCTCCTCGACCTTGACCCGGGCGATCAGATAGGCGGTCACGGACAGTCCTCCCTGGCGGTTGCCTTGCTGGCGAGCGAATGGCGGCGGTCGCTCAGCGGATGGGCCGACTCGACCAGCCGGCGCATGCGATCGGCGACGACATGGGTGTAGATCTGGGTGGTCGAGATGTCGGCATGGCCGAGCAGCTGCTGGACCGCCCGCAGGTCGGCGCCGTGCTCCAGCAGATGGCTGGCGAAAGCGTGGCGCAGCACATGCGGGCTGATCCGGCGATGATCGATGCCGGCCGCGCCGGCAAGCTCCTTCAGCAGCTGGCCGAAGCGCTGCCGGGTCAGCGGCGCGCCGTTGCGGCGGCGGGACGGGAACAGCCACCGGTTGTGGACCACCGTCGCGCCGGCAAAGGCCGCCCGCAACGGCAGATAGGCAGCGAGCGAGGCTTGCGCCGGCGCGCTCAGCGGCAGCATCCGCTCCTTGCCGCCCTTGCCTCGGACGATCAGGCTCTGGCCGTCGCGGCTGAGCGCATCGAGCGGCAGGCCGACCAGCTCGGAGACGCGCAAGCCGGTGGCGTAGAGCAGCTCGAGCAGGGCGACCAGACGGATGCCGGCCGCGCCCGGCAACCGGGCCGCGGCAGCCAGCAGCCGCTCGACCTCGTCCTCGGTCAGGATCTTCGGCAGCGGACGGGTCCGGCGCGGCGCGTCGATATCGAGAGCCGGGTCGTCCGCGCGGTCCCCTTCGGCCAGCAGGAAGCGGCTGAACTGGCGGACGGCCGAAAGCCGCCGTGCGATGGTCCCGGCGGCCAGCCCGGCATTCGCCATCGCCGCCTGCCAGTCGCGCAACAGCGCCGGCGACAGC
The DNA here is from genome assembly GCA_050329975.1 of Alphaproteobacteria bacterium. GTDB lineage: Bacteria > Pseudomonadota > Alphaproteobacteria > CALKHQ01 > CALKHQ01 > CALKHQ01. Next base: position 11,097 of record JBHJOG010000195.1, on the reverse strand, counting down.
TCCGCCATCGAGGCTCCTCGCCCGCCCAGGAACTGGTCGAGCGCGGTCAGGTCCCGCCGATAGGCTGCCAGGGTGTTCTCGGCTGCTCCCCGCTCGGCAGCCAGCATCTCCAGGAACGCCTCGACCCTGTACTCGGTCGCCGCGCGCCGGCCGGGCGGCGATGCCGGGACATCAGCTGGTGCCAAAGAACCGCTCGTTCGGAATGATCTTCTCGATCGCGCCTTCCGGGGGCGGAATGTCCCACTGACTGAGGAACACCCCGCCGCCGACGACGACCAGCAGGATCAGGATCATCAGCACGCGGGCAAAGCGCCCCCGACCTGAGCGCGAGTCAAATCGTTGTCGCAAGGGCTGACAGACCGTATTGTGGGGCAATCACGTATTCACCGGCGGCGTCCATGTCACCGCTCTTCGATTGCGAGCGAATTCCGACTCAGCATCGGGTTACTGTAAAGACAGCGATGGTCAGGTTCAATCACAGCTTCATCGCCGTCGAGGACCCGCGCGGCGGCGGGAACACGCGGGCGCGGTGGCCGGGAACGGCAAGCCATGGAGGGTGACCATCCCGCGCCCGATCCCGCGCGGCGCGAACAGCAGCAGCCAGGATCGCAGGCAGGACAGCAAGCAGAACCGCAGCCGGAACCTCGGCCGGAGCTGCAGCAGCACACCATCGTGCTGATCGGCCTGATGGGCGCCGGCAAGACCGCGGTCGGCCGCCGGCTCGCTACCCGCCTGGGACTGAGTTTCGTCGACGCCGACCAGGAGATCGAGGCGGCGGCCGGCTGCAGCATCGCCGACATTTTCGCCATGCACGGCGAGCAGGCCTTCCGCGACGGCGAGCGGCGGGTGATCTCCCGCCTGCTCGACGACCCGCCGCACGTACTGGCCACCGGCGGCGGGGCCTGGATGGATCCGGAAACCCGGGCCAAGGTTGCCGAGCGCAGCCTGTCGGTGTGGCTGCGGGCTGATTTTGAGGTGCTGCTGCGCCGTACGGCCCGGCGCAGCCACCGGCCGCTGCTGCGCGGCAGGAACCACGGCGAAGTGCTGCGGAAATTGCAGGAAGAGCGCTATCCGGTGTATGCGCTGGCCGACATCGTCGTCGATACCGAGGATTGCCCGCTGGATACGACCGTTGGCCGTGTCCTGCAGGCGATCGAGCGGTACAGAGAGCCCGAATGACCGAGCCCCCGGCATCCTGCGTCTGCCTTCCCGTGCCGCTCGGCACGCGCAGTTACGACATCCTGATCGGTCCCGGCCTGATCGCGCAGGCCGGACGCCTGATCGGCCCCGTGCTGAGGAGCCCGCGCGTCGCCGTCGTCACCGACAGCATCGTCGGCCCGCTCTATGCCGGGAAGCTCGCCGCCGGGCTGGAGGCGGCGGGGATCGCCGTCGACACGCTGACCGTGCCGGCCGGCGAGGCGAGCAAGGATTTTCCGACCCTTGAGCGCCTGCTCGACGACCTGATTGCGCGCAGGATCGAGCGGGGGACCACGCTGATCGCGCTCGGCGGCGGGGTGATCGGCGACCTGACCGGCTTCGCCGCCGCGATCCTGCTGCGCGGCATCCCCTTCGTGCAGGTCCCGACCACGCTGCTGGCGCAGGTCGACAGCTCGGTCGGCGGCAAGACCGGGATCAATACCGCGCACGGCAAGAACCTGATCGGCAGCTTTCATCAGCCGCGACTGGTGCTGGCCGACATCGACGCGCTGGCCAGCCTGCCGCGGCGCGACTTCCTGGCCGGCTACGCCGAGGTGGTGAAGTACGGCCTGCTGGGCGATGCGGGATTCTTCGGCTGGCTGGAACGCAACGGCCGCGCGGTCGTGGACGGCGACAGCGCACTGCGCCGCGAAGCGGTGCACCGGTCCTGCGCGGCCAAGGCGGCGATCGTCGCCGAGGACGAGCGCGAGCAGGGGCGGCGCGCGCTGCTCAATCTGGGGCATACCTTCGGCCATGCGCTGGAGGCCGAACTCGGCTACGACGGCCGCCTGCTGCACGGGGAAGCGGTGGCGATCGGCATGGTGATGGCCTTCGCGTTGTCGGCCCGGCTGGGCCTGGGCCCGGACGCCGCGGAGGTCGCGCGGGTGCGGCACCATCTGGCTTCGGTCGGCCTGCCGACCGAGCCGCGCGCCGTGCCCGGCGTCGCCTGGCAGGCCGATCGCCTGCTCGATCACATGAGCCGGGACAAGAAAGTGCAGAACGGACGCATCACCTTCATCCTCGCCCGCGCCATCGGTGCGGCCGAGATCCTGCCCGATGTGCCGGTCGAGGCCGTGCGCGCGGTGCTGCAAGACTTCGCCGAAGCGGCCTGACCATTCCAGCATGATTTTCACCATCATCGCGATCGCCGTCCTGCTGATCCTGTCGGCGTTCTTTTCCGGGTCGGAGACGGCGATGACCGCCGCGTCGCGGGCCCGCATGCACCGGCTGGCGCAGCAGGGCAGCCGCCGCGCCGAGAAGGTCAACCGGCTGCTGGCCCGCAAGGAGCGCCTGATCGGCGCCATCCTGCTCGGCAACAACCTGGTCAACATCCTGTCCTCGGCGCTGGCCACCAGCCTGCTGATCGGAGTCTTCGGCGAGACCGGCGTCGCCTATGCGACGGTGGCGATGACCCTGCTGATCCTGGTCTTTTCCGAGGTGATGCCGAAGAGCTACGCGCTCAACCATGCCGACCGCCTCGCCCTGCTGGTCGCGCCGCTGCTGGTGGTCATCGTCGCTGCGCTGGCGCCGATAACGGTGGCGATCCAGGCGGTGGTTCGGGCCACACTCGGGGCCTTCGGGGTGTCCATGGCCAGGACGCTGTCGTCGAGCGAGGTCGAGGAGGAACTGCGCGGCGTGATCGAGATGCACGGCGCCGGCGGCACGCCCAACGACAAGCACGCGATGCTGCGCGGGATCATGGACCTCGCCGATCTCGACGTGTCCGACGTGATGACCCATCGCAGCAACCTGGAAATGATCGACGCCGACCTCGAACCGGACGAGATCATCGACCGCGTCTTCGCCAGCCCCTACTCGCGGCTGCCGCTGTGGCGCGACCAGCCGGACAACATCGTCGGCCTGCTCCATGCCAAGGACATGCTGCGTCTGGTGCGGCAGGCGTCCACCGCGGTCACCCGCGAGCAGATCGAGGCCATGGCCGGCAAGCCGTGGTTCATCCCCGAATCCACCTCGGTGTTCCACCAGCTGCAGATGTTCCGGCGCAGGCGCGAGCATTTCGCCCTGGTGGTGGACGAGTACGGCTCGCTGATGGGCGTCGTGACGCTGGAGGACATCATCGAGGAGATCGTCGGCGAGATCGACGACGAGCATGACCAGCGCGTCGCGGGCGTGCGGGCCCAGCCCGACGGCAGCTATATGGTCGCCGGCTCCACCGCCATCCGCGACCTCAACCGCGAGTTCGGCTGGACCCTGCCGGACGAGGAGGCGTCGACCATTGCCGGCCTGCTGCTGCACGTCGCGCGACGGATCCCGAAGCCCGGCCAGCGCTTCATGGTCGAGGGCTTCGACATCGAGGTGCTGCGCCGGCAGCACAACCGCATTACCCTGCTGCGACTGATCCCGCCGCCGGTCGAGGCGGCCACGGGCAAGTGAGCGACAGCTCCCCTGGATCAGCTTCCGCATGACCGAACAGATCTTCGCGATCATTGCGCCGGTCCTGATCTGCGCCGCCATCGGCTTCGCCTGGGTCAAGCTGAAGGTCCACTACGACATCGGCTTCGTCACCACGCTGGCGACCAATGTCGGGACCCCTGCCCTGGTTTTCTCGACCCTGGTCGGCCAGGACCTGGACGCGCAGGGCCTGGTCCAGCGCATGGGCGGCATGGCGCTGGCCAGCCTCGTCGCCGTCGCCGCCATGCTCGTCGTCGGCGCGATCTGCCTGAAGCTGCTGCGCCTTTCGCTCAGCGCCTACCTGCCCGCACTGGCCTTCTCCAATGCGGGCAATATGGGCCTGCCCCTGTGCCTGTTCGCCTTCGGCGAGCAGGGGCTGGCCCTGGCGATCATCTATTTCTCGATAACGGCGGTGCTCAATTTCACCGTGGGGGTCGGGCTGGCGGCGGGGACCATGTCGCTGGTCCAGCTCGTGCGCACACCGATCCTGTGGGCGGTCGGGATCAGCATCGCGGTCGTCATGACCGGCTACCAGACTCCGCTGTGGGCCGCCCGCACCATCGACCTGGTCGGTCAGGTCACCATCCCGCTGATGCTGTTGACCCTCGGCGTCTCGCTGGCCGGGCTCGGCCTGCGCAACCTTGGACGCAGCGTCGTGCTGGCCGTGCTGCGGCTCGCGATCGGCTTCGCGGTCGGCATCGCCGTCGTCTGGGCCCTCGACATGGATCGGGTCGAGGGCGGTGTGCTGATCATCCAGGCGGCGATGCCGGTGGCAGTTTTCAACTACCTGTTCGCCCAGCGTTACGCCCGCGAGCCGGCGGATGTCGCCGGAATGGTTCTGGTTTCGACCATCATCTCCTTCCTGACCCTGCCCGTGCTGCTCGCCTTCGTGCTGGAGCGCGCCGGTTGACCGCGGCTCGGCCGGTGTTGCCGAAGGCGCGCCGTTTTGCGACACTGGCCACGGGGCCGGCGCAGGACGCTACCGGCCGACGAAGGGGATTTGCGAAGATGACGCGCCTGAACCTTTGCCTGGTCGTGCTCGCGCTGGCGCTGGCCGGGTGCAATACCACGACCGACAGCAGTCAGCAGGCGGCCGCGCCGTCGCCGCTGGAGACCCTGGAGCCCGCCGCGGGCGATGCGAAGGCCGAGGGCGACGTCGCCGCGGCGGCGCAACCGGCGGCGGACGAAGCGGGCGAGGGTGTGTCGGGCACCGCTGCCGCGCCCACCGCAACCGAGCCCGCGGTGGACGCGGCAGCGGTCGACACAAGTGCGGTCGACCAGGCCGCCCAGGCCTACCTGAACTGCGTGGTCGGGCGCGCTGCCCAGTCTGCGGAAGGCGGCGCGTCCCGCGACGATGCGGTCGAGGCGGGGGTCGACGCCTGCCGCAACCAGTTCCGCGAGGCGCGCTGGGCGTACAAGGATACCGGCGTCAGCGACGAGGCCGCCGATCGCTACGGCGTCAACCTGCTGACCTTCGTCCGCAACGAAGCGGCCGGGTTCCTGGACTCCCCGCCAAGCTGAGTCCCCCGGACCCGGACAATGCGGGTCAAATCCGTAGAGAAATTGGGACCACACGGCCCGAGTCTTAACTTCGCCATAAGTGCGCCCGCCTAGATTTGCCCCCGAGCCCGCAGGAAGCGGGCGTCGATTCGCGGGCGGAGAATGCCGCCCGTTCTGTCGAAGGGGAACAGGACGTTGGCCGTAGTCGCGCGAGCGCTTTCCGATACCTTGGTCAACGCGGCGCCGCCGTCCCTGCTGCGCGGCGGAGTCTATGTGCCGTTCAGCACGCCACTGCTGATGATCGCCCGGCTCAGGCTCGACGAGGATGGCCGGCCGACTGCGCTGGTGCCGGCGCTTTCGGGCGGCCAGGGCTACTACGTGGTGCCGTGGCCGATGCTCCCCGACCTGGTCAATATGACGATCTACGACCGGGCGCTGCACGAGTCCCTGGCCGGTATCCTGCACGCCGATCCCAACTTCGTGCGCAAGAAGGCGCTGGACGTCCGTCGGCTTGGCCTCTGCGGCCCGCGCGCGGCCGCCGCGGCCGCCGCCGACCACGCCGGCGACAGCCGCCGTCGCGAGAACATCTTCTGCTTCCTGGTCCAGCGGATCGCGATGCAGGCCGGCCGGCCGATCGAAGGACTGCAGGCCTCCAACATGCGCTCACGCGAGAACCTGTCGGCGCTGCGCGGGCTCGCTACCGGCATCGACGTGTCGCCGGACGCCCTGATCGAGCGGCTGGACACCTGGTCCTCGCAGATCGCGCTGCTCGGGCTCGACCAGAAGGACCTGCGCGGCCCGGTCCGCCAGCAGCTTGGCGACCTGCGCGCCATGTTCGACGTCATGGGCGAATGGGCGAGCAACGACCATCCGGAATATGTCGGCTCGGCCAAGCGCTGCCTGACGGCCGGAGAGGCGATCATGGACCTGATCCAGTCGCAGATCACCCGGATCGACAACGAATGCGAGGATGCGCTGGGCATCGTCGTCAACTGGACGGCGAATGCCGGCCTCCTCAAGTCGATCAGCAACTTCGCCGTCACCGCGGTCCAGATCTGGCACGCGGCCACGGTCGAATGGCGCGCCGTCGCCGAGGACCGCGACCGCCACGCGATGCGCGCCAGGATCGGCTTCATCGAGACCCTGCTGCCCGTGCTGGCCCCCAGCGACATGCTGAAGTTCCAGCGCAACCGCGCGACCCAGGAGCTGATGAAGGGCGGCAGCAAGCCGATACGACGCCGCTTCAAGGGGCGCCGGTCCTCGGCGCAGGAGCCCGAGGCGGGCCTGCGCGAGGCGGTGATCGAGGCCACCAACTCCAGCGAGGCGCTGCAGCACATGCTGTGCTGGCCGTTCCGCACCTTGGTCCGGTCCCGGCGTGAACCTGTCCTGCCCGGCGATCTGCCCCACGGCGCGGTCGCTTCCCTGGTCCACCACCTGCGCAAGACCTGGTCGACCCGGGACGTGGCCCGCTTCGACGCCGTCCTGGCCACCATTGACGAGCCGGCGACCTTCCAGCGCGAGGTCGACCAGCTGCGCAAGACGATCCACCTGATGCTGGCCGAGTGGCTGGCCTGGCATTCGGACCCGCGCCCCGGCCGGCCGGCGGACGAGGTCCGGCTTGCGCAGGACATCCCGGACCTGACCGACGACGAAGCCTATGCCGCGACGATGATGCTCAGCGTCGGCCAGGTGGTCGAGCTGCTGAGCCAGCTGCCGCGGCCGCCGATCACCTGGATCACCATCGACAACATGCGTCACATCGGCGCCACCCTCGAAGGCCTGGCGCGGGCCGGCTTCGCCCGGGCCGGCGCCGGCTGCCTCCACCTGATCATGCGCGGCCTCGCCGAACCGTGCGACATCATACAGACCCTGCGGCACCTGGCGGCCCACCATGGTCCCCAGGTCACCGACCATCCCTGGATGCGCAGCGTGGTCGACAGCCTGATCGCACGCCTGGAGACGATCCGCGACGAGATCGGCGACGCCGCGATCCGTTTCGACGGCTCCCCGCAGCTGGCCCAGTCGATCGAGCGGTTCGTGGCCGCGATCGGGACCGGCGTCATGACACTGCCGATCCGGCAGGACGGCGGCGTTTCGGCCAGGGTCCGGCAGGTCATCGCCGAGGTGGCGGAAATCATTCGCGCCGAGGTGCTGGGGCAACTCGAGAGCCGGATCCTGGAAGCGTTCCCGTCCTGCGACGACCCCTTCTCCAGCGACGAGGAAGGCAAGATCGCCAACGTCGTCGTGCCGCCGGACCAGGAGGCCCTGGCCTGCATCGAACAGACGCTCGACCTGCTGCAGTCGCTGCGCGACCTGCACCGGATGTTCGACCTGGCCAACGCGCTGAACGCCAGCAAGCTGCACGCGGGCGCCGCGGCGGAGCGGGTGGCGTCCCGCCTGCAGCAGGCGATGCTGCGCATGGGCACCGCCCATTCCGAGCACCTCAGTGCGCATGTCATGTCGACGATCTGGCTGGTCGAGCGGCTGGTGGGCGCCGACGCCGCCGACCGCCTGCGCAAGCGCACCGCCCAGATGTGCGCCGGCCACCGCGGCTGAGCGGCCGCGCACCGGGTGGCGGCCGCCGCGCGCATGCGCTAGTTTCGGCCGATGGCGCTGCTCGAGATCAGGAACCTGTCGGTGACCTTCCCCGCCGGGGCGGGCACCTTTCCCGCCGTCGACGGCGTCGACCTGGACGTCGACGCCGGCGCGGTGCTCGGGATCGTCGGCGAGAGCGGGTCGGGCAAGTCGGTTGCCATGCTGGCGGTCATGGGCCTGATCCCCTATCCCGGCGAGGTCCACGCCGACCGGCTCGCCTTCGACGGCATCGACCTGCGCGCGCTCAGCCCCCGCCGCCGGCGCCACATCATCGGCAAGGACGTGGCGATGATCTTCCAGGAGCCGGTCACCAGCCTCAACCCCTGCTTTACTGTCGGCTTCCAGCTCACCGAGGCGCTGAAGGTCCACGTCGGCGGCACCAGGCAGTGGCGCCGGCGGCGGGCGATCGAGCTGCTCGACCAGGTCGGCATTCCCGCGCCTGCCCAGCGGCTGAGAGCCTTCCCCCACCAGCTCTCGGGCGGCATGTGCCAGCGGGTGATGATCGCGATGGCGGTGTCGTGCAGCCCGCGGCTGCTGATCGCCGACGAGCCGACCACCGCGCTCGATGTGACCATCCAGGCCCAGATCCTCGACCTGCTGCGCCAGCTGCAGGCCTCCAGCGGCATGGCGCTGGTGCTGATCACCCACGACATGGGCGTGGTCGCCGAAACCGCGGACCGGGTGGCAGTGATGTATGCCGGGCAGGTGATGGAGGAGGCGCCGGCGGCGACCCTGTTCGCCCGACCGCGGCATCCCTACACCGCGGCCCTGCTCGACGCCCTGCCCGAGCGCAGCCTGGACCGTGACCGGTTGTCGACGATACCCGGCGTCGTGCCCGGCGCCTACGACCGGCCACGCGGCTGCCTGTTCCACCCGCGCTGCGCCTATGCCGACGAGCGCTGCCGGAGCGATCGCCCGGCCATGGAGGACCTGGTTCGCTGCCACTACCCGCTCGCCCCGCCGCTCGCCGCATGAGCGAATCCGCACGCGGAGCTGCGGTTGCACCGGAACCCGGGGAGCCTGTGGTCAGCGCCCGCGGCCTGACCCGGCACTACGCCCTGTCCGGCGGCTTCCTGCGCAAGGCGTCCCGGCTGACCGCCGTCGACGGCGTCGACTTCGACCTGGCGCCGGCGCAGACGCTGGCAGTGGTCGGGGAAAGCGGCTCGGGCAAGTCGACGCTCGCCCGGCTGGTCACCCGGATCGAGCCGCCGAGCGCCGGCACCCTCACCATCTGCGGCCGGGATGCGATCGCGCCCTCGCAGGCGGAGGCGGCGCAGATCCGGCGCCAGGTGCAGATGGTGTTCCAGAATCCGTTCGGCTCGCTGAACCCGCGCAAGAAGGTCGGCGCCACCCTGGAGGAGGTGCTGGTCATCAACACCGACTGGCCGGCCCCGCGCCGGCGCGCGCGCGCGTTGGACGTGATGGCGAAGGTCGGGCTGCGCCCTGAATATTTCGACCGCTACCCGCACATGTTCTCCGGTGGCCAGCGGCAGCGGATCGCGATCGCGCGCGCGCTGATGCTCGAGCCGCGGATCGTCGTCGCCGACGAGCCGGTGTCGGCGCTGGACGTGTCGGTGCAGGCCCAGGTGCTGAACCTGCTGCGCGACCTGCAGGACGAACTCGGGCTGGCCTATCTGTTCATCAGCCACGATCTGGGCGTGGTGCGCCGGATCGCCCACGACGTGCTGGTGCTCTATCTCGGCCGGCCGGTCGAGCAGGGGCCGGCGTCGGTCGTGTTCCAGCGGCCGCTGCATCCCTATACCCAGGCGCTGCTGGCGGCGACTCCGGCGGTGGACCCCGGCCGTCGCGGGCTCCGGGTGCCGCTGACCGGCGAGCTGCCGTCGCCGATCGACCCGCCCTCGGGCTGCGCCTTCCGAACCCGCTGTCCGCTCGCCGTCGCCCGGTGCGCCGAGGAGCGTCCGGCGCTGCGCGTGCTTTCCGGGCGTCGTGTCGCCTGCCATTTCGCCGAGACCACCGACCAGGCCGGAGCCGCCGCCTGACCGGCGCTCGCGCAGGTTGTCCGAGGCGGCGGAAGATGACGTGGTTAACCCCCTCGCAAGGCCTTCTCCCCTAAGGTGCCGGCATGATCCTCTGTCAGGAGCTCGAGATGCCGGGATTGGATGAACTGCGTAGGCGCGTGGAGGCGGCCGAGGAGCATTTCGGCCTGATGTCGACCCAGAGCCGGAAGTACAGCGAGCGCCTGACCAGCCTCGTCAGCCAGATGGAGCTGGCCCATGCCGAGCAGTCGCGCGAGATCGCGCAGCTCAACGGGCGCCTCGGGCAGTACGAGCAGGAGAACGGCCAGCTGAAGTCGATGCTGATGGGCCTGCTGCAGGCGATCGAGCACGGCAGCGACCGGGTGATCGACCACGCGGTGCGCGACCTGGAGGGCCGGGTCGGCCGCCTGGTCGGCGCCCAGGCCGTCGCCGAGCAGGATGCGATAGCGATCGACCTCTCGGAGGAGTTCGATGCCGACGGGGCCGTCGGCTACGCCGACAACGATGGAGCAGTCGACTTCGCCGAAGATGGAGCGGTCGACTTCGCCGACGAGGGGTTTGCAAGCGCCGCCGTCGGCGCCCTGCCCCGGCCGGAGCCGGAGACGGTAGCGCTGGATGACGTGCCCGAGGAGCGCGAGACCCTGACCGACTCCGCCAGCGATCTGCTCGACCGGGTCGAGGCGGCGGCGAACGCATTGCTGGCGGCGGGCATGGACGCCGATCCCGGCGAGGAGGATGCCGAGCTCTCGAGCGAGATTTCCGCGCTGCTGGCCAGCGCGATGGCCGGCGAGCAGGCGGACGACGAGGACGAGCCCATGCTGATGGACGCCGGCGACGCGGACGAGGACCAGCCCGAGCAGCACGCCGCCTGACCGCAGCGACGCAGCACCGCCGCGAATCGCCTTGACCTGCTCTTCGCACCCGGCACACTGCCGGACGCAACAGGCGGCAAGGCGCATGCGATGGGATCCGCGGTCAATCTGACGGCTGGCGACAGCCACAGCTTCCACGCCTGGCTGGCCGAACCCTCGGGCGCACCCCGCTTCGGGCTGGTGGTCGTGCAGGAGATCTTCGGGGTCAACGACCATATCCGCGGGCTGGTCGACGGCTTCGCCCGGGACGGCATCTTCGCCGTCGCGCCTGCGCTGTTCGACCGTGTCGAGCGGGGGGTCGAGCGGGGGGTCGAGCTCGGCTATGACGGCGACAGCGTCGCCCGCGGCCGGGAGCTGCGCGGCCGGCTCGGCTGGGACGGTCCCTTGCGCGACATCGCCGCCGCGGCCCGGATCGCCCGCATCGGCGGCAAGGTCGGGGTGGTCGGCTATTGCTGGGGCGGCTCGCTGGCCTGGCTTTCCGCCGCCCGGCTGGCCGGGACGATCGATGCCGCCGTCGGCTACTA
>JBHJOG010000194.1:0-20006 GCA_050329975.1 Alphaproteobacteria bacterium | reverse complement strand
GCGCTGATGCTCGCCGCCCTGCGCCAGCAGCAGGCGCGGCGATGGCCGGTGGTGATGGCGGTGGCCTGTCTGATCGGCCTGCTGGCCCTGACCTCCCTCGTCGACCTGCGGATCACCCGCACCACCATCCCCACCGGCGACATGATCGGCATCGTGGTCGCCGGCATTCTGTCGGCCGGGCTCATCGTCGGCCTGCTCGCCGCACTGAGGATCACCGCCAAAGCGGACATCCTGAAGCGGGTCTGCGGCTCGACGATGGAGATCACGGCGATGGTGTTCGTGATCCTGATCGGCGCCGGCCTGTTCAGCCTCGTCTTCCGCGGCTATGGCGGCGACCATGCGGTCACCCGCCTGCTGACCGACGAGGATCTGGTCGGCGGCCCGGCCGGCGCCATCCTGCTGGTGATGCTCGTGATGTTCGTGCTTGGCTTCTTCCTCGATTTCATCGAGATCACCTTCGTCGTGGTGCCGGTTGTGGCTCCGGCGCTGCTGGCCAACGACTTCGTCGACCCGGTCTGGCTCGGCGTGCTGATGGCGATGAACCTGCAGACCTCGTTCCTGACCCCGCCCTTCGGCTTCGCCCTGTTCTACCTGCGCGGTGTCGCACCGAAGGAGGTCCGCACCATGCAGATCTACAAGGGTGTGATGCCGTTCATTCTGATTCAGCTTGTGGCCCTGGGCGTGCTGGCGCTGTTCCCGGGCCTGGCGACCTGGCTACCCGACCAGCTGTTCGGATGAGCATGCCCCGGATCGCCGTCGTCTATCAGGGCGTGTTCCAGTATGACGCACTCAATGCCTTCGCCGCCGCCCTGGCCGACGGCTTCGACGCGCTGGGCCTGCAGACCGTCCTGCTCGACACCAAGAACGACGAGGCCGGGTCCCGCGCCAAGCTCGGCGAACTGCTGACCAGGCCGGAGCGGATCGCCTTCATCCTCGGCCCGGGAGGCATCCTGGGCGATGCCGAGGTCGGCGGCCAGAACCTCTATGGCCGGTTCAACGTGCCCTTCGTCGCCTTCCTGGTCGACCACCCGACCTACATGCTGATGCGGCTGGCCAAGGCGCGCAACGCGCTGATCACGTGCATCGACCGGTCGCACGTCCGGTTCCTGCGTGCGGTGGGACTGGGCAATGCGGTCTACGTGCCGCACGGCGCCGCCCTGCCGGAAGGCCTGCGGCCCTGGTCGGAGCGTTCGGACGGGATCGCATTCGCCGCCTCGGCCAACGACGACGCCGCCTTGCGCGCGCATGTGATCGAGCAGTTGCCGAAGGGACAGCGCAGCATCCTCGCCGACATTGCCGACGACCCGGCGATCGGCACCCTGGACGCAGCCGAGGCGGCGGCCCGCGCCCACCCGGATGCGGCAGACCTGAGCTGGAGCGAAGGCTACGACGCCAGCCTGATCCTGTTCCTCAACGAAGCCGACCGCGTAATCCGGTCGGTGCGCCGCAACACTATCGTCCGGGCCCTGGATGCCGCCGGTATCCGCCTCGACCTGTTCGGCCGTGGATGGGATCGCTTCGCGTTCCGCAACCACCGGGTTCACCCGCCGCTGCCTTTCGTCGAAATGTGCGAGGAACTGCAGGGCTACCGCCATGCCCTGCACCTGAACCCCCTGTTCAGCGCCGGCCTGCACGAGCGGATCTGCGCGGCCGCCATCGCCGGCTGCATGGTGATCACGGACGGAAACCAGGAGATCGCCGCGGTCTATCCCGACGGGCGAGCCGCCGTCCATTTCTCGGCGGCGGCGCCGGACTGGGCGGAGCGGCTGCGCGGCCGCCTCGAGGTCACCGATGGCGAGGCGATCGCCCGGGAAGGCCGTCGGATCACCGCGCGCGGGCACAGCTGGGCGCACCGCGCCGCCGAGATCGTGGCGCTGGTCGATGCCGCCTGGCCCGACCGCATCCGGTAGCCGATCAGGTCAGGCCGGTGTCGGTGAGCAGCGTAGCCCGGGGGATGCCGACGGACTCGCCGGCGACCAGGATCTGCTCCCAGGTCACCGGGTCGATCAGGATGCCGGCGCGGCGCCGCGCCTCCGCGGTAAGCCGCTCAGGCTCACCGGCTACCAGGACAGGGTGGGCGGGGTCGGCCGGCGGCGACGCCTTGACGTAGTCCACCATCGCAGCGATCTCCCGGCGCAGCCAGTCGGCGGTGACCAGCGTCGACGGCTCGACGATGAAAGTCAGCATGTTGTTGACGACCGAACCGTCGCGCGGCGTTTCCGGTCGGATCGTCCCGCCGCCCGTCAGCACACCGGCGAGCAGTTCGCAGATCAGGGCGAGGCCCGAGCCCTTGTGCTGGCCCATCCCGACCAGGGCGCCCGTCGGCTCCTGGAACATCGCGGCCGGGTCGGTGGTGGGCCGGCCAGCATGGTCGATGACCAGCCCTTCCTCCAGGGCGTCGCCACAGTTCAGCGCCACCCGCACCTTGCCCATCGCGACAATGCTGGTGGCGAAGTCGAGGACGACCGGCGGCCTGCCGTCCGCCCCAGGCAGCGCGCAGCAGAAGGGGTTGGTCGGGTACCGCGCGTCGGCGCCGCCGAAGGGCGCCACCAGCGGCCGGTGGCCGATCACGTTGACGAAGTGGACCGAAATCATGCCCGCTTCGGCGCAAATCTCGCCATAGGTGCCGATCCGGCCGATGTGAAAGGCGTTGCGAAGCGCCACCAGAGCGACCCCGGTGCGCCGCGCCCGCTCGATCCCCTGCAGGATCGCCTCGCGCGCCACGACCTGGCCGAAGCCGCGGCGACCGTCGACCACCAGGATCGCGCCGTCGTCCTTGACAAGTTCGGCGTGCGCGCTCGGATCGAGCATGCCGGCGGCGATCGCCTCGACATAGCGCGGCAGCATGCCGACGCCGTGACTGTCGTGGCCGTAGAGGTTGGCTTGCACCAGGTGGTCGGCGACGATGTGGGCATCGCCGGCCGCCCCGCCTGCGCGATGGCAGATCGCGGCGACGACTTCACGCAGCCTCTCGTGCTGCAGCGCAGGCATCGGCCCGAACCCGGCCGGCAGCCGCCTACTGCAGTTCCTTCTGCAGGTTGGCGTCGACTGCGTCGAAGAAATCCCTGGTGTTGAGCCAGGGCTGGTCCGGACCGATCAGGACCGCCAGGTCCTTGGTCATCTGGCCCCCCTCGACCGTCGCCACGCAGACCTTCTCCAGCGCCTCGGCGAAGGCGGTGACGTCGGGGGTGCCGTCGAACTTGCCGCGGTACTTCAGGCCTTGCGTCCAGGCAAAGATCGAGGCGATCGGGTTGGTCGAGGTCTCCTTGCCCTTCTGGTAGTCGCGGTAGTGCCGGGTGACGGTGCCGTGGGCGGCCTCGGCCTCCACGGTGTCGCCATCCGGTGTCAGCAGCACGGAGGTCATCAGCCCGAGCGAGCCGAACCCCTGGGCGACCGTGTCGGACTGCACGTCGCCATCGTAGTTCTTGCAGGCCCAGACGTAGCCGCCCTCCCACTTCATGCAGGAGGCGACCATGTCGTCGATCAGCCGGTGCTCGTAGGTCAGGCCCTTGGCCGCGAATGCGTCCTTGAACTCGGTGTCGAAGATCTCCTGGAACAGGTCCTTGAACCGGCCGTCATAGGCCTTGAGGATGGTGTTCTTGGTCGACAGGTAGACCGGGTACGACCGCTGCAGCCCGTAGTTGAAGCAGGCGCGCGCGAAGCCCTGGATCGACTCGTCGAGGTTGTACATCGTCATCGCCACGCCGGATCCGGGGAAATCGTAGACCTCGTGGCTGATGGGCGCGCCGCCGTCCTCCGGCGTGAAAGTGACCGTCAGCTTGCCCTTGCCCGGGACCTTGAAGTCGGTGGCGCGGTACTGGTCGCCGAAGGCATGGCGGCCGATGACGATCGGCTTGGTCCAGCCCGGTACGTAGCGGGGCACGTTGGAGCAGATGATCGGCTCGCGGAACACCGTGCCGCCGAGGATGTTGCGGATGGTGCCGTTGGGCGACCGCCACATCTTCTTCAGCTTGAATTCCTCGACGCGCGCCTCGTCCGGCGTGATGGTCGCGCACTTGACGCCGACGCCGTAGCGCTTGATCGCCTCGGCGGCATCGACCGTCACCTTGTCGTCGGTGGCGTCGCGGTTTTCGACCCCGAGGTCGTAGTAGCGCAGGTCGATGTCGAGATAGGGCAGGATCAGCCGGTCCTTGATCCATTGCCAGATGATCCGGGTCATTTCGTCGCCATCGATCTCGACAACCGGAGTCTTGACGGTGATCTTGCTCATTGCGTCCTCGAGTTTACAGCCACTTGTCCTTCACATTCAGATCGGGCTCGCCGACCCGCGCCAGCGCCGGCAGCACAGCATCGACATTGTCGACCACCCGCAGCAGCCCGAGGTGCTCGGGGCGCAGGTAGCCGGTGGCGCACATGGCGTCGATCATCGCCAGCAGGCCGGACCAATAGCCGTCCTGGTTGACCAGGACGATCGGCTTCTGGTGCAGGCCGAGCTGGCGCCAGGTGGTGATCTCGAACAACTCGTCCAGTGTGCCGAGGCCGCCCGGCAGCACCACGAAGGCGTCGGAGAGCTCTGCCATCCGCCGCTTTCGGGTGTGCATGCTGTCGACCACCTCCAGCCGGGTGACACCGGTGTGGCCGACTTCGAAATCGTGCAGGAACTCGGGAATGATGCCGATGACTTCCGCGCCGCCCGCGATCATCGCGTCGGCGACGATGCCCATCAGTCCCACCCGGCCGCCGCCGTAAACCATGCGGCAGCCGTCCTCGGCCAGCAGCGTGCCGAAGCGCGCCGCCGCCTGCTTGTGACTGTCGGGAATCCGATTTGAAGAGCCGCAATAAACGCAAAGCGTCCGCGGGCCGTCGGCACGCGCGTCCATAGAATCCCTTTTCCCGCTGGTCGACCGGATGCACCCGCCTATGCCAGAGCCGCGACGGCAGCGCAAGGACAACCGACCGCAGGAATGGCCTTGCAACCGCCATAATGTTGCGTTGCACTACCGAGGCTCCTAGTGTGCCGCACGCATACGCACCACAAGGGACGGTGACTGGTGAACAAAGGGTTCCTCGCCTTTCTGGCGGTCGCGATTGCCATCGGTGTCGCCGTCCTGGTCGTCCAGCAAGGCGAGGAGGACATCGTCGACGCGACCGCGTCTGGCCCGGAGGCCGTTACCGGGCCGGAAGCCGAGTCCGTGGCCACGCAGGCCGAGGACGAGCCCGTGGAACCACCAGCCGCCACAGACGTCGCCGACGCGGATGTCGCGGACAGCGAGGACCCGATCCCGACCGCCGTCGACGGCGACGAGCCGGCCCAGGTATCGGCGGCGGCCGATCCCGAGGCGCAGCCGGCGGATTCGTCGGCCGCTGAACTCGACGCTGCCACAGCGTCGGGCGAGCCGCCTGCCGTCGACACGCCCGCGGTCGTGCTCGCAGCCGACGACACCCCTGTGGTCGCACCCGAGGCGGAGCCCGAGGACGGCGTCGCCGTCATCGCCGAGCCGGAGGGCGACGACTCCGTCGGCCTGTCCCCCGCCGACGAGCCCGAAACCGCCGCCGCCGATGGCGAGGCTATCGCGGATGACCCGGCGGCAGACGCCCTGACTGCTCCAGCCAGCACCGATGCCCAAGATTCCGCTGACGCGGCGGCGTCGACCGAGGCTACCGCCTTGCCGGACACGATGCCGGTCGACGAGGCCGCCGTGCAGTCCCCCGATGCCCAAGCCGTCGTGGACGAACGCCTCGCCGACGCGGCGGATCCCGGGGAAACCGATCTCGCCGCCGACGAGCCCGCCACCGCGCTGGCCGATGCGGGCGAGGAACCCGACCCGGCCGGACAGAACGGAGCGGCCGCAACCCTGGTCGAGCCAGCCGTTGTCGAGGACACAGCCGAGTCCACCGTTCAGCCCACCCAACCGACGGTGGGCGAATACGCGGCGGACGACGCAGTCGCCGATGCGGGCGATGCCGAGGTAGAAGCAGTTGCCGACACGTCGGAGGCCGTCGAGCCCGACGAACCGGCCGAACCGACTCTGGCCGAGGACACGCCCGAGCCCGGCGACCCGGCGACGGACAGCCAGGTCGCCGATGCGTACGACACCACGGAGCCGGTGGCCGAAGCCGAGGTTGCCGCCGATGCGACCGATCCGCCCGCGGACGCGGCGGCAACCGGCGTAGCCGACATGTCGCAGGCCGTCGAGCCAGACGAACCGGCTCAACCGACGCTCGCCGAGGACGCGCCCGAGCCCGGCGACCCGGCGACCGAGACCCTGGTCGCCGAAGCAGACGACACCGCGGAGCCGGCAGCCGAGGCCGAGATTGCCGCCGATGCGACCGATCCGCCCGCGGACGCGGCGGCGACCGACCTTGCCGAAGCGATGGATGCCGTCGAGCTCGATGGACAGGACAGCGGGCCGGCCTTGGTCGAGGACGCGCCCGAGCCCAGCGACCCGGCGACCGAGACCCTGGTCGCCGAAGCAGATGACACCGCGGAGTCGGCAGCCGAGGCCGAGATTGCCGCCGATGCGACCGACCCGCCCGCGGACGCGGCGGCGACCGACCTTGCCGAAGCGATGGATGCCGTCGAGCTCGACGGACAGGACAGCGGGCCGGCCTTGGTCGAGGACACGCCCGAGCTCGGCGACCCGGCGACGGAGACCCTGGTCGCCGAAGCAGACGATACCGCGGAGCCGGCAGCCGAGGCCGCGATTGCCACCGATGCGACCGATCCGCCCGCGGACGCGGCGGCGACCGGCCTTGCCGATGCGACGGATGCCATCGAATTCGATGGACAGGACAGCGGGCCGGCCCTGGTCCTGGACATTCCGGAAACCACCGACCCGGCGTCGGAGCCCGCGGAGAGCCTGGTCGCCGACGCGGACGGCGCCGTAGATCCCAATGTTGAAGCCGTGGTCGATGCCATCGAAGCCACCCCGGAGGCGACTGCGGTCGCCGACGCGATGGAGGCCGCCCAGCCCGACGGCCAGGCCGACGAGGCTGCCGATCCGACGGTCGGGGCCGACGCGATCGACGCGGCAGGGGACTCAGCCGCGGCTGACGACGCGACGGAGGCCCTGGAGCCGGAAGAGCAGGTCGGCGACGCGTTGGCCGCGGCCGAGGTCACCGTGGCTGCCGAGGACGTGCCTGACGGCCCGACGCCGGAGCCGAGCGGGAGCGTGACCGCCGGCGCCGATGACCCGACCACGGATCCCACGGTCGACATGGCCGCCGTGGCCGACGCGATCGAGGTTGCCGTCGAAGCGACCGAGACGGCCGCTTCGACTTCGGCCGACCTGGTTGCCCATACGGCGAACCTGGTCGGGACAGCGGTCGGCGACAGCACCGGCGCCGCGACCGGCGACGGCATGGCAGACGCCTCGGCTGTCGCGGCGGACGAGGAATCACCGATCGGCGACATGGCGGCGCTGGACCTGCCCGAGGACCCCGGCAGTCCGGCCGGCACTGCCGATGCGCCCACCGCCGTTGCGCCCACAACCCAGAGTGAAGCGGAGGGCAGCGGCGCGCTCGCCGCCGCCGGCACTGGGGACTCGGCCGGCACGCCCGACGCGGACGATCCGCTGACACCGGAGCGCAGTGTGGGTCCCGACCGGCCGCTCGAAAGCGGCAGCCCCACCTTCGACGTGATCCGGGTTGGCGGCGACGGGCGGATGATCCTGGCCGGCAAGTCCGAGCCGCTGGCGATCATCATCATCACCGATGGCGACACCGTGCTCGGCGAGGAGATCGCGGACAGCCGTGGCGACTGGATCTTCATGCCAGCCGACTCCCTGAGCGTGGGCAGCCATCAGATCGGCGCCACCTACCGCAGGCCGAACGGCGACCTGGTGCCGTCCGCCGACCTGGTGCTTGTAATCGTGCCCGAGCGCGGCACGGACATCGCCGGCCGCGAGACCGATCGCGCCGACCAGCCGCTGGTGATGCTGGTCCCGCGGGACGGCGGGCCCGCAACCGTCGTCGTGCAGGCGCCCGACCCGGATGCGCCGCTGGAAGACGGGCTGGCGGTGGCGCTGGCCGACAATGCCGGGCCCGAACAGCCCGAAGAGCGGACAGGCGTGACCTTCTCCCGGCCGTCCGCCCCGGGCGCCGAGGATACAACCGTCACCCGAACGCCGGGCGGAGAGGTCGAAGCTGAGCAGCCGATCGCCGTCGACCAGGCGGCGCTTGCCGAGCCGGAAGAGATCGCGCTCGCCGAGCCGGAAGAGGTGGCAGTACCCTTCGCCCCCGAACCGAATGTCGGCGGCGAAACCACGGCTGCGGAGGAGCAGGAGTCCGGGCCGGTCGCCTTCACGCGCCCGTCGAGCGCGCCAGACGGTGAGGTCGGCAGCGGCGGCAGCCCGGTCAGCCTGGACGTGATCGACTATGACGCGCAGGGCGAGGTCTCGTTCTCCGGCGATGCACCGGCCGGGGCCACGGTGCAGGTCTACCTGGACAACACCGTGCTCGGCGTCACCGAGGCCGCTCCCAGCGGCGTCTGGCAGTTGGTGCCGACCCAGGCCGTGCCGCTCGGCCAGCACCAGATCCGGGTCGACCAGATCGCGCCGTCCGGCGACGTCATCGCCCGGATCGAGCTGCCCTTCGTCCGCGCCGAGCCGATCACCGATCTGCCGGACGATGCGTTCGTGGTCGTCCAGCCGGGCCAGAGCCTGTGGCGCATCGCCCGCCGAGCCTATGGCGAGGGCGTCCGCTACACCGATATCCTGGCCGCCAACAAGGCGCAGATCGCCGACCCGAACATGATCTATCCGGGCCAGGTCTTCATCATTCCGCGCGGCTGACGGCGGGGGCCTACCCCCGGCCGAAAGTGCGATAGGCCTGGGCGACCCGCATGCCGGTCGTCGCCCAGCAGAGCACGCAGAAGCCGTAGGCGAGGATCGCGAAGCCGCTCGGCCAGAGCAGGCAGAGCACGAAGAAGGCGACGGTCTCGCCGCCCTCGGCCAGTCCGCGCGAATAGAAGAACGACTTTCCCGCCGGGCGATCGATGTCGAGCCCCCGCTTCTCCGCGATGATCGCATAGGCGAGGAAGCTCGAGCCGGTGCCGAAGAAGCTGAGCATCAGGGCCGCGGCGGGGACCGCGAACTCCGGCCGGGCTAGCGCGAAGCCGAAGGCGAAGGCGGCGTAGAAGATGAAATCGCACAAGATGTCGAGATAGCCGCCGAAGTCTGTCGTGCGGCCATGACGCGCCACAGCGCCGTCGAGACCGTCCGAGAACCGGTTCACCGCCAGGCACAGCAGGGCGACCCACCAGAGTTCGTAGGTGATCGCCGGCACGCAGCCGAGCCCGACGGCGAACCCGCCCAGCGTGATCGCGTTTGGCGCGATGCCGCGACGGGCGAGCGCGGCGCCGACGCGGTCGAGCGGCGGGTCGACGATACGCCGCAGTTCGATGTCAAACACGGGCGCGCTCGGGCCCGGCGACAGCGTGACGCCGGTGACAGGCGGGCCGGTGCACGGCACTGTGAGACACCGCCGAACCGGCTTCAGCCGAGAGGGACCGACCGACATGCCGATCTGGCTCCTGACCGCAGCGCTTCTCGGCCTTGCCGGCGTCGCGCTCGACGCCACCGGCACCCACGCGCTCGCGGAGGCGTCGGCCGAGGATCGCGATGCCTTCGCTGCCGCATCGCGCCATCAGATGGTGCATGCGCTCGCCCTTCTCGCGGTGGCCTGGCTCGCCGGCAGGGCGCCGGCGCCGAGGCTGGTGTGGATCGCAGGATTCGCGTTCACGATCGGCGTGGTCCTGTTCAGCGGCAGCATCTACCTGCGCGTCCTGGGCGGCGTCGACGGGCTCGGCACGGTCACGCCGATCGGCGGGGTCTGCCTGATGGTCGGCTGGGCGGTGCTCGCCCTATATGCAGTCATTCTGCTGCGCAAGCCGGGACAATGAACGATGGGCGACGACACGACGGATCAAATCCTCGACACCACCGGACTCAAATGCCCGCTGCCGGTGCTGAAAGCGCGGAAGGCGCTCAGCGCGATGCCGGCCGGCGCCGTGCTCCGGGTCATCGCCAGCGACCCCGGCGCGCCGGAGGACCTTCGGCATTTCTGCGAGGCCGCCGGCCATCGGCTGCTCGACCAGCAGGACGGCGATGGCGCCACCGTCACCCGGATCGCCAAGGGGGCTTGATCGCGCCGGCGACGCGCCGCTCCTGGCCCAGGGCAGTTACTGGCCCAGGATCGAATCGATCTCGGCCGCCGCCGCTTCGAGCGCCTCGCGCACAGGCTGGTCGCCGCGATAGATCCGGCGCAGCGCGTTCGAGGTGACGTCGGCGACCACCTCCCAGTTCGGAATGGTGGGGAGGAAACGGGCGTCGGGCAACGTGGCGGCGAAGGCCGCCCGAACCGGGTCGCTTCCCCTCAGGTCGCGGTCGGCGACCGCGACCGTGGTCGGCAGGAAGCCCTCGGCAATGTCGCTCCTGATCCCGGGTTGGAAGATGAACTCCAGGAACTGCCAGGCCTCGTGCTTCACCTGCGAGGACGCGAACAGGACCGCGGAATCGGTGATGCCGAAGGTCGCGCTTCGGGTCGCCGCTGGAATCGGCGCCACCGCGTACTCCAGTCCCGGCGAGTCTTGCGCCAGCACGTCTCCCATCCATGGGCCCGTGATCATCATGCCGAGCCGGCCGGTCCTGAACAGGCCCTGCAGGTCCTCGCGGCTGTGGGCAGTCACGTCGGGCTGGGTCAGCCCCTCGTCGATGAGCCGCCGATAGAGCTCGGCCGCCGCGATTGCGCCGTCGCTGTCCAGGCCGGAGCTCCCGTCCGCTTCCGTCAGCTCGCCGCCATGGGCCCACATCGCGTAGTAGAAATAGATGTCGGTCTCGATCTCGTCGCCCTGCAGGCCGAAGCCGTGGATGTCCTCGCCCAGCACGGATAACGCCCGGGCGTCGGCCTCGAGCTGTTCCCAGGTCGCCGGCGGCGCCGCGATGCCGGCCTCGGCGAACAGCAGGCGGTTGTAGTACAGCGCGCGCGCCGAGGCCGCGGCCGGCAGCCCCCAGATCCGCCCGTCGATCTCCGTCGGCTCGAGGAAGGCCGGGATGAACAGGTCCCGGAAAGCCGGGGTCATGTAGTCGTCCAGCGGCACCACGGTGTCGTTGGCGACGAAGTCGACCAGCCAGCGGGTGGCGACGATCGCCACGTCGGGGTCACTGCCGCCGCCGGTCTCGCCGGTCAGCCGCTGGTACAAGCGGTCCCATCCGACCACCTCGATCCGGATGTCGATCCCGGGATGCTCTGCCTCGAAGCCCTCGGCGGCCGCCTCGTAGACCCGCCCGGTGTCCGGGCTGTTGTAGGGGACGAGGACGCGAACCTCGGTCTGCGCCTGCGCGACGGCGGCCGCCATCGCCAATCCCGCTGCAGCGCCCCATGAGGCCAGGGTCGTGGACGCAATGGCGCGCGTCACAAAGCTGGTCATGAACCCGGCATCTCCCTTATAGAAGCGATGAGTTGCGGTCGCCTCTCGCGAGCGCAGCACAAGTCCGGAACCTAAGGCGCTAAATCCATGACTGGCAACCACGCTGCGCGTCGCGACGATGCGCCAGGCCCCCTTCTGGTCACCGGAGGCCGGGTGATCGACCCCGCCAGCGGAACCGACGCGATCGCCGATGTCGCGCTGCGCGACGGTCGGATCGCCGCCGTCGGGGCGGACCTGACCCGCGACGCCGGCTGCACGGTGATCGACGCCGCCGGCGCGATCGTCACGCCGGGTTTGATCGACCTGCACACCCATGTCTATTGGGGCGGCACGTCGCTGGGCGTCGACCCGGTGATGATCGCCAAGCGCAGTGGCTGCACGACCCTGGTCGATGCCGGCAGCGCAGGCGCGGGCAACCTGCCGGGGTTCCGCGCCCATCTGGTCGAGCCTTGCCCGATCCGCATCCTCGCCTTCCTCAATGTCTCCTTCGCCGGCATCTTCGGCTTCTCGAAAAACGTGATGGTCGGCGAATGCACCAACATGGCGCTGATCCACGCCGGCGAAGCGCTGGAGGCGGCACGCAGTGCGCCAGACCTGATCCGCGGCATCAAGGTGCGCGTCGGGCGCCATGCCGGCGGCGACAGCGGCGTCGCCCCGCTCGACATCGCGATCGAGGTCGCCGAGGAACTCGACCTGCCGGTGATGGCCCATATCGACAACCCGCCGCCGAGCCGGCGCGACGTGCTCTCGCGGCTGCGCCCCGGCGACGTGCTGACCCACTGCTTCCGCGCCTTCCCCAATGCGGCGATCGACCGCAACCTGAAGATCCGCGACGAGATCCGCGAGGCCCGCGCGCGCGGCATCCTGATGGATATCGGCCACGGCATGGGCGCCTTCGCCTTCCACGTCGGCGAGGCGGCGCTGGCCGACGGCTTCCCGCCCGACGTCATCTCCAGCGACGTCCACTGCCTGTCGGTCGACGGCCCGGCATTCGACCTGATCACCACCATGTCGAAGTTCCTCAACATGGGCATGCCGTTACCCGACATCATCCGCACGGTCACGTCCTGCCCTGCCGATGTGATGCGCAGGCCGGATCTCGGCCGGCTGTCGCCCGGGGCGGCCGGCGACCTGGCGATCCTGACCGAGGAGGACGGCGACTTCGAGTTCGTCGACGTCACCGGCGCCAAGCGGCGGAGCAACCGTCGGCTGGCGGTGCGCGGCATGGTGGTCGGCGGGCGGTCCTGGCCGGACGAGACGGCGCGATGACCGGCTGGCGCTGGCCCGACTATCGCGGGCTCTACGCCTATCCGTGGGACGTCGCCCTGGACGGGGCGGATCGGGTACTCGAGGACCTGCGCGAGATCGGCGCCAACACCCTGACGCTGGCCGCCAGCTATCACGCCGGTCGCTTCACCCGGCCGCACGGCAACGGCCCGCGAATCTACGAAGTGACCGACGGCACGGTCTATTTCCGGCCCGACATGGCCTCCTACGGCGCGATCAAGCCGATCGTCAATCCGCAGGTCGATTCGGCGGACATCTTCGCCGAGCTCGGCAAGCAGTCGGAAACGCCTGTTGTCGCCTGGACAGTCTGTTTGCACAATACGGCGCTGGGCGAGCGCCATCCCGAGTTCGTCAGCCGCAACGCCTTCGGCGACCCCTACACCCACAGCCTCGACCCGGCTTATCCGGAGGTGCGCGACTATGTCCGCGCGCTGGCCTGCGACATCGCCCAGACCGGAGTCACCGGCATCCTGCTGGAAACGCCCGGCTACCAGCCTTACGTCCATGGCCGCCACCACGAGTTCGCGCTGCTGCCGCAGAATCCGTGGATGGAACGGCTGCTGGCCCTGAGCTTCTCCGACGGCGTGATCGCGGGGGCGGAAGCGGCCGGCATCCCGGCGGTGCGCCTGCGCGACCAGGCCCACGGCTGGCTGGAGGGCTATTTCGCCTCCGACCTGGCACCCGACGCCGCCGCCGCGACCGAATGGATCCTCGCGGACGTGATCTCCGATCCCGACTGGGCCGCCTTCCTCAAATGGCGGTGCCGGCTGATCACCCAGCTCGTCTCCGAGATCCGCGACGCGATGCCGGCGTCCGTCTGGCTCGGCGTGATCCCGACGGTCCAGCGGCCGACGGCCGCCAGCTGGGTCGAGGGATCGGACCTGCGCGGGCTGTCGCTGGTCTGCGATGTGCTCGAGATCCCCGCCTATCACGCGACCGCCGAGGCGATCGACGCCGACCTGGCAGATGTGCGCCGCCGCATCGGCGGCCACGCGCGGCTGCACGCGATCCTGCGCCCCGATACGCCGGACCTGCGCACCGAAGCCGCGGTGCGCGCCGCGGCGACGGCTGCCCGGCGCCATGGCGCGGCCGGGCTCGCCTATTACAACTACGGCCACCTGCGCCGTCCCGCGCTGGCGCGCGCGCAGGCCGGGTTCGAGGCCTTCGCAGAATGACCCGGTTCGAGGGCAAGCGGGCGATCATAACCGGCGCCGGGTCCGGCATCGGCAGCGCCATCGCCAGCCGGCTCGCCTCCGAAGGCGCGGCCGTCGCCCTGTTCGACATCAACGAGGATGGGTCCCGTGAGGCAGCGGACCGTATCGCCCAGCACGGCGGGAACGCGCAGCCGTTCCGGGTCGACGTCCAGTCCGAAAGCCAAGTCAATCACGCCGTCGAACGGTTCGTCGCGCGCGCCGGCGGGCTGGAGATCCTGGTCAACTGCGCCGGCGCCGCGTTCGGCGAGTCCTATGACGAAAACACGCCCGAGGTCTGGGACAGGAACTTCGCCGTCAACCTGACCGGGCCCTACCTGATGTGCCGCGCCTGCGTGCCGTATATGCTGGCGGCGAACGCCGGCTCGATCGTCAACATCAGCTCGGTCAACGCGCTGCTGTACCTGGGCAACGTCGCCTACAGCGCCGCCAAGGCCGGCCTGGTCAGCTTCACCCAGGCGCTCGCCACCGAACACGGCCATCGAGGGATCCGCGCCAACGCCGTGTTGCCCGGCACCATCTTCAGCCATGCCCACGAAGCGCGGATGAAGAAGCAGCCCGACTTCATGACCCGGATCAGCAAATGGTATCCGCTCGGCCGGGTCGGCCGTGCAGAGGAGGTTGCGGCAGCGGTTGCCTTCCTGGCGTCCGACGAAGCGTCGTTCATTACCGGCGCCGCGCTCGCGGTCGACGGCGGACTCACGGCGGGGCTGAAGCCGATGGCCGACGAACTGACACTGCAGGGCGACGACGAAGGCTAGTTGCAGAGGCCGGCGTAGCTGTATTCCAGCCGCTGCGGCTCGCAGGTGACCGTCTCGTGATTGTACCGGGTGACATCGAGGATCAGCGTGCCATTGCGCGGATTGGCAGCCACGTCGTCGAGCCCGCAGACGTTGAGCGGCCCGTCGGGCATCAGGGCAAAACTCTCCCCCGTGCGGCACGACAGCGTCGCGTCCACCATGTCGGGCATGACGTGGGAAGCAACGCCGGTATCGACATGCACGGTGATCTCGGCTGCGCTCGACAGCGGGATGATGAAGGTCTGATAGCCGACGGCATCCTGGCCGTACTCCTCGTTGGCGGGCTGGGTGTAGACGACGCCGCCGGTGACGTCCCGCCCCGGTACGAGCGCGTTGCCTCCGGGCGCGAGCACATCGCCGCTGCGCAGGTATCTGAATTCCAGCACCGCGTTCGACGAGGCGTCGCTGTAGCCGGCAATCCCGCATCCCGAAGCCGCCCGGACCGGCGCCGCGCCGTACAGGACGACATGGGTTTCGCTCAGGATCGGCCCCGAAACGAAGTACTCCGCCGGCGGGCAGCCCTGGCGAAAGGTGCGCGCGATTCCCTCCATGGTGCCGCCCACGCGGCGGCCCTCGAACAGCACGGCCCCCGGTGCGACCGGCAGGCCCGGCCGCGGCACCTGGTACGAGATGATCCGGCTGTCGCCCTGCGCCTGCCACAGCATCTCCGAGCCGTTGTGGTCCCAGATGCTGTCGGCGGCAGCGGCCTGGCCGATCCAGAGCATCGCGGCCGCGGCAATACCGGCCCACATGGCTGTCGTTCGACCCGATGCAGAGCGCATTCGATCCCTCCCTCGATAGATGCCGCACAGACTATCATGGTTAACCCATGACTAACGTTTATGGCAGCCAAATGCGGCAGGGGTGCGGTCGGCTTCGGCTTCGGCCGTTGCCTTCGCGCAATGGAGTCCGTAACGTCGCCCCGCTAGAGGGGTCCCAGACAAAGAGAAACGGTCGATGATCGCCACGCCTGTCGGATTGTTCCGCCGCGCCAGACCCGCTACGCTCGCAGCCTGCATCAGCCTGCTTTGCCTGATGCTTCCGGCCCAGGGCCAGGAGCGGAGCCGGTTCGGCCTGACTGACCTTCAGCCCGCGGCGGCCGCCGCCGACCAGGACCGCTCCCAGCCGTCGCCCAGCGACGCCATGTGGCTGTCGCTGGCCTTCGCCATCGAGGACTTCCGCAGCGGCGCACTGGCCCCAGTTGCCCTCCAGGACACCAAGGAAGGCGTGCCGTCGACCCCCGAGCAGGAAGTTGCCGCGCTCCGGGCCGAGGTTGCGGCCCTGCGGTCGGCGCTGGCCGAGGCCGAGCGGGCGAAGGAGTCGCTGGCTTACCGGCTCAGCCTGTGGACGATGACGGATATCAGCGCGGCCGAGGACGTGATCGCCCGGACCGGCCTCGACGCCGACGTGCTGCTGCTGCGCCTGGCCGACTCGCAGACGACCGGAGGCCAGGGCGGGCCGTTCCTGCCGCTCGACACCCCGGGTGCCGGCGGGGCGGAGGATGCGAGCCTGCGGGCCCTGGACGCCCATGTCGGCCGCTGGGACGGGCTGCGCCAGCTGCTGCTCCGGCTGCCGCTGGCCGAGCCGATGGACGAGTTCCGCACCACCAGCCGCTTCGGCGAGCGGGTGGACCCGATCAACGGGCGGCGGGCCTTCCATGCCGGGCTAGACTTCGCCGGCCCGATGCGCTCGACCGTGCGGGTGACCGCGCCGGGCGTCGTGGTCTGGGCCGACTACAAGGGCGGCTACGGACGGCTGGTGGAGGTCGACCACGGGCTCGGCATCACCACCCGCTATGCGCACCTCAGCGCGATCCTGGTCGAGGTCGGCGACGAGGTCGCCTATCGCACGCCCGTCGGCCTGCTCGGCAGCTCCGGCCGCAGCACCGGCCCGCACCTGCACTACGAGATCCGCCTCGACGGCGACCCGATCGATCCGGGCCCCTTCGTCGACGCCGGCCGCTACGTGTTCAAGGCGCAGTTCTGAAGCGCTCTAGAACCCGTTCCGGTCACCGACCTCGAAGACGCAGCCCTCGAATGTGAAGTGGCGGAGCGGCGTGTTGCCGCCGTCGCGATCCGGGTCGATCAGTCGCGCCGCATTGCGGAAGGTGCAGTTCACGAACCTGCAGGCGAGGCTGCCCGACACCTCGCCGTCGACGATCAGCGTGTCCGATCCGTCGATCGCGCCGTCGAAGATGCAGTCCTCGAACCGCATCAAGGGGGCGACCGAGCCGCGCAAGCTGAGCTGGCCGGTCCGGACCTTCCGGGCCGAGACCACGTCCGTCACGCCGCGCACGATCAGGGATCGGCAATTGAACCGGTCAATGATCAGTTCGCCCAGCGGCGGCGGCCCGTCGCCGTCGATGACCAGCAGCCCGTCGGTCTCGACCTCGGTCAGCGAAAACCGGCGCAGGTAGCTGGCGTGGATGCAGAAGCCGTTCGGATCGCGCGGCGCCCCGAACCGGCAACGTTCGATCGCCACCGCGGCGGGCCCGGCGCCGAAGATGACCCGCGGATTGTCGCGCGGGTCCGCCAGCAAGCGGTCGTCCACCGGCTCACCCTGGCCCACCCCCACATTCAGCCCGGGGTTGCTGCGATCCGTATTGTCGAGCAGCACGGCGTTGCGCAGCACCCCGCCATTGGCGCGATGGTTCATCCCGTGGTCGCAGCCGACACCCTCGACCCCGTCCACGTTCTGGATATGCGCGTAGTGGCTGTCGATGGCCGAGACACAGCGCACCGCCGTCACGTCGAAAATGTTGACCGTGTCGGCGTTGGACGAGGAAACGACGTGCCAGCAGCCCTCGCCGTAGATGCCGCGATAGGTGATGTTGCGGCCGGCGATGGCCTGCAGGGCGTAGCGGCCGCCCTGGATGCGCACGTTCTCCACGCTGCTGTTGATGAGCCCGACACGGAACAGGTCGCCCTCGACGCCCTGGCGATAGCCTTCGCCGTCCAGCGGCGCGTTGCGTTCGATCAGTTCCAGGTCGCTGAACCGGCTGCCCGCGGGCGCGAGCCCGACGCTGCTGACGAACGTCACCGGACCGGCCGCCGCAAAGTCGGACTCGAAGCGCAAGCCGGAGACGGTGAGCTGCCCGCCGCGGAAGACCTTCGCATAGATCGGGTTCGCCGTCGTCAGCACCACCTCGCTGCCGGCTGCCGGCACCTGGGTAAACGCGATGTCGAAGCCGCGGTAGACTTCGCCGCTGACCGTGAACTCCGCGCCGGACTGCAAGGCGCGGCCGTCAAGGCTCACCCGAACGTCCTGCGCCTCCCCGCCCCAGAACAGCCGATAATGCAGGCGGCTGCTCTGCCCGTCCATGCGATAGGCCAGCCGACGGTTGGGATGCACGGTGCTATGGGTAGGTCCGTCGAGAATCAGCCGGTTGCCGCGGATCGCGACGACGCGGCCATATTCCGCCGCGATCCAGCTGCTGCTGCCGGATTCGGCCATCCTGATGCCGGAAGCGACCGCAACCAGATCGCCGACGGCAATCTTGCCGGCGTCGCCGACCGTAATGCCGTCCTCGCCCGGCCTGATCGACTCCACGACCGGGGTCAGATCGACCGGCACCGCATCGAAATAGACGATGCCGCCCCGTCCCGACCGCTGGAACACCGCGCCGTCGCCGCGCACGTCGAGCACCTGGTCCGACCCGATCTCGACGTGGACGTCGCTCTTCAGGTGATAGGTGCCGCGGCCGATGCGCAGCGGCGACCCGGTGCGGGCGGCGCAGTCGAGCGCACGCTCGAGAGCGGGCGCGTCGTCCTGGGTACCGTCGGCATGCGGGCCGAACCAGGCAAACTCCAACTCGCCGCCTGCCTCCCGCAGCCAGCGGCCCGATGCCTGCTGGGCGGCGTCCGGCGCAATCACCAGGCCGCAGTCGTCGGCCTCGCCGTGCTGGGCGACCCAGGTGAAGAGCCCGCCGCCGCCGTCTTCGGGACGATAGTAGCCGGCAACCTCGACCACCGAGGCCGTTTCCGGCCGCATGCTGCGCAGGGCCGCGATCGTCGGCACCTGGGCGGCCCCGGCGATTCGGCCCTCTCCCGCGACAGCACTGCGCTCGACCGCGACGGCGCCGCAGCCGTGAAGCAGACCGGCGGCCCCGATCCCCAGCCCCGCCTTCAAAACTGCACGTCGCCGACGGTTGGTCATGCCAGTCCCCATACTCCCAGGTCGGCAGAGTCTTGGACCAGGGCGGGATAACATTGGGTTAACCAAAGCTGTACCGCCTGCCCGGTTCGCGTCATCCGACGTTGCCAACTTTGCCCTTGCAGGAGCGGCACCGCAGCGGGCATTCCACTGCGGCGATGAACCAGAGCCTGCCCGCACGCAACCCCGCCGCTGCGCCGGCCCCGCCGATCCGCGTCATGCACGTGATCACCGGGCTCGGCGTCGGTGGCGCCGAGTCCATGCTGGTCAACCTGGCGATCCATGGGCACACGCTGGGCCTGGAGCAGCGGGTGGTCAGCCTGCTGCCGGGCGGCGAGAACGCCGCGCGCCTGCTGGCCGCCGGTATCCCGGTCGACGATCTCGGCATGGCGCCGCGGCGGGTGAGCGTTGCCGCCATCCGCCGGCTGGCCCGGCTGATTGGGCAGCATCGGCCACAGGTCGTGCAGAGCTGGATGTACCATGCCGACCTCTGCGCCTGGGCGGCGCGCCTGCTGCTGCCGCGCGGCAACCGTCCCAGGCTGGCCTGGGGCATCCGCTGCTCCGACATGCAGGTCGAGCACTACAGCCGACAGCTCGGCTGGGTGATCGGCGCCTGCGCCCGGCTGTCGTCCAGGCCCGACGCGATCATCGCCAATTCCCACGCCGGAGCGGCCGCCCATCGTGCGCTCGGCTATCGCAACCCCGGCTTCACGGTGATCGCCAACGGCGTCGATACCGAGCTGTTCCGGCCCGACCCGGCGCGCCGTGCGGCCCATCGCGCCGCGATGGGCATCGCCGGCGACACGCTGGCTATCGCCCTGGTCGCGCGGACCGACGCGATGAAGGATCATCCGACCTTCCTCGCCGCCATGGCGCGCAATCCCGACCTCCAGGGCATCCTCATCGGGCGCGGAACGGAAATTCTGGCCCTGCCGGCGAACGTCACTGCGCTCGGCGCCCGCCGCGATCTGCCGGACCTGCTGCCGGCCTTCGACGTCATCGCGCTCAGTTCGGCTTTCGGCGAGGGCTTCTCCAACGCGCTGGCGGAGGGGATGGCGGCCGGCCTGGTGCCGGTCGCCACCGACGTCGGCGATGCGCGGCTGCTGGTCGGGGACGCCGGTTTCGTGGTTCCGCCGCGCGATCCCGATGCCCTTGCCGCGGGGCTGC
>JBHJOG010000193.1:0-21963 GCA_050329975.1 Alphaproteobacteria bacterium | reverse complement strand
GCAGCAGCGCCGCGGTGACCGAGGAATCGACCCCGCCCGACATCGCCACCACCACGCGGGTCTCGCCCGCCGGCTTATGCAGTCCCAAGGAATTCATGAGGCCGGAATATAGGCCCTTGGTCCCCCCACGCAAGGATGACGAAGGGAGCGCGAGATGCTGGATGCCTGCCCTGCGTGCTTCGAGACGCCCGCGGCGCGGGCTCCTCAGCATGAGGGTTTTTCTCTGTGGTATCAGATATTTACCTCATCCTGAGGAGCCCGCCCGGGCAGGCGTTTCGGCGGCTGGAAAGCCGACCTGCGTGCCTCGAGACGCCCGCTGCGTGGCCTCCTCAGCCTGAGGACACTTCTTCGTGCCATCGAAGATTTACCTCATCCTGAGGAGCCCGCCCGGGCTGCAGCCCGGGCGGGCGTCTCGAAGGACGCAGGATAGTGCCGCCGCTCGCCCTAGGACTGGCCGAGGATCTCCACCAGGCGGTCGAGCGGCTGCGGGCGGCGGGCGAGGTCGAAGGCGACCGAGAAATGCCCTTGGTGGCGTAGGAACAAATTCGCCGGCGGCACCTGCCAGCGGCGCGCCAGGGCGAGGCCGCCGGCGAAGGGGGTCAGGTCGTCGGCCTCGCCGAGGGCCATGACGATCTTCTCCGGCGCCATCGCCGGCTCCCCGCGCGGCTCCATCAGTGGCAGGTAGCGCTCGATGTCGGCCTCGCGCCAGCCCTGGGCCGCCAGCCGCGCCGGCAGCCCGATGGCCGCGGCCAGGCAGCCCTGGAAGGCGACGTCCTTCAGGTTTTCGCTGCAGGCGATGAGAATCAGCGCGTCGGGCCGTAGGTGTTGCGGCCAGTCCCGCGCCGCCGTCGCCACCAGTTGGCTGGTCAGAGCGCCGAGGCTGACCCCGCCGAGCGCCACTTGCCCGCTGCCCCCCTCCCCATTGCGCCGCCGCGCCCAATCGATCAGCACCGCCACCTCGGCGCCCCAGGCGGCGAAGAGCTTCAGGAAGCCGAGCGGCCCCTGCGCCATGGCCGGCTCGCCGCCGAAGGTCCCGGGCAACCGCCGGCGGCCGTGCCAGGGTCCCTCCGGCCGGATGATGCGCAGGCCCTTGCGGGCCAGGGCCGGGGCGACGTCGATGGCATCCATGGCCGGGCCCCAGTGCTCGCTTTCGACGCAGATGCCGTGCAGCGAGATCAGCGTCGGCGGGTCGCTGACGCCCTCGGGCTCGATGACCTGTGCCCAGGCGGTGTCGCCCGGCAGGCCCGGCGACGCGAAGCGCAGCCAGCACTGCCGGCCGTTGGGGCCCGGTACCCAGTGCGACTGCTCGACCGGCGGCAGGCCTTCACCGGCCTCCGGCAAGCGGATGCAGGTGCCACCGCCGCCGCGCAGGGCCTCCGGCGGCGGCATCTCCTGCGGGCGCGGCAGCTGCCAGTCGAGCGCCGGGATCTTGCCGCGCAGGCAGGTGAAGTGGAGGCGCGCCGACATCAGCCGGTCGGCAGCGCGGCGGCGGGCGGTCTCCGCGGCGACCAGCGCGGCGGGCGCCGGCGCCTGCGCCGCGAAGAAGAGGTCGTGCCAGTGGGCCTCGGCGCCGGCGTGGACCTTGGCACGGAGCGAGGTATCGGCGAGGCCGCGGGCGAGGCGCCAGCCACAGAGGCCGCCCGGCAGCCCTTCCAGGCCGAGGGCATTGGCGAAGCGCGCGGCGTCGCCGCCGCTTTCCAGCGCCATCGCCCAGGCGCGCGACAGGGGGAAATACCAGCCGGGGACCAGCCTGGCCAACAGCCGGTCGTACCACGGCCGCATGACCAGCGCCCCTATGGGGCCCAGTGTCAGCGGCGAGAATGGCGCCGCCGGCAGCCGGGCGGCGCCGGCCGCGGCGCTCGGGGGGACGGCTTCGGCGGAAGACGAATCGTTCGGCGTCATGGCGCGCGAGCATAGCCGCTGGGCCCGGGCGGTGCAGGCCTTTTGCTCACAAGGAGTTTACGGGAACAGGGAGTGGCCGGGGCGTCAGCCCAGCATGTTGTTCACTTCTTTCGGCAGGGCGACGACGAGGCCGTCGAGATCCTCGCTCATGACGATCTGGCAGCCGAGGCGCGAGGTGGGCTTGAGGCCGAAGGCGAGGTCGAGCATGTCCTCCTCGTCCTCGGAGGGCTCGCCCAGCTTGTCGTACCAGGCCTCGTCGACGATGACATGGCAGGTGGCGCAGGCCAGCGAGCCCTCGCAGGCACCCTCGATGTCGACATCGAAGCGGTGGGCGACCTCCATCACCGAGAGCCCGACGGGGGCGTCCACTTCCTTGCGGTTCCCGTCCTTCTCGATGAACGTCAACTTCGGCATCTAACTACTTGCTCCAAATTCGTCTTTGCTACGTCGCACCGCTATTCCGCCGCGGCGCTGCCTTCCTTGCGCAGCCGCGTCACCTGGGCCGCCAGTTCCTCGACCGCGGCGTCGATCTCCGCCTCGGTGTTGAAGCGGCCGACGGCGAGGCGGATCGACGTCCGCGCCCGTTCCTCCGGCAGGCCCAGCGCCCGCAGCACGTAGGAGGGCTCGACCGCCGCCGAGGTGCAGGCCGAGCCCGAGGACACCGCCAGACGCGGCAGGGCCCGCATCAGCGCCTCCGCGTCCACCCCTTCGAAGGCGAGGTTCAGGCTGCCGGCCAGGCGCCGGGTGGCGTGGCCGTTCAAGAGTACGCCGGAAAGGCGGCTTCTAATGCCCTCCAGCAGCCGGGTCTTCAAGGCCGAAATGCGCTCGCCCTCGCCGTCCATCTCCTCGGCGGCGAGGACGCACGCGGTGCCGAGGCCGACGCAGAGCGGCGTCGGCAGGGTGCCGGAGCGCAGGCCCCGCTCCTGCCCGCCGCCGTCGATCAGCGGCTCCAGGCGCACCCGCGGGCGGCGCCGCACGTAGAGCGCGCCGATGCCCTTGGGGCCGTAGAACTTGTGGCCGGAGATGCTCAGCAGGTCGATCCCCAGGGCGGCGACGTCGAGCGGGATCTTGCCGACCGCCTGAGCGGCGTCGCAGTGGAAGTAGGCGCCCTTGTCGCGGCAGATGGCGGCGACCTCCGCCAGCGGCTGCAGCACGCCGATCTCGTTGTTCGCGGCCATGATGGAAACTACGGCGGTTTCCTCATCCACCGTCTCAGCCAGCAGATCGAGGTCGACGAGGCCGTCCGGGTCGACCGCCAGCACGGTCACCGGATGGCCTTCGCGCTCCAGTTGGCGGACGCTCTCCAGCACGCACTTGTGCTCGGTCGCCAGGGTGACGACCTTGGGCCGGCGGGCGCGGTGGAAGCGCGCCGCGCCCTTGATCGCCAGGTTGTTGGACTCGGTGGCGCCGGAGGTGAAAATCACCTCGCGCGGGGAGGCGCCGATCAGCGCGGCGATCTGTTCGCGTGCCCGCTCGACCGCTTCCTCGGCGTCCCAGCCGTAGGCATGCGCCGTCGAGGCCGGGTTGCCGAAGCGCTCGGTGAAGAACGGCAGCATCGCCTCGACCACCCGCGGGTCGGTCGGCGTGGTCGCCTGGTTGTCCAGGTAGATGCCCGGCAGCGGCCGGTTCGCCTTGCTGTGGTCGTCGCGCGCCATGGTCCCGCCTCAGGCTGCCCGGCTGCGGCGGTAGAGCTCGCCCCAGGCGGACAGCAGCCGGTCGATGTCGGCCGCCGCGCTGGCCCAGCCGAGCGAGACGCGGATCGCCGCGCCGGCCTCCGCCGCCCCGGCGCCCATGGCGCGCAGCACATGCGAGGGCTGCACCTTGCCGGAGGAGCAGGCGGCACCGGCGCTGACCGCGATGCCGGCGAGGTCGAGGGCCATGAGCTGGGTCTCCGCTGACAGGCCGGCCAGGGCCACGCAGGAGGTGTTGGGCAGGCGCGGTGCGGCCTCACCGAACACCTTAACATCTGTGGCCAAGGCTTTGAGTTCGGCCTCGAATCGATTTCGCTGTCCGGCGAGTTCGGCAAAAGCGGCGAGATCGCGCCGGGCCGCCGCGGCGGCGGCGCCGAAGCCGGCGATGCCCGGCAGGTTCTCGGTGCCGGCGCGGCGCCGGCGCTCCTGGCCGCCGCCGAGCAGCAGTGGCCGCAGCGGCAGTTCCGGGCGCGCCAGCAGGGCGCCCACGCCCGGCGGCCCGCCCAGCTTGTGGGCCGAGAGGCTCATGAGGTCGACGCCCAGCGCCACCATGTCGAGGGGGATCTTGCCGGCCGCCTGCACGGCATCGCAGTGGACCCAGGCGCCGGCGCGCCGCGCCAGGGCCGCGACCTCGGCGAGCGGCTGGATCACGCCGGTCTCGTTGTTGGCCAGCATGACCGAGACCAGGGTGCCCTGCGGGCCGTCCGCGCCGACGTCCTTGAGGGCGGCCGCCAGGGCGTCGAGATCGACCCGGCCGTCGGCCGTCAGCGGAATCCGCGCGGCCTCCGGCGCCGCCTGCAGGACCGAGTCATGCTCGCCGGCGGAGACCAGGAGGCGCGCCGCCGGCAAGCCGCCGAGGGCGAGGTTGTTGGCCTCGGTGCCGCCGGAGGTGAAGGTCACCCAGGCCGGATCGACGGCCGCCAGCGCCGCCACCTCGGCGCGCGCCTCCTCCACCAGGCGGCGGGCGCGGCGGCCCGGCCCGTGCACCGAGGAGGCGTTGCCGGGCTCGGCCAGCGCCGCGGTCAGTGCCGCGAGCGCTTCGGGCCGGATCGGCGCGGTGGCGTTGTAATCCAGGTAAACGACCATGGTCTGCGCGAAGCCGCCGCCGCTAGCCGGCGGCGCGGCAGGGGTTGGACGGGCCGATGTCCTTCTGGCCGGTGTCCTTCTGGCCGATGCCCTTCTGGCCGAGGCCGCTGGTGCCGAGGATGCGGCGCGAGATCACGTCGTCCACGGTCACCGAGCTGAGATAGAGATAGATCTGGTTGCCCAGTTCCTCCCAGAGGTCGTGGGTCTGGCAGCGGCTCTGGTTGCTGCGGCAGCCGTGCGGCTGGCCCGGCGTGCAGCGGGTGGCGCGGATTGGCTCGTCGACCGCGAGGATGACGTCGGAGATGCGCGTCTCGCCCGGCGCATGGGCGAGCAGGTAGCCGCCGCCCGGCCCGCGCACGGAGCGCACCAGGCCGCCACGCCTCAGCTTGGCGAAGAGCTGCTCCAGGTAGGACAGCGAGATCTCCTGGCGCTCGGCGATATCGGCCAGCGCCACCGGCCGGCCCTCGGCATGAGTGGCAAGGTCGCAGAGCGCCATCACGGCGTAGCGTCCCTTGGTGCTCAACTTCACCTGTCCATCTCCCTCACTTGAACTTCAAACGCCCACTTGAACCTCAAACGGGCGCGACGCCCGGCAGCGTCAGCACTTGCCTTCCGGCTGCTTGGCCTTGGCGGCATCGCGCTCGTCGCCCTCCACCGGCAGTCCGGCGCCGTCCGTCGCGGCGGCGCCGCCGCCCCGGGCCTCCAACTCGTTGACCCGTGCGCGCAGGCTCTGCACCTCGTCGAGCAGGCCGTCGAGCGCGCGGGCGACGGGGTCGGGCAGGTTGCCGGTCGGCGTGCCGTAGGCGACGAAGGGCGCCTTTTCGATCTCCGCGGCCCGGCTGGTCTGCACCGCGCGGCCGGGGATGCCGACGATGGTGGCACCCTCCGGCACCTCCTTCGTCACCACGGCGTTGGCGCCGATGCGCGCGCAGCGCCCGACCGTGAAGGGGCCGAGGATCTGGGCGCCGGAGCCGACGATGACGTTGTCCAACAGCGTCGGGTGGCGCTTTACGTTGCGCTGGCTGTCGCTGTCGACGCTGGGCGAGGTGCCGCCCAGGGTGACGCCCTGGTAGAGGGTGACGTCGTCGCCGATCTCCGCCGTCTCGCCGATCACCACGCCCATGCCGTGGTCGATGAACACGTCGCGTCCGATCCGGGCGCCGGGATGGATCTCGATGCCGGTAAACCAGCGGGCCAGCGCCGAAACATAGCGCCCGAGGAAGTACATCCGCCCCCGCCACAGGGCGCTGGCCAGGCGATAGAAGACCATCGCATGCAGGCTCGGATAGCAGAACAGGATCGAGGCGGTCGAACGCGCCGCCGGGTCGCGGCTGCGAATGGCCCGGATGTCTTCCCGCAATCGTCTGAACATCACAGGCCTCCTCCGGCCTCTGTCGGCGCGGCGCACTTGCATTTCGCTCACGAAATCGAGTAGGACACGCCGCTTGATCCGCACCATATAAGATCTCCGCACGGAGGATCAACAAGGGGCCGCCGCCCGGTTGCCCGGTGCGTACGGCTTCGGTACGGCGATGCAAGCGCCCCGGACGCCAAGCTTAAGGAACAGAAGCGGATATGCCCGACGTCATCTTCAATGGTCCGGAAGGCCGGCTCGAGGGTCGCTACCAGCGCAGCAAGGAGCCGAACGCGCCGATCGCGCTGCTGCTGCACCCGCACCCGCAGCATGGCGGGACCATGCACAACAAGGTGGTCTACGCGCTCTACCAGAGCTTCGTCGGCCGCGGCTATTCCACCCTGCGCTTCAACTTTCGCGGCGTCGGCCGCAGCCAGGGATCCTTTGCCCGCGGCGAAGGCGAGCTTTCCGATGCCGCGTCGGCGCTGGACTGGCTGCAGACCCAGAACCCGAATGCCCGCAACTGCTGGGTCGGCGGCTTCTCGTTCGGCGCCTGGATCGGCATGCAGCTGCTGATGCGGCGGCCGGAAATCAGCGGCTTCATCTCGATCGCGCCGCCGGCCAACATGTACGACTTCACCTTCCTCGCCCCCTGCCCCGCTTCCGGGATCATCATCCACGGCGGCCGCGACGACATCGTACCGAAGCCGGACGTCGACAAGCTGGTGGACAAGCTGAACATGCAGAGGGGCATCACCA
Organism: Alphaproteobacteria bacterium; assembly: GCA_050329975.1. GTDB lineage: Bacteria > Pseudomonadota > Alphaproteobacteria > CALKHQ01 > CALKHQ01 > CALKHQ01. The sequence continues at coordinate 15,171 of JBHJOG010000193.1, read as the reverse complement.
TCACCTACAAGCCGATCCCCGAAGCAGACCACTTCTTCGCCCAGCACATGGACGAGATGATGTCGCTGGTCGACGGCTACCTGGACGAGCGGCTGCCGGCGATGGCCTGATCCCCAGGCGCAGGCGCGAACCGTCCGCCGGCCGTTGGCCGGGAGACGCCGGTCGTGCCCGGCCAGGTCAGCGGCAGGCCGCGCCGCGACCGCACGGCGAGATAGGCGAAGGCCTGAGCCTCGATCGCGTCGCCGTCCCAGCCGACCGTTTCCACCGCCTCCACCGGCGTCGGCAAGGTGCCTGCCAGGGCCACCATCAGCGCCGGGTTGTGCCGCCCGCCGCCGGTGACCAGCCAGCGCACCGGCGGGCGCGGGAAATGAGCGGCGGCGGCGGCAATGGCGCCGGCGGTGAAGGCGGCCAGGGTCGCCGCCCCGTCCTCCAGCCCGAGATCCGCGAGATCCACACCGAAAAAGTCCTTGCGGTCCAGCGACTTCGGGGGGCGGCGCGCGAACCAGGGATCGGCCAGCCAGCGCTGCAGGCGAGCCAGATCGACCCGGCCGGCGGCGGCGAGCGCGCCGTCGCGGTCGCAAGCGGCGCCGGTGTGGGCCTGGACCCAGTCGTCGATCAGGCCGTTGCCGGGGCCGGTGTCGAAGGCGACCGGCGCTCCGGCCTCGGGGAGGTAGGTCACATTGGCCACCCCGCCGATGTTGACCACCGCCAGCGGCCGCGGCAGGCCTGAAGCCAGCGCGTTGTGATAGGCAGGCACCAGCGGCGCCCCCTGGCCGCCAGCGGCCATGTCGGCCGCGCGCAGGTCATAGACCACGTCGATGCCGGTCATCGCCGCCAGCGCTGCCCCGTCGCCGATCTGCCAGGTCCGACCGCCGGCCGGGTCGTGGCTGAGGGTCTGGCCGTGGAATCCGATCACGTCGACCGCTGCCGCGTCGATGCCGGCCAGGGCGAGCAACTGCCCGACCGCGCCGGCGTGGAGCCGGGTCAGCTCCTGTTCCAGGGCCGAGATCGCCTGGGAAGGCTGCCAGCTGCCGTACGCGGCAAGCAGGCGGGCCCGGAAGGCGGGCTGATAGGGCATCGAGAGCGCAGGGCCGCGCGCCACCGCCGCCTCGCCGTCGGTCTCGAGCAGAGCTGCGTCGATGCCGTCGGCCGAGGTGCCGCTCATCAGCCCGACCGCGCGCCACAGCTTGGCTTTGCTCACCCTGTTCTCCATGCTAAACGTCCGCGCCCAGACCCGAGCATCGGATGATACCATCCATGAGCGCCTTCAAGTCCGATTTCATGAGAACCCTGTCCGAGCGCGGGTTCATCCACCAGTGCAGCGATCCGGAAGGACTGGACGCGCTCGCCTCGCGCCAGGTGGTGACGGCCTATATCGGCTTCGACTGCACAGCCGACAGCCTGCACGTCGGCAACCTGATGGGCATCATGCTGCTGCGCTGGCTGCAGAAGACCGGGCACAAGCCGGTGGTGCTGATGGGCGGCGGGACCACCCGCGTCGGCGATCCGTCGGGCAAGGACGAAGCGCGCCGCATGCTCACAGACGCCGACATCGCCGCCAACATGGCCGGAATCCGCCGGGTGTTCGGCAAGTTCCTGACCTTCGGCGACGGACCGACCGAGGCGGTGATGGTCAACAACGACGACTGGCTGCGCAGCCTGAACTACATCGACCTGCTGCGCGACGTCGGGCGGCACTTCTCGATCAACCGGATGCTGACCTTCGATTCCGTCAAGCTGCGCCTGGAGCGCGAGCAGCCGCTGACCTTCCTGGAGTTCAACTACATGATCCTCCAGGCCTACGACTTCGTCGAGCTGAACCGGAAGCGGGGCGTCCGGCTGCAGATGGGCGGGTCGGACCAATGGGGCAACATCATCAACGGAGTCGAGCTCAGCCGCCGGCTGCGCGCGGCCGATGCGCTGCCCGAGGAGGACCTGTTCGCGCTGACCTGCCCGCTGATCACCAGCGCGTCGGGCGCCAAGATGGGCAAGACCGCAGCCGGCGCCATGTGGCTGAACGCGGAGCGGCTGAGCCCCTACGACTACTGGCAGTTCTGGCGCAACACCGACGACGCCGACGTCGGCCGGTTCCTGAAGCTGTTCACCGAGCTGCCGCTGGCCGAGATCGAGGCCCTTACGCGCGTCGAGGGCGCGGCGCTGAACGAGGCGAAGAAGGTGCTGGCCACCGAGGCGACGCGGATGGCGCATGGCGATGCGGCAGCCGAGGAAGCGGCCGAAACCGCCCGCCGGGCCTTTGAGGTCGGCGGCGCGGCCGAGGGGCTGCCTACGGTGACGGTGGGTCAGGACGAACTCGACGCCGGCATCCCCGCCTATGCGCTGTTCGTCCGCGCCGGCCTGGCGGAGAGTAGCAGCGCGGCGCGCCGGTTGATTCAGGGCGGCGGCGGACGGCTGAACGACGACCGGATCGACGACGAGAACCGGCTCATCGGCTCCGCCGACCTGCTGGCCGGCGGCACGCTGAAGCTTTCGGCCGGCAAGAAGAAGCACGTGCTGGTCGGCCCAGGCTGACCGACGGGTTCAGCCGCCGGGAAAGATGTTGCGCAGCACGCCGGGGGTCAGCGCCGACAGGGGATTGACCGCGACCTGTGGATTGCCGGCGCTGCCCGACGCCTGGTAGGTCACGGCGAAAATGCCCTCGCCCTCGCCTCCCACGAGCACGTCGCCGATCAGCGGAATCCCGCCGAGGATGCCGTTCAGGGCGTAAGCGGGCGCCACCGCGCCCTGCAGGGCGACGATGTCCTGGTCGATGTCGACCTCGCCTTCGAAGGTGATGCCGAGCGACGGACCGACCATGCGGCCCTCGCGGAACTCGATGAGGCCATCGTCGAAGCGGAAGGTGGTCGCCAGCTGGCCGAAGCCGATGCCGGCACCTTGCAGGGCATCGAGAATGCCGGTGACCCCGGCGATGCCGACCACCCGAGCGAGCAGCGGCGCATCGACCAGGCGGAAGTCCGAGATGTCGAGATCGCCGACCAGCGGACGGCCGGGCTCGCGGTCGCGGAATCGGGCCGAGAGCACCATCCGGCCGTCTCGCACCGAGCTGATCAGCCCGAGATCGCGCAGCATCGAGCCGGCATCCGAGGTGGTGAGCCGGAGGAAGCGGCCGGTGTCGGTCGGCTCCAGGCTCAGCATGACCGGCGCGCCGGCGGAGGTCGCGGCGTCGATCTGGCCGCTGAACCACGTCGGCCCGACCAGCTGCATGGCGCCGGAAACCTGACTGAGAAATCCGTCGTCGCTGATCCATATCCGATCGAGGTTGGCGGCGACGTCGATGACGCGGGTCCGGCTGGCGTCGTCGGCCTCCTCCTCGTCGTCGAGCAACGGCTGCAGGTCGAGCACGCCACGGTCGAGGCGGACGGCGAGCACGCCGTTGGCGGCGGCCTCGATCCGTCCGGCGACCTGGGTGCGGTGGACGCTCAGGCTTTGAAGGTCGGCGGACTGGAACGCGCCGCCGGGACCGAACTGCATCCGGCCGGCGGCAGACAGGCCCTCGGCCTCGATCGCGAACCGCTCCAGGGCAACCGGTACGCCGCCTTGCAGCGTCAGGCTGAGCTCGGCAGAGGCCGGTGCGCCGGGCGCCTTGCTCCAGGCCAGCGCCCCGACCTCGATCGCCGCCGCCGAGAGGTCGAGCGCCGCCTCCACCCGCTGGGTATCGTTGCGATACTCGGTGACGCGCGTCGAGAGGCCGGCGGCGCCGGTCAGCCACTCGCCGACGTCAAGGCCGAGTTCGGCCAGGGTGCCGGTGTCGAACGTGCCGCTCACGGTGGACTGGGCCGCGTAGTCGCCGCCGAGGAACCGTTCCTCGCGCGTCAGCTGGACCGCGGTGCCATTGACCTCACCGCTGCCCTCGATGCGCATCGCTGCGTTGTCGGCGACGACCTGCAGGCTGGCGCCCGTCAACGTCTTGCCGGCGACCATATTCGGGAGCGTGGCGCCGGACAGGCCACCCCGGACCGATATTTGAATCGCCTCGAGGTTCACTTCGTCGAGCAGGTCGAAGGCAAGCTCTATATCGACCGTGCCGCTGCCGCTGACCGCATCCGGCGCGATCCCGTAGCCGTCGAGGAAAGCCAACGGCTCGTGGTCCAGCATCCGGAAGTGATTGCGGAGGTCTCCGCTGAGCGTGGCGAAGATTCGCGCCCGCGGCACCTCCTCGGCCAGGTTGTCGATCAGGACGCGTCCCACCCCGGCCTCCAGATCGAACGTCCGCGCGCCCGCCGCGACCTCGACCGTCAGGGAAGACCCGTCATAGGAGCCGGTTCCGTTCATGCCGGTCAGTGGCGGCATTTCCTCGATGTAGAGCAGGGAGATGTCCTGGAACGCGAACTCGATGCGGGTTTCCAGCGGCTCATAGCTGTAGCGGCCGATGTCGAGCCTGCCGTAGAGATCGACCTCCACCTGGGTGAAGTCGCCGGCCGGAATGCGATCGGCCACCCATTGGCGGGCGCCGTCGGCAAGCCCGCTTGGCCAGTAGCGGCCGGTGTCGGCGATCGCCAGGTCGTACAGGGTGCCGTCCACCGAAATCTCATAGCCGCCCTGTCCGTCGGCGAAGGCGGATGCCGCGCCGACGAACCGCGAGGTGCCGAACTCGATGTCGGCGTTGCCGATGTCCAGCGCGTCGCCGCCGCCGGCCATCGCCCCCTCGAGGGTCACCGAGGCCACCGCCAGCGGCTCGGCGAACTGGTCCGGCAGAGTCACGGTGCCGGACCCCGAGCGGAAGACGAATCCGGCGGAGTCCACGCCGGTCGGCCCGACGACCAGCTGCGACTGGCCGTCGACGACCACGTCGAAGCCAGCGAACGGCGCCAGCCAAGGCAGCCGGACCGCCAGGTCCGCGAGCACCAGGTGCCGGACCTCGGCGTCCAGGGTGACAAGCTCGTCCGCGAGCGAGAACGCCCCCTGTGCGCTGACCGATCCGACCGCGTCCTCGAAGGCGACGTCAAGCCGCAGGTCGAAATCGGCGCCGCCCGGATGCAGTACGGTGTTGACCAGACCGCTGACCGGCAGGTCGAAAGTCGCCAGGTCCGAGAGGTAGGGCGACTGGTCGGCCAGGAGCGCGGGAATGATCCGGTCGAAACCGACCGACAGCTGCACCGACCCGCCACCCCGGTCGAAGTAGCCGCTGATGTCGAAGAAGGTGACCTCGTCGGCGAGCTTCACCGCCAGGGCCGCCTCCACGTTGAGGCCGTTGGCGTCGCGCCGCATGATCATGTTGGCGCCCGGAGTCTCCCAGGTCACGCCGTGGAGCTCGTCGTAGACGACGAGATTGGCGTCGCGCACCTCGAAGCTGCGCAGGCCGCCGAGCTGGCGGTCGTCTTCCGGCGCCCGCATCAATTCGCCGACGATCAGCGACAGCAGCTCCTCGTCCTCGGCTACCTCGGCCTCGGAAGACATGTCCGCGCCACCCCGGCCGACGCTGACCCTGCCGTCTGCACCATAGGTCAGGAATATGCTCGGCCCGATGACCTCCAGCCGGGTCGGCGACAGCTCGCCCGCCGCCAGCGCCTGCAGGCTGAAGGCGACCGTCATGTTGCCGACCTCCGCGATCACCCTGCCGCTGTCGTCGCGCGCCTTCACGTCGACAAGCTGGATATCCAGCCCGCGCTGCCAGCCGGCCCAGGTCAGCTCGGTGGAGGCGATCTCGACCACAATGCCGCGTTCCGGAGCCGACAGCGCACCCGCGATCGTCTCCGACAGGAAGCTGATGCTGATCGGCCCTTCGGACAGGCGCCAGATCATGGCGCCCATCAGGACGAGGAAACCGAGGGTTGCGCCGGCAACGATTTCCAGCCCAATGATGGCTGTCCGCCTCAACCTGCGTCGCGTCTTCGACATACGTCCACCGGATTGCAGCAGGGGGGCCGCTTCGCCGCCGTCCCTGCCGCCTGCAACAGTATTGGAACTATGCCCCAAAACCGACTTCACATCGATAGCCGCATCGTGCCGATCCCCTTCGACCTGCAGCTGATGGACCGGGGCCGGGAGAACTGGCAGGCGGGGCTCTCCGGGTGCGACGACAGCCTGCGCGCCGAAGCCGGGCTGGACGACCCGATGGTCGGCGGCCTGATCGACGGCGTTCTCGGCACCAGCCCCTTCCTTTCCGGCCTGCTGGCCCGGCGGCCGCAGACCGCGCTCGCCACCCTGGCCCGCGGACCGGAGCAGCCGCTCGCCGCGATGACAGGGGAGCTGTCCGGTACCTGCGACATGGGTATCGAGTCGGCTGTGGACGAGTCCGCACTGATGCGGCAGTTGCGCCGGGCAAAGCAGGACGTGGCCCTGATCGTCGCGCTGGCGGACCTGTCGGGCCACTGGGACCTGGGGCAGGTGACGGCGGCGCTCTCCGACTTCGCCGACCTGTGCATCCGGCTTTGCACCGACCACCTCATCGCGAAATACGCGCGACGCGGCGCCTGGGCGATGCCGGCCGGCGCGCCGGCCCACGCCAATTTCGGGCTGGTGACGCTCGCCATGGGCAAGCTTGGCGCGCACGAGCTGAACTATTCATCGGACATCGATCTGGTGCTGCTATTCGACTCGGATGCCATCGATTGTGATGATAGTGGCAATTTGTCCTCTATTTTCAATCGTTTTTCAAAGGACCTTAACAGGTTGATCGAAACACGAACGGCCGACGGCTACGTCTTCCGCGCCGACCTGCGCCTGCGCCCGGACCCCGGCGCCACGCCGCCGGTGATCTCGCTGCCGGCAGCCGAGAGCTACTACCACTCGGTCGGCCAGACCTGGGAGCGGGCGGCGATGATCAAGGCACGCGCGGTCACCGGCCACGCCGCCTCGATCGCCGCAACCAAGGCGATCATCGAGCCGTTCGTCTGGCGCCGGCATCTGGACTTCTGGGCGATCGAAGACGTGCATGCGGTCAAGAAACAGATCCACGCCCACAAGGGCGGCGGCCGGATCGCGGTCGCCGGGCACAATGTCAAGCTCGGCCGCGGCGGGATCCGCGAGGTCGAGTTCTTCGCCCAGACCCAGCAGCTGATCTGGGCCGGGCGAGAGCCGGCGCTGCGGGTGCCGGCGACGGTCGACGCGCTGGACGCGCTGGTCGAGGCCGGCCATGTCGCCCGCCCGGTCGCCGATGCGATGATCGCGGCCTACCGTCACCTGCGCAAAGTCGAGCACCGGCTGCAGATGATCGACGACCGCCAGACCCACAGCCTGCCCAGGGAGCCGGACGAGCTGCGGCGCGTGGCCTGCCTGATGGGCGAGCCGGACCAGGCCGCGTTCGGGACCCGGCTCACCGGGCATTTGCGCACGGTGCACAGCCACTATGCGGACCTGTTCGAGGAATCCCAGCTGCCCTCGTTCGGCAGCAACCTGGTCTTCACCGGGACCGACTTCGATCCCGGCACGCTCGAGACCCTGACCCAGCTCGGGTATCGGGAGCCCGAGCGGGTGACCGAGCTGGTCCGCGGCTGGTTCGCCGGCCGCTACCGCGCCACCCGCAGCGAACGCGCCCAGGCCCTGATGAACCGGCTGGTGCCCGAGTTGCTGCAGGCCACCGGACGGACCGCCGACCCCGACGCGGCGTTGGTCCGCTTCGACCGCTTCCTGCAGGGGCTGCCGTCGGGGGTGCAGATCTTCTCGCTGTTCGCCGCCAACCCGCAACTGCTCACGGTGGTCGCCGAGGTGATGGGCAGCGCGCCGCGGCTGGCCGACTACCTGGCCCAGCACTCCGGGATCCTGGATGCGATGCTCGGCGAGGGCTTCTTTGCCCGGCTGCCCGATCCGGATCGGCTGCGGGCGGCATTCGCAGCGAGGCTCGCCCACGCCGAGGATTTCGAGCAGATGCTCGACTCCGCCCGAGCCCTGACAAACGACGTCAAGTTCCGGATCAACCTGCAGCTGCTGCGCGGCACCCAGCCGGTCGAATCCGCGACCGCGGCGCTCGCCGACCTGGCGGAAGCGGCGATCGCAGCCCTGCTGCCCGCGGTGGAGACGGTTTTCGCGGCACGCTACGGCACGATCGAGCGCGGCGCGTTCGCGGTGCTGGCGCTGGGCCGGCTCGGCAGCCGGGAGATGACCGCACGCTCCGACCTCGACCTAGTCTTCATCTACGATGCGCCGGAGGAAGCGACCCATTCCACAGGCCCGAAATCGATCCCGGTCGCGCAGTACTATGCCCAGCTCGGGCAGCGCATGATCGCGGCGCTGACCGCGCCCACCGCCTCGGGACGGCTCTATGACGTGGACATGCGGCTGCGCCCTTCGGGCAACGCCGGCCCGGTCGCGGTCTCGCTGGAGCGCTTCATCGACTATCACGGCCAGTCGGCCTGGACCTGGGAACACATGGCGCTGACCCGGGCGCGGGTGGTGGCGGCGATCGACCGGCCGGACCGGGACCTCGCCCAAAGGCTGACGGCGGCGGTCAGGTCGACGCTGGCCCGGCCGCGCGACCGCGGCCGGTTGGCGATCGACGTCGACGACATGCGCGAGCGGCTGCGCAAGCAGTTCGGCAGCGACGATCCGTGGGATGTGAAGCAGCGCGCCGGCGGACTGGTCGACATCGAGTTCATCGCCCAGTTCCTCCAGCTCGCCCATGCCGCCGACGACCCGGACTGCCTGGCCACCTCCACCATCGTTGCGCTGGACCGACTGGCGGCGATCGGCGCGATCGAGCGCGAGGACGCCGACACGCTGCGCCGCGCCCATAGCCTCTGGCATGCGATCCAGGCCGTGCTGAGGCTGACGGTCGAGGGGAAGTTCGACGCCGAGGCTGCCTCGGCAGACCAGTGCGCGGCGCTGGCGCGAACGTCGGGCGCAGTTGACTTCCCGAGCCTGGTCGCGCAGATGGCTGTCACCGGCGAACAGGTCCAGGCGCTTTACGCGGCGACGGTCGGAGAGCCCGCCGCAGCCGGGCGGGCGCAGGCCGAGCCGGACGAAACCAACAAGCAAGGGGAATGACGATGGCGATCGACGTGGGCGACAAGGTGCCCGACCTGACCATGCCCACAGATGGCGGCGGCACGGTCTCGCTCGCCGACCTGAAGGGCCGCAAGGTCGTGCTTTACTTCTATCCGAAGGACGATACGCCCGGCTGCACCACTGAGGCCTGCGGCTTCCGTGACGCGATGCCCGACTTCTCCGGCATCGATGCCACGGTCATCGGCATCTCGAAGGACAGCCGCACCGCGCACGACAAGTTCAAGACCAAGTTCGACCTCAACTTCACCCTGGCGTCCGACACCGACGGCGCAGCCTGCAAGGCGTTCGGGACCTGGGTCGAGAAGAGCATGTACGGCAGGAAGTACATGGGCATCGACCGAGCCACCTTCCTGGTCGACGGCGAGGGTGTGGTCCGCAACGTCTGGCGCAAGGTCAAGGTCAAGGGCCATGTGGACGAGGTGCTGGCTGCGGCGAAGGCCCTGTAGCGCGCAATCATGATCGCGACCCTCGCCGAGCGGGCGGTGCTCTGCCTGCGGGCGAGCGTGCCGTCGGACAAGGTGGCGCTGACCCGGCTGACGGCCGCATGGTGGCGATCGGCCGGCGATCGGCCGGTCGGCGCGGCGACGCCGACGTACCGGCCGGGCCGGCCCGCGCACCCCCTGCTGGTGGCGCCCGGCGGCGTTCCGCGCCGACGGGTGACAGCCGCGCCGGCCGGCCGGATCGCGCTGCTGCATGCACTCGCCCACATCGAGCTCAATGCGGTCGACCTCGCCTGGGACATCGTTGCCCGCTTCGCCGGCGGCCTGCCACGGGGCTTCTGCGATGACTGGATCGACGTTGCGGCGGAGGAGGCCCTGCACTTCTCGCTGCTCGCCCGCCGGCTGGCCGAGCTCGGCGCCCGCTACGGCGACCTGCCCGCCCATGACGGCCTATGGGAAGCGGCCGAGACGACCGCCGACGACCTCGCCGCAAGGCTTGCCATCGTGCCGCTGGTGCTGGAGGCGCGCGGGCTGGACGTGACCCCACCGATGATCGCGCGGCTGACCGCCGCCGGCGACGCCGAGAGCGCCGCGATCCTGCAGCGCATCCACGACGACGAGATCGGCCACGTCGCCACCGGCAAGCGCTGGTTCGACTGGACTTGCGCCCAGGCGGGCCGGGACCCGCGCAGCCATTGGCGGCAGCTGGTGGAGACACGCTTCCGTGGCGCGCTCAAACCGCCGTTTAACCACCAGTCCCGGGAGCGGGCGGGGCTGCCGGTCGAGTGGTACGAGCTGCCGGCGGGATAGCGCGGGCGCGATACAGTCCACCCAACGGGCGGATCGTCGGCTGCTGCACGTGATCCAGGTCGAGAGCCGGCCGGGTGTCAGGATCGGGTGCCGTACGAAGTCTCATGCGCGTTCAACCGTCGATGAGGGGGAAAGAAGGAGCAGGGCCGCCAGCCCGGCCAGCCCGAGCGCGATCGTCAGCAGCAGGGACGAGGCGCCGAATCGTTCCATCAGCAAGGCGAAAACAAATGGCGCCGCGGCCTGGCCGAAACGGGCCGGCACCATCAGAATGCCTTGGCGGAGGCCGTAGCCGACCGGGCCGAAGAGCGCGAGCGGCAAGGTCCCCTTCGCGATGGTCAGGATGCCGTTTCCCGCCCCGTGCAGGAGGGTGAAGATCACCGCTGCCGGGGCGCCGATGGCCAGCACCGCGACCGCGCCCAGGGGATGTGCCACGGCCGCCAGCCGCGCCGAGAGCAACGGATGGAACCGACGGAGCAGGCCGAACTCGAGCAGGCGGGCCACCACCTGCGCGGGACCGACCAAGGCGGCAGCGGCGATCGCGGCCGCCGGTGACGCGCCTGCGTCCTGCAGGATCCGCGGCAGGTGCGCGGCCATTGCGGTGCTGATGAACCAGGTCACGGCGAAGATGAAGGCCAGCAGCAGCATCGTGTGGTTCCGCGCCGCCGACGCCCGCTCGGATGGCGCCGGTGCCGGCTGCAGGTCCGCAGAACTGGCAGGCTGCGTCCCCCGCGGCACCAGCAACCGGTTCAGCGGCAGGCCGAGCAGGATATGTGCGCCCGCCCAGGCAAAGCAGGCGGTCCGCCAGCCGAACTCGACCTCGATATAGGCCGAGATCGGCCAGCAGATGGTACTGGCCAGGCCGGCCAGCAACGTGATGCCGGTGATCGCTCCGCGGGCCCGCCGGCCGTAGATGCCAGCCAGCGTGGAGAAGGCTGCCTCGTAGAGTCCCATCGCCATGCCGACGCCGATGACGAGCCAAGCGACGAACAGCATCGCCGTGCCTTGTGCCGCACCAAGCGCCGCCAGTCCGGCAGCGAAAACCAGGCTCGACACCGCCAGGACGTCTCGGCCGCCGAACAGGTCGATGCGGCGACCGGCCAGCGGGCCGAGCACCGCGGCGATGACCAGCGCGGCGGAGAAGGCCGCGAAGACCAGGCCGGTCGAAACGCCGAGTTCGCCGGCGATCGGCACTGCCAGGATGGCGGGCAGATAATAGGTCGAACCCCATGCCAAGGTCTGGGCGCTGCCCAGCGCGATGACGACCCGGGTCTTTCCGGTCACCATGCGGATCGGACCTTGCCTGGACGTACATCGGTCATCGACGCCTCGTTGGTCGATGGGTAGAGGGAAAAAAAAAAATTATTCTCGCGGAGATCCAGGCCGGTCCGGCGGATCGGCGACCGCGTCCGCCGGCGCCTTGCTGGCCAGAATGCACTCGGTGGCCTCCAGCCAGGCATCCACGGCGGTCTGGAAAGCGTCTCGCCCCTTACCGGTCAGGGTGTAGACCTTCCGTGCCCGCCCCTGGACGATGTCGGTGTGTGCGGTGAGATAGCCCCCTGCCTCGAACTCGTTCAGCATGGGATAGACCGTTCCCTCGGTCGGGCTGCAGCATCCCCTGGTCGTTCGTTCGACCGCCTGGACGACCTCGTAGCCATGCATCGGGCGCTGGTGAAGCACACCCAGCACGAAGAACTTGGACAGCGACATCTTGATCGTGCCCTGCCAGTACGCCCGATCTGTGTAATCGGGCATCGGGCGCGAAACGGCGCGTGTCGGCCTTGCGGCAACAGGCATGCCGCTGACCTATACCTCGATCATCGAGGTGTCAAGGCCCCGCGATGAACGATCCGCCGTGTCACCACCCAAGCTGCTTGCCTGATCACGGCAGCTCCGTTTAGCTGCGCCGTCATGAAGTCCGCGATCAGAATGCTCCCGAGACGCGTTTTCACTGTGGCTGCGCTGCTTTCCGCCCTGGCCGCGATCCCGGCGCTCGCGCAGAGCGTGCCCGAGATCCGGGCAGTCCAGCAGCGGCTGGGCGAGCTCGGCTACGACGCCGGCGAGGCGGACGGACTGCTGGGCAGCCGGACCCGCGATGCGATCGCCGCCTTCCAGGCCGACATGGGACTGGAGCGGACGGGCGCGATCACCGTCACCCTGATGAACGTGCTGGGCGCCAACCCGACCGCACCGCGGCCACTGGAGGAGATCCAGGCCCGCCTGGTCGACATCATCGGCGCCCGATGGGAGGCGGAGGCGACGCCCGCTGCGCCACGCTACTGGACTCCGCCGCCGCCGGAGACTTGGCCCGCCTTCGCCGATTACCCGCCGAGCGACGCGCCGGATCCGCTGGTCGAGCATGTGGATTTCGACAGCCACCCGGACGCCGCCCTGTTCGACCAGGCGCTCCGCGCCGCCGTCGGCAAGCCGGCAGACTTCGCCGCCCGCTTCCGCGTCGTGCTGGTCGGCTGCGGCACCACCTGCCAGGCGGCGATCGCCGTCGATGCCGGCACCGGTCGGGTGGTCACCGGCCCCACCGCCGAGTTCGGGATCGTCTACCAGCTCGACAGCCGGCTGCTGGTGGTGAACCCGCCCGAGCGCGTGCTCACCGCCTTCGCCGACGGTGCGATCCCGCTCTGGGCAGCCACCCGCTGGTTCGTGTTCGACGGCAACGATTTCCATGCCTTGACGCCGGTGGAGGCCGAGGCGGCCGCGGAGGACGAACCGGCCGCGGACGACGAGGATCAGCCGGCGACCCCGTAGGATGGCGCGCCGCCCGCCCGCCGGTCGGCGACCGCCGCAGCGAGGCGCTCCAGCACCGCCACCGAGCTCGGCCAGTCGATGCAGCCGTCGGTGATGCTGCGGCCGTAGACCAGCGGCTTTCCGGGAACCAGATCCTGCCGGCCGGCGAGCAGGTGGCTTTCCACCATCAGCCCGACGATCCGCCGGTCGCCGCCGGCGATCTGCGCCGCGACGTCGTCGACCACCAGCGGCTGGTTCTCAGGCTTCTTCGCGCTGTTGGCGTGGCTGGCGTCGATCATCACCTGCGGTCGCAGGCCGGCGCGCTGCAGCTGCTCGCAGGCGGCGTCGACGCTGGCGGCGTCGTAGTTGGGCGCATGGCCGCCGCGCAGGATGACGTGGCAGTCCTCGTTGCCGGCGGTGGCGGCGATCGCCGACCGCCCCTCCTTGGTCACCGCCATGAAGTGGTGCGGCTGCGATGCCGCCCCGATCGCATCGACGGCGATACGGACGTTGCCGTCGGTGCCGTTCTTGAAGCCGACCGGGCAGGACAGGCCGGAGGCGAGCTCGCGATGCACCTGGCTCTCGGTGGTCCGCGCCCCGATCGCGCCCCAGCCGACCAGGTCGGCGATGTATTGCGGCGTGATCATGTCGAGGAACTCGCAGCCCGCGGGCAGCCCGAGGTCGTTGATGTCCAGCAGCAGCCCGCGGGCCAGCCGCAGCCCCTTGTCGATGCGGAAGCTGCCGTCGAGACCGGGGTCGTTGATCAGGCCTTTCCAGCCGACGGTGGTCCGCGGCTTCTCGAAATAGACCCGCATCACGATTTCCAGCTCACCGCCGAGGCGCCTGCGTTCTGCGGCGAGGCGGGCGGCGTAGTCCATCGCCGCCCCGGGGTCGTGGATCGAGCAGGGGCCGATCACCACCGCCAGCCGGTCGTCGGCGCCGGTCAGGATGTCATGGATCGCCTGGCGGCAGCCCTGGACCGTCTCGGCGGCGGTTTCGCTGGCGGAATACTCCGCCATCACCTCGATCGGCGTGGGAAGCGCCTTGATCTCGCGGATGCGCAGGTCGTCGGTGGCGGGCATGGGCTCAGCTCCTGTCTCGAAGCCGGCCGGCGGCAACAAAAAAACCGCCGGTGGGCCGGCGGTTGCTCGGGTCTCGTCTGCGATCAGATCAGTTCGCGCGCACCCTCACCCCCACCGGCAGGCAGCAGGTAAAGTACGAAAAGCCGAACGGGCGGTGCGCGATCATGATTGTCGACGTTTAGCCGGTCGCGGCCGGACTTGTCACGCATTTTGTCATGATGGGCATCACCGGCCGGGCAGCAGGCAGAACCGGCCCGACCGAATCTGCTGGCGCGCCCGGACGGCCGGGGTCATGCTTGCGCGTCGGGTGCAGGCTGCGGCAACGCTGCGGAGACCGCGATGGAGCGTCGATCGACCGAAGCTCGTCTGGCATCGGGCGCAGTGACGAGCGGCCGGAGAACGGTTCCTGAGCACCATCGCATGCAGTATCCTGCCGCAATGAGGGACTGTCCAGGGGAGGCCGCGCCCCGCCCGCGGCCACGCCCATGACCGGCGTCGCCGACGCCGAAGAACTTCGTCGGCTGCTCGCCGAAGCGGAGCGGTACCGGCGGCTGGTCGAGACTCCGCGCCTGATTCCCTGGGAACTCGAGCTCGCCACCTGGCGGTTCACCTATGTCGGCCCGCAGGCGTTGACCATCCTGGGCTATCCGCTCGAGGCCTGGTATCAGCCCGGGTTCTGGCCGGAGCACATCCATCCGGCGGACCGCGACGCGGCCGTCAGCTTCTGCATCTCGAGCACCGAGGCCGGGAAAGACCACGAGTTCGAGTACCGGATGGTCGCCGCCGACGGACGCGCGGTGTGGCTGCGCGACTTGGTGAGCGTGGTCAAGGACAGGGCGGGCCGGCCCGTTGGTCTGCGCGGCGTGATGCTGGACGTGACCGCGGAGAAGGAGGCGGACCGGTCGTCGCGGTTGAGCGAGCAGCGCTTCCGCGATTTCGCCGAGGTCTCGTCGGACTGGTTCTGGGAAACCGGCGAAGACCACGCGTACACCTGGGTCTCCGACACGACCGAAGCCAAGCTCGGCATGGTACCGGAATGGTTCATCGGCCGCCGTCGCGTCGACATCGCGAACACGGCGCTGGATCCGGACGCGTGGGCAGAACACAAGCGGCGGCTCGCGGCGCATGAGCCGTACAGC
>JBHJOG010000192.1:0-9247 GCA_050329975.1 Alphaproteobacteria bacterium | reverse complement strand
GCGTCGAGGGGAGCCGGGGGGCGGTCGACATGCTGTTGGCACATCTGCTGAAGGACTTGATTCAGGTCGGCCAGCTGACCTTGATCGACGCCCATGGCCGAACCCACGTCTTCGGCGTGCCGGGCGGCCGGGAGGCGACGATCCGGATTCACGACAAGAGCCTGCATCGGAAACTGTTCTTCCGGCCGCAACTCCATTTCGGCGAAGGCTACATGGACGGCGGCTGGTCGCTGGAGCAGGGCACCACGCTGCATGACCTGCTTGCCGTCTTGTGCAGCAACCTGGAGCGGTTCGAGCGCCATCCGCTGCAGCGCTCCCTGGACGGCCTCGGCCGCTTGCTGCGCCGGGTATGGCAGTACAACCCGATCGGGCGTGCACAGCGCAACGTCGCCCATCACTACGACCTCTCGGATACCCTGTACGACCTGTTCCTCGACAAGGACCGGCAATATTCCTGCGCCTATTTCGCCGATCCGAAGGATTCGCTCGAAACGGCCCAGCTGAACAAGAAACGCCACATTGCGGCGAAGATGCTGCTGGAGCCCGGCCACAAGGTGCTGGACATCGGCTCGGGTTGGGGCGGGATGGCGTTGTTCCTGGCGGAGGCTACCGGCTGCGACGTCACCGGCTTGACGCTCTCGGCCGAGCAGCATCGGGTCAGCCAGGACCGGGCGAAGCAAGGCGGTCTTGAGGACAGGGTGCGCTTCCACCTGCGCGACTACCGCGAGCACAGCGGCCAGTACGACCGCATCGTCTCGGTCGGCATGTTCGAACATGTCGGCGTCGGCCACTACCCGGAATATTTCGGCAAGGTGCGGGAACTGCTCACCGACGACGGCGTCTGCCTCCTGCACTCGATCGGCCGGATGGAGCCGCCGGGCTCGACCAACCCGTGGCTCAGGAAGTACATATTCCCCGGCGGGTACACCCCTGCCCTGTCGGAGACGCTCAGCGCGATCGAGTCCTGCGGGCTCTGGGTCACGGACATCGAGATTCTGCGGCTGCACTACGCCGAGACCCTGCGGCACTGGCACGACCGCTTCCAGGCCAACCGGGACAAGATCGCCGAGCTCTACGACGAGCGCTTCTGCCGGATGTGGGAGTTCTATCTGGTCGGTTGCGAGATGAGCTTCCGCTATATGGGCCAGATGGTCTTCCAGATGCAGATCACCAAGAAGCAGGACGCTGTGCCGCTGACCCGCGACTATATCGGCACGGCCGAACAGGCCTTGCGCGGCGAGCGGACGGCGGCCCGGCGGCGGGCCGCCTGACGGCACAGGCCGACTGTGGCTTCCGTGCCGCAGACGACCGCGCTGCGTTCGTGCCGGCATCGAGCGCCGAGCCTCGCCCGCTGCGCGGCCAAGTTATTGCCAGGGAACGTAAATTTCCCGGGCTGCCGCGCGCGCGCCGCCACCCGGGCGGGTCTCGGTGCTTCCTGCGATCCCGGCGGGCGCGGGTTATCCCCGGTATTCAACCTTTCCACAGGCAACCAGCCTTAACCGCGCGCCGAGTCGCTCTGATAAGGTCAGGCCATGGACATGGATCTAGGAGGCCAACACCCGCCCGAGGATCGCGGCGGCGCACCGGGCGGCGGTGACCATGGCGGTTTCGAGGGTGCCGTGGACCCGGCTGTCTTGCGCCTGCAGCCGCACAATTTCGAGGCTGAGGCAGCGCTGCTCGGCGCGCTGCTCGCCAACAACAGCGCCTACGACAAGGTGTCCGACTATCTGCAGCCCGAGCATTTCGCCGATGGCGCGCACGGCCGGATCTTCGCTGCGATCGGCCGCCTGATCGGGGCCGGCCAGTTGGCCAATCCGGTCACGCTGAAGAACTATTTCGACAAGGATGCGGCGCTCGAGGACATCGGCGGCGCCGACTACCTCGCCGAACTCGCGGGCTCGGTGGTCACCAGCAGCAATGCCGGTGACTACGGCCGGCTGATCTACGACCTCTACCTGCGCCGGCAGCTGATCACGCTCGGCGACGACATCTTGCACGACGCGCGCAGCTTTGACATCGAGTTGCAGGCGACCGCCCAGATCGAGCAGGCCGAACAGCGCCTGTTCGACCTCGCCACCACCGGCGAGATCGAGCGCGGCTTCCAGGATTTCCGGGTCGCACTCACCAAGGCGATCGACATCACCGAGTCCGCGTTCCGCCGCGAAGGACGGATCAGCGGCGTGCCGAGCGGCTTCCGCGACCTGGACGCCAAGCTCGGCGGCCTGCACGCCTCCGACCTGATCATCCTCGCCGCCCGGCCCTCGATGGGCAAGACCGCGCTGGCGACCAACATCGCCTTCAACGCCGCGACGAGCGTGACGCGCGACACCGACGAGCGCGGCGAGACCGTCGAACTGCGCCATCCGGTCGCCTTCTTCTCGCTGGAGATGTCGGCCGAGCAGCTGGCGATGCGGGTGATCGCGGAGAAGGTCGGCGTCTCCTCGGAAAAGCTGCGCCGCGGCGAGCTCGGCTCGGCACAGTTCGAATCCCTGGTTCGGGCGAGCCGGGAGCTGGCGGAGCTTCCGCTCTACATCGACGACACCCCGGCGCTTTCGATCGCCCAGGTCCGCACCCGGGCGCGGCGGCTGAAGCGGACCCACGGGCTGAGCCTGATCGTGGTCGACTACCTCCAGCTGCTGGCGCCGAGCCAGGGTCGGCGCAGCGAGAACCGCGTCCAGGAAGTTTCGGAAATTACCCGCGGGCTCAAGGCGCTGGCCAAGGAACTCGACGTGCCGGTCATCGCCCTCTCCCAGCTCAGCCGCGCGGTCGAGCAGCGCGAAGACAAGCGGCCCCAACTGGCCGACCTGCGCGAGTCCGGTTCGATCGAGCAGGACGCCGACGTGGTCATGTTCATCTTCCGCGAGCAGTACTACCTGGAGCGGGCGGAACCTGCGCAGCGCGACGACGAGTCGCTGGAGAAGTTCAACGACCGCCACGACCGCTGGATGCACCGCTGCGAGGAGGTCTACAACACCGGCGAGGTGATCATCGCCAAGCAGCGGCACGGACCGATCGGGACCATCAGGCTGAGCTTCGACGGCCAATACACGAAGTTTTCCGACCTGGCCCAGGAGGACAGACTTCCTGAGCAGCGCTGACACCATCGACCCGCCGGCAGCCGTCGACGCCGAGGACGGCTGGGATGGACATGGCGGCGTGCTGGAGATCGACCTGGACGCGATCGCGGCCAACTGGTGCCTGCTTGCCGCGCGAGTGGCGCCGGCGACCTGCGCCGGCGTGGTCAAGGCCGATGCCTACGGCCTCGGCGCCGCGCCGGTGGCGCGCGCCTTGGCGCGATCCGGGTGCCGCGTCTTCTTCGTAGCCCTGCCCGGCGAAGGGGCGGTGGTTCGTGAGGCGGTGGGCGACGGGCCGGTTGTCGCCGTCCTGGGCGGCTATCTGCACGACGCCGCCGCACTGTACGCCCGACATCGGCTGAGCCCCGTGCTGAGCACCGAGGACCAGCTGGCCGCGTGGCCCGCCATGGCGGGGATCGTGCCGGCCTATGTGCATGTCGACACCGGTATCAACCGGCTCGGATTGTCGGCGGCCGCATGGCGCGCGCTCTGCGCCTCCGGAGACGGTGTCGCACGCCTCGGGCTTGCTGGCGTGATCAGTCACCTCGCCTGCGCCGACGAGCCTGGCCATCCCCTGAATGCCGCCCAGTCGGCGTCGTTCCGTGCCCACCTGGACGCGATGCCGGCGCGCCTGCCAGGGTCGCTGGCGAACTCGTCGGGCGTATTCCTCGGCGGGGATTTCCATTTCGACATGGTCAGGCCGGGTGCGGCGCTCTACGGGGTCAATCCGACGCCGGGCCGCCCCAACCCGATGCGGCCGGTGGTGCGGCTGCGCGGACGGATCCTGCAGGTCCGCCAGATTGACCGGGGGGAAGCGGTTGGATATGGTGCCACCTTCATCGCGCCCGCCCCGCGAAAACTTGCAACCGTCGCAGTGGGTTACGCCGATGGACTGCATCGCGCGTCAAGCAATCGCGGTCGCGTTTTCTGCAATTCCCATCCCACGCCGATTGTGGGGCGCGTGTCGATGGACATGATCACCATAGACTTGACCGATGTCCCGAGGAATTCCGTACAACCCGGTGATTCTGTTGATATAATCGGACCTCATCATGATATCGACGCCGCGGCCGCCGACGCGGGGACCATCGGCTATGAGGTTCTGACCGGGCTCGGCCGCCGCTATCGGCGGCGCTATCGCGGAACCGGGGCGACGCCGCAATGAACCCGCTCGCCACCATCGGCCGCATCTTCCTCGGCTTCCTCGCCAGCGCCGGCCGAATCACCATCTTTACCGGGCGCGCACTGTCCCACTGCGTCCGCCCGCCATACTTCCCGCGGCTGATCCTCAGGCAGATGCTCGATATCGGCTACTACTCGCTGCCGGTGGTCGGCCTGACCGCGGTATTCACCGGCATGGTGCTGGCGCTGCAGAGCTACACCGGCTTCTCGCGGTTCTCGGCCGAATCGGCGATTCCGAACGTGGTCGTGCTGTCGATCACCCGCGAACTGGGCCCGGTCCTGGCCGGGCTGATGGTCGCCGGCCGGATCGGCGCCGCCATCGCCGCCGAGATCGGCACCATGCGCGTCACCGAGCAGATCGACGCCCTGACCACGCTGTCGACCAACCCGTACAAGTACCTGATCGCGCCGCGGCTGATCGCGGGCTTCACCATGCTGCCGATCCTGGTGCTGGTCGCCGACATCATCGGCGTGTTCGGCGGCTATCTGGTCGGCATCTATAAGCTTGGCTTCAATCCGTCCGGGTATCTGAAGAACACCATCGATTTCGTCGGCTTCCTCGACGTGTTCAGCGGGTTGGTGAAGGCGGCTGTGTTCGGCTTCCTGATCACCCTGATGGGCTGCTATCACGGCTTCCACTCCCGTGGCGGCGCGCAGGGCGTGGGTGCAGCCACAACGAATGCAGTGGTTTCCGCCTCGATCCTCATCCTCTGCTTCAACTATATCATCACCGAGCTGTTCTTTTCGGTATGACCGCGCAATCTCCACCGTCCGGGACGCCGGTCCCCAAAATTTCGATCCGGGGCCTGCACAAGCGCTTCGGTGAAAAGGTGGTGCTGGACGGCGTCGACCTCGACATCGCCCGCGGCGAATCCTTGGTCGTGATCGGCGGTTCGGGCAGCGGCAAGTCGGTGCTGATCAAGAACATCATCGGGCTGATGCGGCCCGACGCGGGCTCGATCAAGATCGACGGCGAGGAGACCGTCGGCCTGGGCAGCCGGGAGCGCGACCGGGTGGTGCGCAAGTTCGGGATGCTGTTCCAGGGCGGGGCCCTGTTCGACAGCCTGCCGGTTTGGGAAAATGTCGCGTTCGGGCTGATACAGGGCCGCCGTGAGCGCCGCGCCAGGGCCAAGGAGATCGCGATCGAGAAGCTGGCGCAGGTCGGGCTCGGCAGCGACGTTGCCGACCTGTCCCCGTCCGAGCTTTCGGGCGGCATGCAAAAGCGGGTCGGCCTCGCCCGGGCGATCGCCGCCGACCCGGAGATCATCTTCTTCGATGAGCCCACCACCGGCCTGGACCCGATCATGGGCGACGTGATCAACGATCTGATCGTCGAATGCGTGCGCAAGCTGGGTGCGACCGCGCTCTCGATCACCCACGACATGGCCAGCGCGCGCAAGATCGCCGATCACGTGGCGATGCTCTATCAGGGCAAGATCATCTGGCATGATCGGGTTGAACTGATCGATTCGACGGACAATCCCTATGTCGACCAGTTCATCACCGGCCGGGCCGAGGGCCCGATCCAGATGCAGCTGCGCCGCTGAGGCAGGCGAGCGAAGCGTTGGCCCGCGGCAAATCGATCTACGTCTGCCAGGAATGCGGCGGGATCCATGCCAAGTGGGCCGGCCGCTGCGATGCCTGCGGCGCGTGGAACACCCTGGTCGAGGAAACCGCCGCCCCGCCGGCCTCCGGCGGGACCAAACGGCCTTCGGGGCGCGGCGACGGCATCGTCTTCACCGAGCTTGCCGGCACCACCCCGCCCCCGCCCCGCCGCCAGAGCGGCATCGCCGAGTTCGACCGCGCCTGCGGCGGCGGTCTGGTCGCCGGCTCCGCCGTCCTTGTCGGTGGCGATCCGGGCATCGGCAAGTCCACCGTTCTGCTGCAGGTCTGCGCCGCGCTCGCCCGCAGCGGCGCTGCCTGTGCCTATATCTCCGGCGAGGAGGCGGTGGAGCAGATCCGGATGCGCGCCGACCGGCTGGGCCTCTCCGACGCCCCGGTGGCGCTTGCCACCGCGACCGATGTCGATGCGATCGTCTCGGCTCTGGACCGCGCCGGCCGGCCGGACGTGGTGGTGGTGGATTCGATCCAGACCATGTACCTGGCCAACCTGGAATCGGCGCCGGGCACCGTCGCCCAGGTCCGTGCCTGCGCCCAGGCCCTGATCCGCCACGCCAAGCGGCGCGGGCTGACGCTGATCCTGGTCGGGCATGTGACCAAGGAGGGCCAGATCGCCGGCCCGCGGGTGCTCGAGCACATGGTCGACACCGTGCTCTACTTCGAAGGCGAGCGCGGCCACCAGTTCCGCATCCTGCGCGCGGTCAAGAACCGCTTCGGCGCCAGCGAAGAGATCGGCGTCTTCGAGATGACCGACCGCGGCCTGATGGAGGTCGCAAACCCCTCGGCGCTGTTCATCGGCGACCGGGCGACGGCGGTCAGCGGCGCCGCGGTCTTCGCCGGCCTGGAGGGCACCCGGCCGGTGCTGGTCGAGATCCAGGCGCTGGTCGCGCCGTCGTCGATGGCGACGCCGCGTCGGGCGGTGGTCGGCTGGGACGGCGCGCGGCTGGCGATGGTGCTTGCCGTGCTGGAGGCACGCTGCGGCATCGCCTTTTCCGGGCGCGACGTCTATCTCAGCGTCGCCGGCGGCCTGCGCATCAGCGAGCCGGCCGCCGACCTCGCCGCCGCCGCCGCACTCCTGTCCTCGCTGGCGGACGTCGCGCTGCCGGCCGAAACGGTGATCCTGGGAGAGATCGGTCTGTCCGGCGAGATCCGGCCGGTCAGCCAGACCGACGTGCGCCTGGGGGAAGCGGCGAAGCTGGGCTTCACCGCGGCCTGGACCCCGCCGGCCCGCGGGCGCCGGGCCGAACGCGGGACGGGCGCGCTCAAGCCGACGGTGATGGAGCATGTCACCGACCTGGCAGCGACGATTTCGCTCGACTTTCGCGCCGATTCCCGATGAACAATCGGCCTGGCCCGAGGCGACGCCACCCTCCACGCATTGGCCCCAATGACCTGCTAGACAGAGTGCGATGAACGAATTCGATCCCATGGTCGCCGGCGTGCACGTCGTCGACATCGGCGTCGTCGTGGTGCTGCTGATGTCGGCGCTGCTCGGGCTCGTCCGCGGCTTCACCAGGGAGCTGTTTTCGATTCTGGCCTGGGTCGGGGCTGCCGCGATCAGTTATTTCGCCTATCCCTACGTCCAGCCTTGGCTCAACGACCTGATCGGCATCGAGCTGTTGTCCGAACTGGGCAGCGCCGTCGGCGTCTTCATCATCGCGATGATCGTGCTCACCCTTGTCTTCGCGGCGATCGCCGACAAGGTCCGCGGCCAGCGGACCGGCGCGCTGGACCGCAGCCTGGGTTTCCTTTATGGGCTGGCGCGGGGCGCCGTCGTGCTGATTGCGGCCTACATGATCTTCTCCTGGTTCGTGCCGCCCGAGGAGCGATGGCCCTGGCTCGAGAGCGCCCGCAGCATCCGGCCGCTGCAGAACGCCAGCGCCCAGGTCGAGGCCGCGGTTCCGGAAGAGAGCTGGGCCTGGCTGTCCGAAACCCTCGACAAGCAGCGGCCGACAATGCGGCCGGGCGATCTGCTCGATCCGGCAACGGCGACCGAGCGCCTGAGCCAGCCTCCGCCCGCGCCGCGCGACGAGCCTGCGGAGCCGGCCTATGATGACGGCTCACGGTCGCGCCTCGAGGAGATCATCGAGGGCTTCCAGGAGAACCAGGACGCCCCACCGGGTCAGTAGGTCGGGACGTCCCCGGCGAGGCACACCGAGCGCCGGTGCCACCGAGCGGAAAGGAAGACTTCAGGGCCCCATGGATAGCGACAAGTTCCACGAGGAATGCGGCGTGTTCGGCATCTTCGGCCATGCCGACGCCGCGGCGCTGACCGCGCTCGGACTGCACGCCCTGCAGCATCGCGGCCAGGAGGCGGCGGGCATCGTCGCCACCGACGGGCGGAGCTTCCAGGTCCATCGCGGCCGCGGCCAGGTCGCCGACAACTTCAGCGACCACGGCGTGATCAGCCGCCTGGCGGGCGACCGGGCCATCGGCCACAACCGCTACGCCACCACCGGCGAGACGTCGCTGCGCAATGTGCAGCCGCTCTACGCCGACTTCGCGTTCGGCGGCTGCGCGGTCGCGCACAACGGCAACCTGACGAACGCCTGGACGCTGCGCAGGGCGCTGGTCGAACGCGGCAGCATCTTCCAGTCGACCAGCGACACCGAAGTGTTCATCCACCTGATCGCCAACGCTCCCGGAACGACCATGGCCGAGCGCCTGGCCCACGCCCTAGCCCAGGTCGAGGGCGCCTATTCGCTGGTCGCGATGACCGAGGACGCGCTCTACGCCGCGCGCGACCCGGCAGGCGTCCGGCCGCTGCAGGTCGGCTCGCTCGACGGGGCGACGATCGTCGCCTCGGAAAGCTGCGCGCTGGACATCATCGGTGCCGAGTACCTGCGCGACGTCGAGCCGGGCGAGCTGCTGATCGTATCGGCCGACGGCATCGAGAGCCGGCGCCCCTTCGCGCCTGCCCCACGCCGCTTCTGCATCTTCGAATACATCTACTTCGCCCGCCCCGACAGCGTGATCGAATCGCAGAGCGTCTACGCGGCACGCCGCGAGATCGGCGCCGAGCTGGCGCGCGAGTCGCCGGTGGCGGCCGACCTGGTGGTGCCGGTGCCGGATTCCGGCGTCCCGGCCGCAATCGGCTATGCGGCGATGGCCGGGCTGCCGTTCGAGCTCGGCATCATCCGCAACCATTATGTCGGCCGCACCTTCATAGAGCCGACCGAGTCCATCCGCCACCTCGGCGTCCGGCTGAAGCACAACGCCAACCGCGCCTATCTCGA
The DNA here is from genome assembly GCA_050329975.1 of Alphaproteobacteria bacterium. Classification (GTDB taxonomy): domain Bacteria; phylum Pseudomonadota; class Alphaproteobacteria; order CALKHQ01; family CALKHQ01; genus CALKHQ01. Next base: position 135 of record JBHJOG010000192.1, on the reverse strand, counting down.
GGGCAAGCGCGTGGTTCTGGTCGACGACAGCATCGTGCGCGGCACCACCTCGCGCAAGATCGTGGAGATGGTTCGCCGCGCCGGCGCCACCGAGGTCCACATGCGCATCTCCAGCCCGCCGACAACCCATTCCTG
>JBHJOG010000191.1:0-12008 GCA_050329975.1 Alphaproteobacteria bacterium | reverse complement strand
ACCAACACGCGTCGACCAGGGGCAGACCCTTGTGAGCGGACCGCCGGCGGCTCAGGGTCCGGGCCCACGTTCGAACCCATTGCCGAGACCTGAGCCCTATGGCGGGTCGCGAGCTTGGCGGCGTCAGGGCCAATATGACGGCGGTCGGCCTCCTCCCTCAGCGGGCCCGCGCTCTACTCTGAGGCGTCTGTCTCCAAATCGCGCATCCGGGCGGCAGCGTCCCGTGCCTTCTCAGCGAGCCCCGTCTTCCACCGCTCGTCTCGGTGCTTGCGCGCGGCCTTCTCATGGACCCTCGCCATAGCCTCGAGCGCCTTGCTCGAATAGGCTAGGGGCTTTGCCTCCGGTGGCTTCTCGGTCATCGACTTGGCTACTACCTTCGAGCACGCCGTTGGATGGGCCAACTGCCCCAAGCATATCGGCAGTCGGCCGCCCTTGACCAGTCTCGGCGACTCCAAGGGCGCCGGCGACCCGCCCTGCCCGCGCGGCCGCTTCGCCGCTTCGATGCTCCCTCGCGGAAAGGACGAGCGCAACCGCAGCGCCGTGATTGCGAGCAAGACGGCCGGCAGCCATCGACCCGGGCCCGAGCTGCCGCTCGTCAATCGGGTTTTCGCCACATCCGGCTTGTCGGTTGCTGCTGGATGCGATCGCGCTACGAGAATCGGGCGACGCCGGGGGACGAGCGTCCCCTCGTCCTGCCTGCCCTGCTCGGTCAGCTCGAACTGGAGGCCTTGGCCTTATGGGCCAGCCGCGCGAACGCCCGCTTCCGCAGCAAAATCGACTGGATGTAGCTGCTCTCCGCCACCTGGAGTAACTTCCTTGACTTCGGGCTGAGCGTCTTCCGCGCCAGCTGGTTCCTAACCCAGCGCAGCTTCTCCCCGGGTCCGTCGCAGCGCGTTTTGGGAGGCTATAGACGGGGTCGTGGCCATGCCCACGGGTCCCTCCTCGGTGCCCACGGTCGTATCCTTTCCATGCGGACGTGCAGAGTGCCAATCCATGGTGATGGGCGCGGAATCTGACGCCCAGCGGCCCACTCCGTTCAACTCGGACTGACGCCCTTCTTTGCCCGGCGCGCGATCGCCCTTTGCGCGTGCAGGATCACACCCTGATTGCATTCCACGGCCTGCTCGAGCAGCTCCCGAGCCTTCGGGTCCAACGACTTCCTCGCCAGAACGTCCCTGAGCCGGCGCTCCATCACAATCGCTCTATCAAGCAGTTCAGGCATGGATGCGGTCGGAGGTGATGCCACTGCCGGTCTCGTCTGCGAGAGGTGCTCAGCTGAACCTATCAGAGATCCTCGAAGGACCCAATCCGCGGCGTGCGCTAGGGTCCCTCATGTTCGGACTGAGTTGGGCGTGCTTTAGGGCGACGGGTGCACAAAGTATCCGCCCGTTGCGTCTCGGCGCTTGGCTACGCATTGCGTCGCCGCCCTTCCCGTCGTCTTTCCCTGTCTGCCCACCTAACACGTCGTGGGGAATCGATCGATCAGGGACTCACCGGGCGCTAAAGGCATTGTTTTGTCGTGATATTTTTGTCTGATGCCGGGCGCGGAGGCCAGTCTGGACGTCCGATGGACGTGCCTGCGCGCGGCCGCCTACCGATGGTGAGGTTGCAGCCGCTCTTCGTAGCGGCTCGCGCGCGTAGGCTTTGATCCTTTGACAGGGGAGACGGGCATCGGTTGCAGGAGAGTTGGCTCCTGCCCTTACCCCTGCTCACCCCCCTACCCCCCTCTCTCCCCTCTCCCAGGCACGAGGCGGGGTCGGAGTTCAGATCACTGGCGCGCGTGTGGCAGGGTCACTCATCCTGACACCCAATTTTGAATAGTTGGTCAAGTGAAATCCGGCGGGGCCGCGGCTTTTCGGTCCTCAGGCAACGCATTAGGTAGTCAAATGCGCCGAGGCAACGCGTCACAATCGGGTCCTGCTGTTACCCCTGGCGTTACCCCGACGCGACTCTCTCAGACGCCCACCGCACTAACCTATTGTTTTTGTTGGTGAGCCCGCTGGGACTCGAACCCAGGACACGCGGATTAAAAGTCCGCTGCTCTACCGGCTGAGCTACGGGCTCACGAGAGTGATGTGGCGTCCGGCCCGGTTGAGGGAACGGGTGGCCGGATGCGGTGCGGGAAGCTAGTAGGTGAGGGGCGCGGGCGCGTCAAGCCGGGAGCCGGACAGGCTAGATGACGGGCGGGCCTGGTCAGGCGGTTCGGACCAGCGGGCGGGCGCCGGCGCGCGAGGCCTCCTCGTCGGCATCCTGTGCCCAGCTATTCTTCAGCCGGGCCACCACCCGCGGCGAGACGAAGTGGGAAACGTCGCCGCCGAGACGCCCGATCTCCTTGACGAAACGGGAAGCGATGAACTGGTGGCTTTCCGAGGCGGTCAGGAACACCGTCTCCACTGCAGCGTTCAGTTTCTGGTTCATCGAGGCCATCTGGAACTCGTACTCGAAATCCGACACTGCACGCAGCCCGCGGATGATCACGGTCGCCCGGCACGTGGTGACGAAGTTCATCAGCAGCGTGTCAAAGGGCTTCACCTCGATCCGCCGCGCCTCCTCCGGCGGCAGGGTCGCAACCTCCGCCCGCACCATGTCGACCCGCTCGTCCAGGCAGAACATCGGCCCTTTGTCGCGGTTCTGCGCCACGCCCACCACGAGCCGATCGACCACGCGCAGTGCCCGCACCATCAGGTCGAAATGTCCGGTCGTGATCGGATCGAAGGTTCCGGGATAGATGCCGATCCGCAGCTTAGCCGCCATCTTGCTCTCCATTTCCATCCGCAGCGACCGGGCCGTTCACAGGATCATCGCCGGGTCCGTCGTCGAGCGGATTGTCGGGACCGTCGGCACCATCGGAATCGGTCCCGTTGTCGCCGTCGCCCAACACTTCTTCCGCAATGTGGGTCACCGAGACCACCCGCTCGCCGGACTCGACGTTGAACAGCCGGACCCCTTGCGTGTTCCGGCGCAGGATGCCGATCTGCTCCACAGGCGTGCGGATCAGCTTGCCGCCGTCGGTCACCAGCATCACCTGGTCGGCGTCGGCGACCGGGAACACGCCGACGACCTTGCCGTTGCGGCTGCTTGTCTCGATGTCGCCGACTCCCTGACCGCCACGCCCCATCACGCGATAGTCGTAGGCCGAGCTGCGCTTGCCGTAGCCGCGCTCGGTGACCGACAGGATGAACTCCTCCTCGGCGCTGAGCTCGGCGTAGCGTTCCGGCGACAGGGCCACGTCGCCGCCGGCCTCGGCCGCCTCCACCTCGCCGCGGCGAATCAGCGAGGCGAGCCGCAGATAGGCGTCGCGCTCGTCGACGGTCGCGTCGACATGGCGGAGCACCGAGATCGCCATCACCTGGTCGCCCTTCATCAGGCGGATACCGCGGACGCCGGTCGAGGTGCGGCCGCTGAAGATACGTACGTCGTCGGCAGGGAAGCGGATGCACTTGCCGTCTCGGGTGGAGAGCAGGATGTTGTCGTCGCCGCGGCAGATGCGGACCCCGATCAGGCGGTCGCCCTCGTCGAGCTTCATCGCGATCTTGCCGTTGGACATGATTCGCGTGAAGTCGGAGAGCAGGTTGCGCCGCACCTGACCGCTCGCGGTGGCGAACACCATGGTCAGATCCTGCGCATGCTCGGCGTCGTCGGGCAGCGGCATGATCGTCGACACGCCCTCGCCCGCGTTGATCGGCAGCAGGTTGATCAGCGGCCGGCCGCGCGCCGCGGGCGCGGCGTTGGGCAGCCGATAGACCTTGATCATGTACACCATGCCGTCGGTTGTGAAGACCAGCAGCGGCGTGTGGGTGTTGGCGACGATGACCTGGGTGAGGAAGTCCTCGTCGCGGGTGGCCATGCCGGAGCGGCCCTTGCCGCCGCGGCGCTGCGGCCGGTAGATGGCGAGCGGCACCCGCTTGACGTAGCCGGCATGGGTAACAGTGACGACCATGTCCTCACGCTGGATCAGGTCCTCGTCGTCGTGCTCGAACTCGCCCACCTGGATCTCTGTGCGGCGCGGGTCAGAGAATTGCTCGCGCACCGCCCGGAGTTCGGCCCGGATGACGTCGAGCATGGTTTCGCGCGAGCCGAGAATGGCAAGCAGGCCGCCGATGGTCTCGACCACCTCGTTCAGGTCGGCGGCGATCTTGCCCCGCTCGAGGCCGGTCAGCCGCTGCAGGCGCAGGTCGAGGATGGCCCGGGCCTGCTCCAGCGACAGCCGGTAGCTGCCGTCCTCGGCGACCGCGCGGCCCGGCTCGTCGACCAGGGCGATCAGCGGGGCGACGTCCTGCGCCGGCCAGGGAGTTTCCATCAGCCCGATGCGCGCGGCCTCCGGATTGGCCGCGTTTCGGATCAGCTGGATCACCGGGTCGATGTTGGCCACCGCCACCGCCAGCCCGATCAGGATGTGGGCGCGCTCGCGGGCTCGCGCGAGCTGATAGCGGGTTCGGCGGGTGACCACGTCCTCGCGGAAGGCGACGAAAGCGGAGACCAGACGCTTCAGGTCCATTACCTCGGGGCGCCCGCCGTCCAGCGCCAGCATGTTCACCGGGAAGGTCGACTGCAGCGGGGTGTGGCGGAACAGCTGGTTCAGCACCACCTCGCGTTCGGCGTCCCGCTTCAGTTCGACCACCACCCGGACACCATGGCGGTCGGACTCGTCGCGCAGTTCGGAGATGCCCTCGATCACCTTCTCCCGCACCGCCTCGGCGATGCGTTCGACCATGCGCGCCTTGTTGACCTGGAAGGGCACCTCGTCGACGATGATCGCCCAGCGGTCGCCGCCACGGGATTCGAAGCGGGTGCGGCCGCGCATGACGATGCTGCCGCGGCCGGTGAGATAGGCCGAGCGGATGCCGGACCGGCCCATGATCAGGCCGCCGGTAGGGAAGTCCGGCCCGGGGATGAGCTCCATCATCTCTTCGACCGACATTTCCGGGTTGTCGATCAGGGCCAGGCAGGCGTCGATCACCTCGGCGAGGTTGTGCGGCGGGATGTTGGTCGCCATACCGACGGCGATGCCGCCGGCACCATTGACCAGCAGGTTGGGGAAGCGCGCCGGCAGCACGGTCGGCTCGCTCATCGACTCGTCGTAGTTCGGCTGGAAGTCGACCGTGTCCTCGTCGATATCGGCGAGCATCTCGCCGGCGATCCGGGCCAGCCGCGCCTCGGTGTATCGCATCGCCGCCGGCCGGTCGCCGTCCATGGAGCCGAAATTGCCCTGGCCGTCGATCAGCATCAGGCGCAGCGAGAACGGCTGGGCCATCCGCACCAGGGCGTCGTAAATCGACTGGTCGCCATGCGGGTGCAGCTTGCCCATCACGTCGCCGACCGTCTGCGCCGACTTGCGGTACGGCCGGTTGTAGACGAAGCCGTTGCTGTTCATCATGTAGAGGATGCGCCTGTGCACCGGCTTCAGGCCGTCGCGCACGTCGGGCAGCGCGCGTGCGACGATGACGCTCATCGCATAGTCCAGATAGGACCGCTCCATTTCATGGACGATGGAGACCGTCTCGCCGTCGCGATTCGGGGAATCAGGGTCGCTCAAAGGATCGCTCTACTCATTTGCTGTGGGCGGCCAAGCCGGTTCGATCGTGCTCTCGGATGCGGACTGCCGGCCCGGTTGGCTGGACCGCGCCGACCGGCAGCGAAAGGATGCCGCTCAGGTCCGCACCAGCGCACCGGGCAGGCCCTGTGGTCGCTTGTGCTGCAACGCAATAGTAACATGTGCCGCAGTTGCGAACAACGCCACTGCGCCCGGAGGGGATTCTGCATAGTCAACGGCCGGAACGGCCGTCAGAACGGGATGTCGTCGTCCAGGTCGTCCGGCCGGCCGCCGCCGGACGGGGCGCGGGCACCGCCGCCAGCTTCGCTGTAGCCCGGATCACCACCGTAGTCGCCGCCGCCCTCGCCGCGTCCGTCGAGCATCGTCAGTTCGCCGCGGAACCGTTGCAGCACCACCTCGGTCGAATACCGGTCCTGACCCGACTGGTCCTGCCATTTTCGCGTCTGCAGCTGGCCCTCGACATAGACCTTGGCCCCCTTGCGCAGGTATTTCTCGGCCACTTCGGCCAACTTCTCGTTGAAGATCACCACGCGGTGCCATTCGGTCCGTTCCTGCTGCTCGCCGCTGTTCCGGTCACGCCAGCGCTCCGAGGTCGCGACGCTCAGATTGACCACCTTGCCGCCGGTCTGCAGGCTGCGGACTTCCGGATCCCGTCCGAGGTTCCCCACCAGAATCACCTTGTTGACGCTGCCCGCCATCGAATCCTCCATCTTCAGTGAGGGAGAGATAGCCGATCGCCAGGCGATGGCCAACCTGCGTGTTCACCCAGGGTTGATGTCGATCAAATCCGGCCCGCGCCCCACGTGATAGTCGCACAGGCAGTTTCACAGCGACATGGCGACGGAGGGCGATCGATGGCTCGGACGATGAAAGCGGCAGTGGTCCGGAACTTCGGTGCACCGCTGGACATCGACGACGTGCCGGTGCCGGAGGTAGGGCCGGGACAGATCCTGGTCAAGATCGCGGCCTGCGGCGTCTGCCACACCGACCTGCACGCCGCGGAGGGCGACTGGCCGGTGAAGCCGTCCCTGCCCTTCATTCCCGGGCACGAGGGCGTCGGTCAGGTGGCTGCGGTCGGGTCCGGCGTCACCCGCGTCAAGGAGGGCGATCGGGTGGGCGTTCCTTGGCTGCACAGCGCCTGCGGCGGGTGCACCCACTGCATGGCGGGCTGGGAAACCCTGTGCGAGGGGCAGCAGAACACCGGCTACTCTGTGAATGGCGGGTTCGCCGACTATGCCCTCGCCGACCCCCGCTATGTCGGCCGCATCCCGGACGGGCTCGGCTTCGAGGCGGCGGCGCCGATCCTGTGCGCAGGTGTCACGGTGTACAAGGGGCTGAAGGAGACCGACACGAAGCCCGGCGACACGGTGGTGATCTCCGGCATCGGGGGGCTTGGCCACGTTGCCGTACAGTACGCCAAGGCGATGGGGCTGCACGTGATCGCGGTCGACATCGCCGAAGACAAACTGTTGCTCGCCCGCGAGATGGGGGCCGACGCGACGGTGAACGCGAAGGCCGAGGATGCGGTGGCGGCAGTGAAGAAGCTGTGCGGCGGCGCGCAAGGCGTACTGGTCACTGCGGTTTCGCCAACGGCATTCAGCCAGGGGGTCGGCATGCTCGCCCGACGCGGCACGATGGCCCTGGTCGGCCTACCGCCGGGCGACTTCCCGCTCGACATCTTCGACACTGTCCTGAGCCGGAAGACTATCCGCGGTTCGATCGTCGGCACCCGGCTCGACCTGCAGGAATGCCTCGCCTTCGCCGCCGAAGGCAAGGTCAGCGCACGCTACAGCGTGGACTCACTCGACAACATCAACGCGGTGTTCGACCGGATGCGCGACGGCAGGATCGATGGGCGGGTGGTCCTGCAAATGGCGAACTGACACGCCCCGGTCGCAATGTCCCGGAAAGACTGCTGCCAGTGCTTGTCAGCATTCTCCGGGGCTGCAAACCAATGCCGCAGTTCCCGGTTTGATCCGGCTGCGCGGCATGCTAAATCGCTGCCATGGATGATGACAGCCACACGCGCCTGCTGCGACAGGATATGCTGGTCGTGCGCGGCGCGCGCGAGCACAACCTGAAGAACATCAACGTCGACTTGCCGCGCAACAAGCTGGTCGTAATCACGGGCCTGTCCGGTTCCGGCAAGTCGTCGCTGGCGTTCGACACAATCTATGCGGAGGGGCAGCGGCGCTATGTCGAGTCGCTGTCGGCCTATGCGCGCCAGTTTCTGGAGTTGATGCAGAAGCCCGACGTCGATTCGATCGACGGGCTGTCGCCGGCGATCTCGATCGAGCAGAAGACCACCTCGCGCAATCCGCGGTCCACCGTCGGAACCGTGACCGAGATCTACGACTACATGCGCCTGCTCTGGGCCCGGATCGGAGTCCCCTACTCGCCCGCGACCGGGTTGCCGATCGTGAGCCAGACCGTCAGCCAGATGGTCGACCGGGTGATGGCGATGCCGGAAGGGACCCGGCTGCTGATCCTCGCCTCGGTGGTTCGCGGCCGCAAAGGCGAGTATCGCAAGGAACTGGTCGACCTGCAGAAGCGCGGCTACCAGCGGGTGAAGATAGACGGGGTGCAGCACGACATCGCCGAGGCGCCGGCACTCGACAAGAAAAAGAAGCACGACATCGAGGTGGTGGTCGACAGGGTCGTCGTCCGCCCCGGACTGGAGACCCGGCTGGCCGAAAGCCTGGAGACCTGCCTTGAGCTTGGCGACCAGCTGGCGATCACCGAGGACGCGACCACCGGCGAGCGCACGACCTTCTCGGCCAAGTTCGCCTGTCCGGTCTCCGGCTTCACCATCGAGGAGATCGAGCCGCGGCTGTTCTCGTTCAACAATCCGTTCGGCGCCTGTCCAGCCTGCGACGGACTCGGCACCAAGACCGTCATCGATCCGCTGCTTGTCGTGCCGGAACCGGAGCGGCCGCTGCGCAGCGGCGCGATCGCGCCCTGGCAGGGATCGAGCTCGCCCTATTACATGCAGACGCTGGACAGCATCGCCCGGCACTACAAGGTCAGCACCAGCACGCCGTTCGAGGACCTGCCGGAGGCCGTGCGTAACGCGATCCTGTTCGGCACCGGCAAGGAAGAGATCACTTTCGCCTATGACGACGGGCTGCGGAGCTACAAGACCACCAAGCCGTTCGAGGGCGTGGTGCCCAACATGGAGCGGCGCTGGCGCGAGACCGACAGCCAGTGGATCCGCGAGGAGTTGGCCAAGTTCCAGTCGCTGAGTCCGTGCGAAACCTGCGGCGGCCGCCGGCTGAAACCGGAGGCACTGGCGGTCAAGATCGAGCGGCTGACGATCAGCGAGGTCGCCGACCTGTCGATCGTCGCCGCGCGCGACTGGTTCGGCCGGCTGAACGATCTGCTGAGCGAGAAGGACCAGACGATCGCGTACCGAATCCTGCGCGAGATCAATGAGCGGCTGGGCTTCCTGGTCGACGTCGGGCTGGAATATCTGAGCCTGTCGCGCATGTCCGGCTCGCTGTCGGGCGGCGAGAGCCAGCGGATCAGGCTGGCAAGCCAGATCGGCTCCGGCCTTTCCGGCGTGCTCTATGTGCTCGACGAGCCCTCGATCGGGCTGCACCAGCGCGACAATGCCCGTTTGCTGCAGACGCTGGTGCGGCTGCGCGAACTGGGCAACACGGTGATCGTGGTCGAGCACGACGAGGAGGCGATGCGCGCCGCCGACTACCTGATCGACATGGGCCCGGGTGCTGGGGTCCACGGCGGCCAGGTGGTGGCGGCCGGTATCCCGGAAGTGGTGATGCAGCATCCCGATAGCCTGACCGGCAAGTATCTGACCGGGATCGAGCAGATCCCGATGCCGGCGCAGCGCCGACCGTTCCGCAAGAGCCGGACGGTGAGCGTGGTCGGCGCCCGTGCCAACAACCTGCAGAACGTCGACGTCGAGATCCCGCTGGGCACCTTCACCTGCGTCACCGGCGTTTCCGGCGGCGGCAAGTCCTCGCTGATCGTCGAGACCCTGTACAAGGCGATGGCGCGGCGGCTGAACGGGGCGCGCGAGACGCCGGGGCCACACGAGGCGATCCGCGGTCTCGAGCACCTGGACAAGGTGATCGACATCGACCAGTCGCCGATCGGCCGCACCCCGCGTTCCAACCCGGCGACCTATACCGGTGCCTTCGGGCCGATCCGCGATTGGTTCGCCGGGCTGCCGGAGGCCAAGGCGCGCGGGTACAAACCCGGGCGGTTCTCGTTCAACGTCAAGGGCGGTCGCTGCGAGGCCTGCCAGGGCGACGGCGTGATCAAGATCGAGATGCACTTCCTGCCCGACGTCTACGTCCAGTGCGACGTCTGCAAAGGCAAGCGCTACAATCGCGAAACGCTGGAGGTCACCTATCGCGAGAAATCGATCGCCGGCGTGCTCGAGATGACGGTCGACGAGGCGGCGGATTTCTTCAAGGCAGTGCCGGCGATCCGCGAGAAGATGACCACGCTGCAGCGGGTCGGGCTAGGCTATATCAAGGTCGGGCAGTCGGCGACCACCCTGTCGGGCGGCGAGGCGCAGCGGGTCAAGCTGTCGAAGGAGCTGTCGCGCCGCGCGACGGGCCGCACCTTCTACATCCTCGACGAGCCGACCACGGGGCTGCACTTCGCCGACGTGCGCAAGCTGCTGGAAGTGCTGCACGCGCTGGTGGACACCGGCAACACGGTGCTGGTGATCGAGCATAACCTCGAGGTGATCAAGACCGCCGACTGGATCGTCGACATCGGTCCCGAGGGCGGCGACAAGGGCGGCCGCATCGTCGCCACCGGCACCCCGGAACAGGTCGCCGCAGTCACCGACAGCTACACCGGCCAGTTCCTGGCCCCACTGCTGCGGCCCCGCCTCTCGGACGCGCGCCGCAGCGCCTGATCCGAGCTGCCGTACACCGAGGCGAGGCCCCGCCCGCCGCCGGGTGGGACGCCAGGGGCGGGGCCTCGGCCCGCCCCTGTAAGCCAGGCCCGCTATTGCAACGCCGCCTGCCAGTTGGCGCCGCTCGGGCCGATCAGGTCGATGCTGAGCAGGTCGACGATCGTCTTGTCCTGGAACGGCGGGATGTGCAGCTGCAGCTGGAACGGCAGCTGAGCCGTGAGCCCGGTAGGATTGGCCTGGCCGAAGGCGACACTGGCGTTGTAGTCCTCGAACCGCCATCCCGGCGCCAGCGGCCGACCGCCGAACATCGTCACTGTGCAGGTGCGCGGCTTGTTGTCCGGCGGGTTGGTCATCTCGAACACGATCCGGTCGCCCCGGATCTCACAGCGCGCCCCACCTTGGTCGACCTGCGTGGTCATGGTGAAGCCCGCCGCCTGCGCGGCCCCGATCAAGTGGCGCGCCGGCACAGTGTAGCGGACATCCTGCACCGGCGACTGGCTCGGCGCGCTGCATTGCCGCCGGCCGAACTGGTCGGTCCCGGTCTGCACCAGGCCCGGCTGGCAGACGCACTCGTTGCTGGCATTGTCGGGCTGCGTGCCGGCGCCGCAGGACCAGACGCAGCGCCCGTCGTTCGCCAGCACATGATAGGGCGCGGGACAGGCAACCGGTGTCGGAGCCTCCGGAGCCGTGCAGCCCACGACCTGAACGCCATCGACGCTGTCCACCGCAGCGACCTGATAGGGCGCGACGCAGACGCAGGCGTCACCCGCAGGGCTTGGTACGGAGTTCGGGCTGTACTGCGCGCAGGTCACGCACTGAGTGTTGCCGGCGATCTGGCCCGGGCCGCACTGCAGTGGCGGCGGAGGCGGCGGAGGAGGAGGCGGCGCGCCAGCTGCCACCTGGGCCGACGACATCAGGTCGTGCGGAAAGGTGCCCGGCGGGTAGCCCGGCACGTTGGCCACGTCCGCATAATCGCCGACGCCAAGCGTGATGCTCGGGCGGTTCGGCGGGGCGCCGAAGTTGTCGTTACGGTAGAAGGTCCATGTGCCCGAGAGCACTCGGATCGACTCGGTGCGGTTGTCGAAGCCGATCGCATTGAAGTTGCTCACCGCGCGCGTGAGAATCCGGTACTGGCCGCCAAAGTTGGTGTTGTCGTAGAGGACGGCAACGCCGACCGGCTGCGGGCCCTGGCTGTCGGCAACCAGCTGCGCCGACGACATCCGGTTGTTCGGGAACGTCCCCTGCGACGCATCCTGCAGCGACCAGCACGTCTGCTGCTGCCCGCTGGGGCCAAGTTGGAACGACGGGCCGTTGCCTTCGCCGTAGTTGGCGTCGCGGTAGAACCGGAAGGTGCCGGTGATCACCATCACCGAGTTGACCTCGTTGTCGAACCCGATGTGGTGGAAGTTGGCAACGGAACGGTCAAGCATGCGGTACTCGCCGCTGCAATTGTTGCCGTCGTAGAGGATCGCCTCGGCGGCAGTTGCTGCTGCCGGCAAGGCGAGGCCGGCGCCGATCGACAGGGCGACGGCGAGGCTGCGGGCTCTCATGGGCGGCTCCTCT
>JBHJOG010000190.1:0-4685 GCA_050329975.1 Alphaproteobacteria bacterium | reverse complement strand
GTGGCCGAGCCCTTGTAGAGCTTCATCCTGACCGTGCCGCTGACCCGCTCCTGGCTCTTGTCGATCAGCGCCTGCAGCATCAGCCGCTCGGGTGCGAACCAGAAGCCGTTGTAGATCATCTCCGCATAACGCGGCATCAGTTCGTCCTTGAGGTGGGCCGCGCCACGGTCGAGGGTCAGCGACTCAATCGCCCGGTGGGCGACGTGCAGCACCGTACCGCCGGGCGTCTCGTAGACGCCGCGAGACTTCATGCCGACGAAGCGGTTCTCCACCAGGTCGAGGCGCCCGATACCGTTGCCGCCGCCGAGCGTGTTCAGCCGGGTCAGCAGGTCGGCCGGGCCAAGGCGCACGCCGTCCACCGCTACCGGGTCGCCCTGCTCGAACTCGATCTCGACATAGGTCGGCTCGTCCGGCGCGTCCTCGGGCGAGACGGTGCGGGAATAGACATACTCCTCCGGCTCCGTCCACGGGTCCTCCAGCACCTTCCCCTCGGCGGAGATGTGCAGCAGGTTGGCGTCGACCGAGAACGGCGCCTCGCCGCGCTTGTCCCGCGGCACCGGGATCTGCCGGCTCTCGGCATAGTCGATCAGCGTGGTGCGGCTGGTCAGGTCCCATTCCCGCCAGGGTGCGATGATCTTGATGTCCGGGTTGAGCGCGTAGTAGCTGAGCTCGAAGCGGACCTGGTCGTTGCCCTTTCCGGTCGCGCCGTGCGACACCGCATCGGCGCCGGTCAGCGCCGCGATCTCGATCTGCCGCTTGGCGATCAGCGGCCGTGCGATCGAGGTGCCGAGCAAATAGGTCCCCTCGTACAGGGCATTCGCCCGGAACATCGGGAACACGTAGTCGCGGACGAATTCCTCGCGCAGGTCTTCGATGAAGATCTCCTTGATCCCCATCATCTCTGCCTTGCGCCGCGCCGGCTCCAGCTCCTCGCCCTGTCCGAGGTCGGCGGTGAAGGTCACCACCTCGCAGCCATAGGTGTCCTGCAGCCAGCGCAGGATCACCGAGGTGTCGAGCCCGCCCGAATAGGCCAGCACCACCTTCTTGACGTCGCCTCGTCCTGCCGCCACCGACGCTCCCCTCGCTCCTGCGGATGATGTGACCAAGGGTGTAGCCAATCGTCCGTCCCGCTTGCAAGGAATCAGCAAGGCTTAGCGGAATCGCAACCCTGCCGCGTGCAGCATGCGGAACGTTCGACCGCTGGCTCCGACGGAGGATCATGGCATGTGGCAGGAAGCACGCACGGCGGCATGCGCCGTCCTTTTCGCCCTCGGCTGCGGCCCGCTCTGGGCGCAGGGCCAGGACGCCGAGACCGTTTGCGGCACCGACCGGGCGACCCTGGCGGACCAGGGTGCGCCGATCGACATGCTGTTCGGACGCGACGACCGCCAGCTGATGGACAGCAGCCGCGCGCCCTGGCGCGCGATCGGCCAGCTGGTCGGCCCATCCAGCAGCTGCACCGGCACCCTGGTCGACGATTCGCTGGTGCTGACGGCCGCCCATTGTGTCACGGACTATCACTCCGGCCAGGCCGCGCCGTCTGACGTGCGCTTTTATGCCGGGCTTCAGGCCGGGCGCTATCAGGCGATGGCGACCGCGACCGAGATCGTAGTGGCGCCCGGCTATACCGCCCGTGCCCGGCCGGACGGCGACGTCCGCGACGACTGGGCTTTCGTCGTGCTCGACCAGCCGATCGGCGCGGCCACCGGCACTATCCCCGTCTACGCGCTGCGCAGCGACGACCTTTACTACCTTGCCCAGAACAGCTGGGGCCGGGTCGACCAGGCCGGGTACAGCTCCGACCGTCCGGAGGGACTTACCGGCCATCTCGACTGCCGGATCGAGAACTATCACACCGCCGGCTGGGTCGAGCACAACTGCGACACGGTCCCGGGGGATTCCGGGTCGCCACTGATCGTGGAGCGCGACCGCCGCCACTATGTGGTCGCAGTCGCGTCCGGCGTACGTTGCCGCCGCAACGGCACCTCGGTCTACAATACCGCGCCGGACGCCCGCGTCTTCTACGAGACCTTCCGGTCGCTGGCCCAGGGCGGGCGGGTCGCCGAGCCGGGCGCCATCACCGGCCAGTCGACCCGCCCGCCGACCAGCGGGCCGCGCATCATCCGCGTCTGCGAAACCGTGGGCTGCTGACGCCGGCCAGACCTATATATATGCCATATCGGCCGCCTCGGGGCGGCGACGGGGGAGGGTGTGCATGCGCCTGCAGGACTGGATCCCGCATGTGGCGGTCGTGCTCATCGTCGTGCTGGCGATCGGCGACGTCTTCCTGATCCGGTCGGGCTACCAGCAGTACCGGGACGAGGCGGAGCGGCCGCCCGGGGAGCTGGTCTGCGGCATCAGCCAGGCCAGCCTGGCATCGGGCGCGATCCCGGCCAATTTTCTCGGCGGCCGGGACGACCGGGTGCGCCTCGATAGCGACGCCTATCCCTGGTCGGCGGTGGGCGTGGTGTTCACGCCCGACAGCCAGTGCACCGGCGTGCTGGTCGGCGAGCGGCTGGTACTGACCGCCGGCCACTGCTTCCCCGGGGTGCTGCAGGGACGGTCGCAGGTGGACGACATCTGGTTCCTGGCCGGGGTCAGCCGTCGCGACGCGCTGGGGGAAGCCCGGGTCGAATCGCTGCACCTGAGCCCCGGCTACCACCACGGCCAGGTCGGGCGGCCGGAGACCGACTGGGCGCTGCTGCTGCTCGACGCGCCGATCGGCGCCGAAGTCGGGTTCGTGCCGGTGGCGTCGCCGGCCGCGGCACGGGCGGCGCTGGCCGGCGGCCGCGACCTCGACCAGGCCGGCTACAGCACCGACCAGCCGTTCGACCTGACCGGACATCTCGGCTGCTCGGCGGCCGCACTCGGCGGCCGCGGCTGGTTCACCCATGACTGCGACGTGCTGCCGGGCGATTCCGGTTCACCGATCCTGGCCGATATCGACGGCACGCCGCAACTGGTCGGGATCACCACCGACATCTTCTGCCTCGGCAGCCGCGGCGCGGCCGGCGGGGCCGCGGCGAGCGTCGATGCCTTCGACTCCCTGCTGCGGCGTTTGCGATAGGGCGGACGCTAGAGCGGTTCGCCGCGCACGATCCGCGGCCGGTCCCCCAGCACCCCCATCGCGTGACGCATCAGGGTGCGTTTCAGCGGCGGGACCCGGTTCACCGCGGCGAGCCCGAGGTCGCGCAGCTGGCGGACGCCGGGCAGGTCGTTGGAGAATAGCCGGTTGAGCGCGTCGGTCACCGTCGCCAGCAGCAGGTTGTCGGCCGCCCGCCGCGCCTGGTAGGCGCGCAGCACCTGCGGCCGGCCGACGTCGAGCCCCAGCCGCCGGGTGTCAACCACCTCCTCGGCCAGCGCGGCGACGTCGCGCCAGCCCATGTTCAGCCCCTGGCCCGCGATCGGGTGGATGCCGTGGGCCGCCTCGCCGACCAGCGCCAGCCGGCCGGCGCCGTAGCTGTGGGCGAGGTGGAGCGACAGCGGGTAGGCGAAGCGGGGGCCGGCGAGCGCGATCGGGCCCATGAAGTCGCCGAACCGGCGGGCGAGCTCGCGTTCGAAGCCCGCGTCGTCGAGCAGGGCAATGCCGGCGGCGACGTCGGCGTCCTCGCTCCAGACGATCGAGGAGCGGTGGGGCAGCGGCGCGCCGGGGGCCAGCGCGAGGTCGTCGGTCATCGGCAGGATGGCGAACGGACCGCCGGGCAGGAAGCGCTCATGGGCAATGCCGCCATGGGGGCGTGCGTGCGCCACCGTGCAGACCAGCGCGGTCTGCCGATAGCGGATCTCGGCCACCCCGATCCCGGCCATGGCGCGCAGCGGCGAGCTGCGGCCGTCGCAGGCGGCGACCAGCTGGGCGCGAACCTCCCGCCCGTCCTCCAGGCGCAGGACCGCGGCCTCGGCCCGATTGCCGAGCGCGGCCACTGTCGCCGGCGCCAGCATCCGTACGCTCGGGCAGTCTTGCAGGCGCCGCATCAGCGCCCGGCGGATCAGCCGGTTCTCGACGATATGTCCGAGCGGATCGGTTCCGACCTCGGCGTGGTCGTAGTGCAGGAACAAGGGCGAGGTGTAGCCGTCGGGCCTGCCGTCACAGACCCGGATCTCCAGGATCGGCGCGGCGTCGTCGGCCAGCCGGGGCCAGACCCCGATCGCCTCGAGCGCCAGCTTCGGCCCGTGCGCGATCGCGGTGGTGCGGCCGTCGAACAGCGCATCGTCCATGGCCGACGGCTGCCGCCGCTCGAGCACGACGGTGTCGATCCCGGCGTCGCCGAGGGCGGCGGCCAGGGTCAGCCCGGCGAGTCCGCCGCCGACAATCGCCACCTCCGCGCGCAGACTGCTCAAATCCTGTGCAGAGGCTGTTGATCGATTTTTAGGCATCGGTCTCGAATCGCCTAAATCATAGTCAGACACCGGCGGTGGCCTGGACTGAGAGTAACCTGTCAGCTTCGCTAGGCCATGCGACCGGATGCCCCCGGGCGCTGTGCGATCCCCCCGCGGCGTGAACGGCACGGTTCTTGAACATCCTTTTCCGGGAACACGTCCACGCGGACCTGTGCGCCGGCGACGGCCTTGTGCCGGGGCCCGGGCCGCGCGGCGGGCGCAACAACAAGGGGGCAACCATGAAACTGGTCATGGCCGTAATCAAACCCTTCAAGCTGGACGAGGTGCGCGAAGCGCTCACCACCCTG
>JBHJOG010000189.1:0-53243 GCA_050329975.1 Alphaproteobacteria bacterium | reverse complement strand
TGTCCCGCGATGAGGACAGGACGATCTTCTGAACTCGGGTCATGGTCATTCTCCATGACGGGCGGCCGAAAGCCTCTCTCTCGGCCTCCAACCCGTCACGAAGCCGGCGCGGCCCTCTTCCTCTAGCTAGGAGGCTGGGGCCGCGCGGAAGCGTAAAGGCGTGGAGTCGCGAATCCGGCTCCACGCCTCCGATGTCACCGGACGGTGGAAAGGAGCTTGGCGGCCTTGCCCTCCAGCTCCAGCCGCGCATCCTGATGCGGCTTGGCGCGGGCGAGCGCCGGGATGCCCTGGACGAAGTCGAAGATCGACTCCGGCGGGCGCCCTTCCTCCTCCAGCACGGTGGCGATGATCTTCCCGGTCTCGGAGCGCGAGAAGCCGCGCTTGCGCAGAAAGCTCTCGCGATCCTCATCCTTGCGGGCGACGATCTGTTCGCGCGCGGCCCTGATCCCCGCCATGAACGGCGCGGGCGACGACGTGGCGAAGCGCTCCAGCGCCGGCGCCGCCTGATGCGCGAACCGGTGGCTGGCGAACTTGCTATGGCGGATCGAGATCTCCTCGAAGCCCTCAGCGCCCCAGATGTTGCGATTCATGCAGACGGCCCGGAGATAAAAGGACGCCATGCCGAGGGTTTTCGAGCCCACCTCGCTGTTCCAGCAATAGAAGCCGCGAAAATAGAGGTCTGGGTCGCCATTGCGGAGGCGGCCGGCTTCGATCGGATGGGTGTCGTCGACCAGAAAGAGGAACACATCGCGATCGGAGGCGTAGAGCGTGGTCGTGCCCTTTGTCACCTCGACGAATGGGTTATGCGTCATGGTCGACCAATCGAGCAGGCCAGGCACCTTCCAGCGCGTATCGCCCATGCCCTCGCCGGCGATTTTCATGACCGCGGCGACCAGCTCATGGTCCCAGATGCGGCCATAGTCGGGGCCGGTGACGGCGCGCAGCTCTATCCGCCCGTCGTCCGCCTCCAGCGTCTTCACCAGCTCGGCCCGGTGCGAAAGCAGGCCGTGCTGCAGGTTGATGCCGGCAAGGGGCGCAGGGAGCTGACGCCTGTAGCCGGCGGGCGCGCCGACCAGGCTGCACATCTGGCCGAATGACCAGTGCGTCGGAGCGATGGGCTCGTCGCGACCGGGCACGATCAACGCCAGGCGTTCGGCGCTATCGCGACTGGCCTCGACACGAAGGGTCCGGGTCTCGACGGTGCGGGCGGTGGCGTGATCCGCGCGTGCGCGAACGGCGGCGTAGAGGGCGCTGAGCGACAGATAGCGCTCGTCGTCCGGCCGCGAGAACCATTCGGACGACACGCGCCCGATCCGTTTGCCGCGCGTGATGTCGACTCTATAACCGGCTGAAACCGGCGGCGCGCCGAAGGCGTCGTGATCGGCGATGGTGCTTATCTGGGTCATGGCAGAATCTCCATGACGGGCCGGCCGGGAGCCTCTCTCTCGACCCTCAACCCGTCACGGCGACAGCCGCAGCCCTCTCCCTCTAAAAGCGCCGCCTGAAACGCCCGCGCCGCGTATCAGTCCCAGGGCGTTTCGGGGATATCCCGCCCGCCGAAGATCGGCCGAGACCTTACCTCGGCCGCAGGGGAAGGCTTGGGCTGGATCGACCAGCGCGTCGGGGCCGCCCTGACGTCACGGCGCACCGTCCATCCTGTGTTCGATCCTTTGTAGGCTGAAGCCGTCGCCGTCCGACCCGCTGCGATACTCCTCACCCAACGCGAAATGGCCGGGTGGCAGAGGTGCGGTGAATGAAAGTCGGGCTATCGCTAACCGCACATTCCCGTTAGGTCGCGTCCTTACAGAGACCAATGGCCCATTCACGCGAACCGGCGCTCGCCCATCTGAGCCCAGTGATGTCTGGGGCGTGGTCGAAGGCTTGGCGAGCCTGCATCGTTTGGAAGCGGCCGATGTGGGTCGCCGGATCGGCGCCAACCTCAAGGCGCTGTTGGATGAAGTGTCATTGCGGCCGGTGCCGACCTGGAAATTGTGCAACGGGTTGTTGCACAAACTTGAGATCGCCTCGCCGTCCCGAGGACCACTCGGTTGGTCTCACGCGGCGCGCTGAACCAACGCCTCAGCGGGCTTTTGATTGATCGGCGCGCGTTTCCCTCCCGCGGCCTTGGCACGCTTCTTCGCCAGCATGGCTCGAACAAAGGCGTTCCACTTCTTCATCGCGGCTCGCTTTTCAGGCATATAGTTCCAGCGATCGTAGCTCTTCGAACTGACGTCTTGGAGCGTGTGGTTTTGTAGCCGGTCGCGGATTTCCTTCGACAGGCCGGCCTGTCCAGCAAGCGTCTTCCAGGTTCTGCGCAGATCGCGGTTGGTCACGACCGGGATCACCTCGCGCTCGCGCTGACGCCACATGAACGAGTAAAGCGTACCATGGCTGACCGGCTTGGTCGGGTCGGTCGCGGAGGGGAAAAACCATCCGTGCGCGTTGGGCTTGATCGACTCGATCAGCTCCGCCGCCACCTCGGGGACGGGAATGGCGTGCGGCTTGCCGTTCTTGGTCTTCGACCAGTCAATGATCCGTTCCTTGGCGTCCCACTGATCGACATGCAGGCGCGCGATTTCCTCGACGCGCTGGCCGGTGAGCATGAGAATGCGCACGGCGCGTGTGTAGGGCGGATGAACCGGCGTATCGGGACATTCGAGCCAGCGGTAGAGGCGTAGGAACTCCTCTTCATCAAGCCAGCGGGTTCCGACCTTCTTAGGCTCCGTGGGGATGCCGGCTGCGGGATTGTAGACGAGCCGGAAACGCCGCTGCGACGCGCTGCGGTAATCGTGCTCCGATTTCAGGCCCCAGCTAAACGCGGATCGAATGTAACTGCGGACGTGATCCGCCATCGAGCGCTTGCCGCGGTCGTAGATCGGTCGAATTAGATCGGTGATCTCGTCGGGCTCAATGTCACGAGCAGGCCGATTGCGACCGAGCGTATCCGCGACCTTGTTGAAGCCTTTCTCCGCTTCCTTCCAGGACGACTTTCCCGACGCCTTCAGGTGAGCAACGTAGGCTTCGAAAAGATCGGCCACGGTGCCGGGGCGTGTGTCGCCGGCCATCCTGATGCTGCGACCCTTCTGGATCATGTCGGAGAAATCGCGGGTGAAAACCTCCCGCGCCTTGCTGAGCGACATCGACGGATACGAGCCGAGCTTCTTCTTGAGGCGCTTCTGATCGCGCCACTGCTGCGCCATCCAGTCCGCTGTGACGCGAGTGGGCATCGGCTTCATGACGAGGACCAAACGGCCAGTGCCGTGCCCCTCGCCATCGATCAGGCTTAGCTGTTTTCCGGTCTGCTCCACCTGCTTCAGAGCGCGGCGTATCTCTCCGTCTGTAAGGCTTGGCACTGGGCTCTCCCATCGGCTCTCAAGTGGGGTCGCCAGACGGGCAATAGGGGTCGGCGACTGGGGTCGAAAGGGCGACTGATCCCCCTCAAACCGACCCCAATATGCCACACTGTCCAGCTCTACGACAAGCCGGGAAATTCCAGTGATTCAGTAGGAAGCAGCGTGATCGAACGTGATTGAAATGGGTCGAGTGGGATGGTTGTGGGCGAGGATGATCGCGGCGGCGCCGAGTTCCAGCGCCCGCTTGACCACTTCGCGCGGATAGACCGGCGCGTGGTCGATTGTGCCGCGCTGCTGCACCTCGTCGGCGATCAGCTTGTTCTTGCGGTCGAGGAACAGCAGCCGGAACTGCTCGGTCGGCTCGCGGGCCATCGCCGCGTGGCAATAGTCGACGACCTTGTGCCAGGCGCTCAATACCGGCTTGTCCGCGATCTCGCGCTTGATCATGCGCGCAGCAGAAGCCTGGACGATCTTGAGCGCGACAACTGCAGCATCGCCCACCCCCTCGGTCTTGCGCAGCTCGTCCGGCGATGCGGCCAGAACCTCCGGCAAGCTCCCGAACCGGTCGATCAGCCGCTTCGCCAGCGGCTTGACGTCGATGCGCGGAATGGCGAACAGGACGAGTTCCAGAAGCTCGTAGTCCCGCAGCGGTTCGGGGCCGTCGTCGAGCAGCCGTTGCCGCAGCCGGTCGCGGTGGCCATGGAAGTGGGGTTTCCTGGGCGCGGCGTCCGCCAAGGCCCGTCGCGGCGACTTGGGCGAGCCGGCCTCGGACATGACGGCGCTTCTTCCGGAACTCAGGCGTAGGGCGGCTTGTGATACCCGGCCGGCGAGAGGGTGAAGATCTCGCAGCCGTCGGCGGTGACCCCGATCGAGTGCTCGAACTGGGCCGACAGCGACCGGTCGCGCGTGACCGCCGTCCAGCCGTCGCCCAGGATCTTCACCTCCTTGCGGCCGGCGTTGATCATCGGCTCGACGGTGAAGAACATGCCTTCCTGCAGGGCGATCCCGGTCCCGGGTCGACCGTAGTGCAGCACGCTCGGCGCATCATGGAAGATCCGGCCGAGCCCATGCCCGCAGAAATCCTCGACCACCGAGAAGCGGAAGCTTTCGGCATAGGACTGGATCGCATGCCCGATGTCGCCGAGCCGGGCACCCGGACGCACGGCCGCGATCCCGCGCATCATCGCCTCGTAGGTCACGTCGACCAGCCGCTGGCTCTTCGGGTTCAGGGTCTCGCCGACATGGAACATGCGGCTGGTGTCGCCGTGCCAGCCGTCGAGGATCACGGTGACATCGATGTTGATCGCGTCGCCGTCGCGCAGCACCTTCTCGCCCGGAATACCGTGGCAGACCACATGGTTGATCGAGGTGCAGATCGACCGGGGGAAGCCTCGGTAGTTCAACGGCGCCGGAATCGCCCCGTGCCCGACGATGAAATCGTGGCAGAGCCGGTCCAGCCGGTCGGTAGTCACGCCCGGCACGACCTGGGGCGTTATGAAATCAAGCGTCTCGGCAGCAAGTCGTCCGGCTCGTCGCATGGCCTCGAACTCGGCCGGGCCATGGATCTTGATGCCGGCGGGGGCCGACTCTTGCCGCTGCATTGCTGCCTGCCGTCCCATTGGGTCATACCGTCGTGACAAGTCGCGGGGTTGCGCTTTCCGCTTATATGATAACGGGCAATGGCGATGCCACCCGTATCTCTTCAAGGCTGAGTGCGCAAGCATAGGCGTAGGCCTCGACGCCAGCAGCCGCCGCACGGGCAAAGGCGGCCGCATAGGCCGGGTCGAGGTCGGTGGCCAGGGCGAAGCGGTCGCAGTCCTCGCGTTGCACGCAATAGACCATCGCGGCACGGCCGCCGGCTGCAACCATCGCCGCCAGGTCGTCCAGATGTCGCGCGCCACGCGCGGTGACGCAATCGGGAAACTCGGCCGCACCAGGATTGGGCCCGTGGTCGCGTCGCAGGTGAACGTTCTTGATCTCGACATAGCATGGCGGCCGGCCATCCGCCTCCAGCAGCATGTCGATGCGCGATCTCAGGCCGTAGCGCACCTCGCGCCTGATCCGATCGTAGCCGTCGAGGGGCGTGATGGCACCGGCGGCGATTGCCTCGTGGACGAGGTCGTTCGGACGGTTGGTGTTGATCCCGACCAGCCGGTCGCCGATCCGCTCCAGCTCCCAGGTCATCGCCAGCTTGCGCTTCATGTTGAGCGCGCGGGAGAGCCAGACCTCGCCGCCCGGACGGGCCAGCCCGATCATCGCGCCCGGATTGGGGCAGTGGACCACGTGCACCGACCCGTCCGCCAGCGCGACGTCGGCGAGGAAGCGCTTGTAGCGACGCAGCAGACGCCCGCGGGTCAGCGGTTGTCCGAAGTGCATCGCAGCGTGACGTGAAGGGCGGACTCGGGCATGCCCGCGCACGATAGCAGGGCCGGCACCGGCATCCTACCGGCCTGCCGGGGGGCGACCTGCCGCGGTGACACCGGTCACTGCTGCCACAAAACCGCCGCGCATGCGCCCCGAGATCCCACATTGGCCGCTTAGATTGCCGGCGACGCGCAAACTCGCAGAGGATCCGACCATGACCTCCTTCGCCAAGCTGAGCACCTATGCCGCCTGGATCGCCATCGCGCTGGCCGCCGCGGCCGCCCGCCCGGCCAGCGCCGACCTGTTCGACCGCGCCGGCAATGGCGATTCCACAACCATCACCGGATCCTTCGACAGCCACCGCACGACCCCGGGGCGGTCGGGCACGTTCAACGAGGCGACCAGCTTTGCCGACAGCGAGGAGTTGCCGGTGCCGACCGAGAGCGAGGTCGGACAGCCCGACGAGGAGAGGACGCAGACCTCCCCCAGCCGCACCGCGATCGCGGAAGCCGAGCTGCTGGTCGGCACCTGGGCATGGGAGGGTATGCTCGAAGGCATGCCTGCCTATATCGCGACCGCCTTCTACCCGGACGGAACCTACGAGAGCTACGCCGAAACTCCGGTCCTCGACCTCTATGAAGTCGGGATGTGGGCACTGGTCGACGGCATGCTGACGACCCAGGTGGTCGATTATGCCCCGCGGGTAATCCAGACCCCCTACGGGCCGCAGGCCGTCCCGATGGTGCCGGAGTACCGTACCGCCGTCGCCTTCCTCGACGAAGACACGGTCGAGACCGAGATCGGCCTCTCCTACCGGATCGACTGACGGCCGCGGACATGGGAGTCGGGCACCGCGGCGCACGGGGCTTGCTCCCGGGGTTCAGGCCGATAGGGTGTGGCGACCGGGATAATCGCTGAGCGTCTGCCATGTTCGAGGGCTTCACCCGGCGCCGCGTTGCCGTCGAGGGCGCCGAGATCAATCTCGTCCACGGTGGCAGCGGCCCTCCGTTGCTGTTGCTGCACGGCTACCCGCAGACCCATGCGATCTGGCACATGATGGCTCCACGTCTCGCGGAGCACTTTACCGTGGTCTGCGCCGATCTTCGCGGCTACGGCGACAGCAGCAAGCCGGAGGCGGGCGTCGACTGCGTCAACTACAGCAAACGGGTCATGGCCGCCGATCAGGTCCAGGTCATGAAGGCGCTCGGCTTCGCTCGCTTCAGCGTCGCCGGCCATGACCGAGGCGGCCGCGTCGGCCACCGGCTGGCGGCCGACCATCCGGACGCCATCGACCGGCTTTGCGTGATAGACATCGCGCCGACGCTGCACATGTACCGGAACACCACCGAGGATTTCGCGCGCGCCTACTGGCACTGGTTCTTCCTGATCCTGCCGCCGCCGCTGCCGGAACGGATGATCGGGTCCGATCCCGACGCATTCTGGCGCGCCAAGTGCGGCGACGGCGCGGCCGGACTTGCCCCGTTCACCGATGCCGCGATCGGAGAGTACCTGCGCTGCTTCCGCGACCCGCAGGCGATCCACGCGAGCTGCAACGACTATCGCGCCGCGGCTGGGATCGACCTGGAGCATGACCGCGCCGACGTGGCCGGCGGACGGAGACTGGGTTGCCCCCTGCTGGTGCTGTGGGGCGCGCACGGGGTGGTCGAACGCTGCTTCGATCCGATCGCGGCCTGGGGCGAGCGCGCCGTCAACGTCAGCGGATCGGCCCTGCCCGGAGGGCACTACTTGCCGGAAGAGTTGCCCCATGCGACCGGGGACGCACTGATCCGGTTCCTCCAGGCTTGAGCGGGATCCGATTCCGTCCCAGACCTGTCCTTGCGCACGAAGGCCACCGCCACCAGCAGCATGTCGACCCGCAAGGCGTCGTCGGAGAGCGGCAGGATGATGTCTTCCGCCAGCTTGAACTCCCTGTACCGCCCGACATAGTCGACATTGTCGGCCATGGGCCGGCGATCGGCCACCACCGCTTCCAGCCTCCGCCAAAGCGTGCTGCCCGGCGCCTGGTGTGGGATCGAGCGCAGGCGTTGTCCGGTGCGCGGCTCGTTCATGTGCTGGTCAATGGCGGTTCCAATGAGTCGGTAGCGAAAGTCCAGCGGATCATACCCAACGTCAAGCAGCAGGATGTGGGGCAACAGGGCCGGGATCTCGCACGGATCGAGATCGGTGCGTGATGGCATCGGTCGGTTGCCGCATTTGTCTAGCCAGTACTTGGCGGCCGCCTGGATCAGCGGGTGCCGGGATTGGGCTTGAAACTCAAGATCCATTTTTTTGGCCGCCGCGGCTTAGCAGATTTCCAGATCAGTTCAAGAGTGACGGTCGTCCCCTGCCTTCGCGTACATTACAGCATGTTCAGGCACATTAATACTACGGTCTGCTCCACGAGTGCACCAAAATCGCGTTCGAACCAGCCTACATACTCTTGTACTCCGCCCGAGCGACTTGTGAAGTTGCGCCGAACGTCACCGCCGATCGAGTCAGGCGTTCCCAGCTTCAGCCTTATGCTTGCGGCGGCTGTGCAAGCGGGAGGGCGGGGCCCAAAGCCCTTTTCCCGACCGATCCGCGGTGGCAATGTGCAGCGATGGCGATCCGCATTGCATTTGGCCACCGTTGACCGCCCGGAACGACAGGGTCCGGGGCGCGATTGCCGCCAATGCGGCATTCTACGATGCCTTCGCCAATCGCGACCTGGCGGCCATGGAGCGGCTGTGGGCCGAGGTGGCGCCGGTGGCCTGTATCCATCCCGGTTGGGACGTGTTGATCGGTCGGGAGGAAGTTCTCGACAGCTGGCGGCGGATCCTGTCGCAACCGACGGCGCCGGAGATCGCGCACCGCGACACGCAGGTCATGCTCCACGACGGCTGCGCCCTCGTCACATGCCAGGAACTGGTCGCCGGCGTCACTCTGGCGGCCGCCAATGCCTTCGTCTACGAATCCGGCCAGTGGCGCATGGTCATGCACCAGGCGAGCCAAGTCGCCCGTGCAGCCCCCTGGCCGGACACGCCGCCCACCGGCGCCGTCCACTGACCCGCCACCAAAATCGGCAACACAAAGCCGTTGCGCCACGAACCGAGGGAACGCCGCCGTGTCTGACTTCATTGCCCTTGACGATCGCTTCACCGCACTGCTGCCGAAGACTCCGCGCGTCGAGCGTGTGTTCACCGGCTCGATCTGGGCGGAGGGACCGGTCTACTTCCGCGACGGCGACTATGTGCTCTGGAGCGACATCCCCAACAACCGGATGCTGCGCTGGTCGGCCGCCGACGGCGGCAGCGTGTTCCGCGAGCCCTCCAACTTCACCAACGGCCACACGCTGGACCGGGAGGGCCAGCTTGTGTCCTGCGAGCACGGGGGGCGGCGGGTCAGCCGGACCCGACGGGACGGCACCTACGAGGTGCTGGTCGACCGCTTCGAGGGCCACCGCCTGAACTCTCCCAACGATGTGGTGGTGAAATCCGACGGCACGATCTGGTTCACCGATCCGTCCTACGGGATCATGTCCGACTGGGAAGGCTTTGCCGGCGGCATGGAATATGGCGGGTGCAACGTGTTCCGGTTCGACCCCGCCAGCCGTGCGCTCTCAGTCATCACCAGCCAGTTCGCCAAGCCCAACGGCCTCGCCTTTTCCCCCGACGAGCGCATCCTCTACGTCGCCGACACCGCCGCCTCCCACGACCCGGACGGCCAGCGCGACATCTGGGCCTTCGACGTCAGCCCCGATGGAGCGACGGTCGCCAACGGGCGCCGGTTCGCCGTCTGCGATGCCGGCCTGTTCGACGGGTTCCGCGTGGACGTTGCCGGCAACGTCTGGACCAGCGCCGGCGACGGGGTCCATATCTATACCCCAGAGCCGAGCCCCAGGAAAATCGGCGCGATACGGATCCCGGAACGGGCGGTTGCCAACGTCGTGTTCGGCGGACCGGACGGCAACATCCTCTATGTCGCCGCCACCACCTCGCTGTACCGGGTCGAGCTTGCCATCGCCGGCGTTCAGCCCTGCTGACCAAGGCATGTGCGGGGGCTAACGCGAATCGCCCTCATTTTTCGATTTAAATCAACCGCCTGTCCGGCTACGTTTAACTGCGGGGGTATGACCGCGACCCAACGAGCGGAATTCGGCGGATAACGCCGACCGGGGGCCAACGTTGCGGATCGCCTGGTTTGGAGCGAAGAGTCGATGGCCGATCAGGCGTCGCATCCGTCTGACGCAGCTCAGACGTCACGTATCGCAGCAGAGGATGCACACGGCCCGAACATCAGGGTCGCTTACGACGCCGACCGCGATGCGTGGCTCGCCACCCGATCTCGCCGACAGCGCGCAGGGGACGGCACCAACCGGCCGCCGACCTCTACCGGTCCGGTCGGACGGCTGGACAGCTCCTTCTGGCTCACCACCGCCTGTTTCGCTTTCACGCTGGTCTGGCTGATCGCCTGGACGGCCTATATCGACCGCAACATCGGGTTCGCCAACCTGTTCCTGCTCGAGCCCTACGAGCTTGCCGGCATCGGGTCGGCGATGGCGCTGGTACCGTTGACCGCCTGGCTGGTCGTGGCCTATCTCGCCCGCGGGCGCAGCCTGCAGCTGCAGACCGACCTGATCACCCGGCATCTGGCCGGGCTCGAGCATCCGACGGCGGAGGTCAGCGCCGAGGTCGAATCCATGGCGCGGACCCTCCGGCTTCAGACCGACGAGTTCCGCGCGGTCAGCGAGCGTGCCCTGGAGCTTGCAGAAAAGGCCGCGAGCCGGTTCCAGTCCCAGCAGTCCACGATCAAGGGGCTGGCCAACGACATCGAGATGCGGACCCGCTCGGTCCTGCAGTCGCTGCAGCGCCAGGCCGACGAGATGCGCCAGGTCAGCGTGGTCGCCGCCGACAACGTGCGCACGGTGCAGAGCCTGGTCAACGACCAGTCCCAGGGCCTCAGCAACCTGGTCAGCGACGCCAAGGCCGGCACCGAGATCGTCTGCTCCGAACTCGACGCGCGGGCCGTGGCGATGCAGGCGGTGGCGCAGCGTGCAGCGGCCCAGGCCGGCGAGATCGCAGCCACGCTCGACATCCACATCGAAACGCTGAACCACGCCACCGCAGAGGCCCGCGGCGGCGCCTCAGCTGTCGGCGAGCTGCTGTCGCAGCAAACAGACGCCGTGCGCGCGGAGACCGACGCGATCCTAGCCCAGGCCCGGTCCATCGCCCCCATGCTGCGCCGCAGCGGCCGCTACATGACCACCGCAGGCCGGGCCGCGCTCGCCCGCTTCGAGGCCCTCACCGACGCAGCCGAGGAGAAGCGCCGACAGCTGCAGGACGCCGCCGACGGCTATGCCGCGACCACCGAGGCCACCGGCCGGCTGACGGCCACCAACCTGGACGCACTGGCCGGCGCCGGTCAGGCGATGCAACGCCAGGCGACCGCCCTCGGCGAGGCCACCGGCAAGGCAGAGATCCGGGTGCGGCGGATGGCCGAGCGGCTGGGCGACGACATGGCGGCGGTCTCTGCCAGGTCCGAGGCGGTGCGTGGCGACATGGCAGCCGCCGGCGCCACCCTCGCCGAACAGGCGATCGCCCTCGACAACAGCCGGGGCCTGATCCAGGTCTGGACGGAACGGATCAGCGGGATGCTCGCCGAGCAGCGGACTGCGCTCGACGCCAGCGGCGCCGCTGCCCTGACCCACGCCGGCCAGGCCAGGACGGCGCTCGCCGATGCCGCCCAGGCGCTCAGCCGCAGCGCCGGCGAGGTGATGGCGGCGGGCGCCGACGGCCGGACTGCGATCGATGCCCAGGTCGCCGCCCTCGACACCGCCACGGTCGTGCTCACCCGGTCCGCAGCCGAAGCCGGCGCCGCCCTCGACGGACGCACGCGGGCGCTCGGCGAGCAGGGCGCGCTCAGCGTCAGCCGGCTCGGCGACGCCGCCGCAGCCGTCGATGCGGCACGCATGCGGCTGCAGACCGACACCGAGCATAGCGTGGAACAGCTCGGCACCGTGCGGCAGGCGATCGGCGACAGCACCGACGACGCCGTCAAGGCCGCAACCGGCGCCGGCCAGGCAATCGCCGGCGCCGGCGAGGCCGCCCGCGCCGAAGCGGACGCCGTCGCCCTGCGGGCACGGGAAGCGACGGCCGCGCTCGACGGAACCCACGCCAGCCTGCAGGCGGTCTCCGAGCTGTTCGACGGTCGCACCGCCGCGCTGATCGACAGGCTGAACCATGGCTGCGCCGACCTGGAGCGCCAGGCTGACGGCCTGGCGTCCGTGATGGCGCGGAGCGGCGGCCAGGCCGAGTCCACGGTCACCCGCTGGCAGTCCGCGGCCGAGACGATCGCCGGGACCGCAGCGGAGGCGGAGCAGCGGCTGCACGACAGCGCCGGTGCGCTGGACCGCGCCGGCCGCCTCGCGGCCGAGCGCCTGGCCGACGCCGCCATGGCTATCGGCGACGGCGAGCGCCAGCTCGCCGAGCGGGCACGCGCCGCCCAGGATGCGCTGGACCGTAGCGCGACCGCGCTCGACGGGCAGGCGACGCGCCTGCAGGCCACGGCCGAAGGCGCCAGAACCAGCCTCGACGACACGAGCGCAACGCTGGGCAGCCAGGCCGACGCCGTAGCCCGGCGGACCGAGGAGCTGGCCAGGGCACAGACGGCGCTGGCCCACGCCGCCAGCGCGACCGAGGGCGAAGTCGGCGCCGTCATCACCCGCCTGCGCGGCTCCATCGCCGAGACCGCCACCGCGCTCACCCGGGTCGCCGGAGTCACCAGCGACGAGCTCGCGGCCCGGGCACAGGGGCTCGGCAACGGTATCGCCGCCATCGACCGCTCTCTCGCTGCCCTCGCCGCTCGGGCCGAGACCGCGACCGGTGCCCAGGCTTCGGCCCTGCGGGCGCATGTCGGCGAGACCGAGCAGCGCCTGTCGGCGACGGTGGACCTGATCTCGGCACGGATCGACGCCATGGCGGCCGCACTCGCCGCAGCGACCGGCGAAACCGGCCGCAGCGTCGCCGAACTCGCCAATCAGGCGTCCCACAAGGTTGGCGCCGCGGCCCTGAAGATGACCCAGGCGCTGGAGAGCGCAGACATCGCCGTCGAGCAGCTCGCCGGCCGCACGGACCAGAAGGTCGCGACGCTGTTGACCACCCTGGAGGCCCGGGCCGCCGGTGCCGACGCGGCGATGCGGGCAGCCGGCGAGGTGCTGGTTTCCGACATGAAGCGCGCGATCGATGTCGCGGACGCCTCCGTCGACGACATGGCAGGTCGCGCCGACCGGCGGATCGCGGCACTGCTGGCCGGTTTCGAGAGCCGCTCCGCGGAGACCGACCGGGTGCTGCGCGCCGGCGCGGAGGCGCTGGCCGACGAGATCCGACGCGCGATGGACGCAGCCGACGCATCCGTCGAGGGAATCGCGGGCCGCGTTCGGCAGCGTGTCTCTGCCCTGCTCGACCAGCTCACGGCGCGCACTACCGAGACCGACCTGGCTGTGCGTGCAGCGGGTGAAGCCCTGGCCGCCGACATCGCGCGCACGATGGACTCCGCGGACGCCTCGGTCGGCACAATCGCCGACAGGGCCGGGCAACGCATGTCGGATCTGCTTGCCGCGCTCGACGCCCGGACCGCGGAAACCGACCAGGCGATCCGCACCGCCGGCGAGGCGCTGGCCGGCGAGATGGCCCGAACGATGGCGTCGGCCGACGCCTCGGTCAGCGACATCGCGGGCCGTGCGGAGCAGCGCGTGGCGGCCTTGCTTGCCGCACTCGACGCCCGGACCGCGGAAACCGATCAGTCGGTTCGCGCCGCCGGCGAGGCGCTGGCCGCCGAGATCGCACGGGCGATGGAATCGGCCGACACTTCGATCGGCAATATCGCCGAGCGCACCGACGAACGCGTATCCAGCCTGCTCTCCACGCTCGAGGCGCGGTCGACGGAGGCCGACAAGACGGTCCGCGCGGCCGGGGAAGCGTTGGCCGCCGATCTCGCGCGGACCCTGGAGATGGCAGGCGAGCGGTCCGAGGCGACGGCCCAGTTGCTGCAGCGGGCCGGAGAGCGCGCCGCCGGTCTGGCCGCGCAGGGCCTCGCCGAGGTCGAAGCCGGCGGCCGGGCGATGGACGAGATGCTCGCGAAGGTGGTCGACCGCCTGACGGTGCGGATCGGCGACCTGACGGCGTCGATCGAAGAGGCATCGGGCGCGACGGCGGAGGCCGTCGGCGACAGCGTCGCGCGGGCCCGCGCCCAGCTCAAGGCCGCCGTGGACGGCGCCAGCACCGAGATCGCCGTCATCGAGAAGGCGATGGGCAGCCTGACCGAGCGGGCGGGCCACAGGGTGGAAACGGTGATGGCGGACCTGGCACGCCGGTCCGGCGAGACCGATTCCGCTCTGCGTGCCGCAGCCGAACAGGCCCATGCCCAGCTGCGCAACCTGGCAGGCGAAACCGAGACCCGCGTCGCCGCCGCGGCGTCGGCTGCCCGCGCCACCGTCGGCGAAGCCGAGCGGGCGCTGACCCGGCTGCACGACGGCGAGGCCAGGCGCCTGGAGGAGACAGCGGGCCGGATCCGCAAGGAATTGGCAGACGCGCGTGCCCATTCGACCGCGGTCGCGGAGGCCGCGGCGTCTCAGATCGAGGAAGTGCTCTCCGCGCTGCGGGGCGGCGTGGCGGAAGCCGCCGGCGCGGCCGGTGCCGCGGGCAGCGAAGCCGCCGCCGGCGTCAACCGCTCGGCCGAGGCCCTGCAAGCGCAGGTCGCGGTGATTCGCAAGGCCGGCAGCGACGCCAGCAAGTCCATCGACCAGGCCGCCGCGTCGCTCGACCTCGCGACCGGAGCACTCGGAGAGAGCGGAGCCAAGGCCGCCGGCGTCCTTGGCGTGGCGCAGGCGGAGCTGTCCCGGGAGGCCGCGGCCATTACCGGAACGGCGAGCCAACTCTGCGCCCGGCTGGAAGAGGCGGCGCGCACCATCCACGCCCAGGTCGAAATGTTCGGCGCCGGGACCGATCGCGCCGCGGCCCAGGCCGGCCAGGCGGAAGGTGCCTTGCGCGACCATGCCCGCTCGCTCGCCCAGCTGGCCGACGAGTTCCGCAACCGGATCTCTAGCCTGGAAAGCCAGTTGGTCGAGATCACCCGCCGCGGCGGCACACTCACCGAGACATTGGGCGAGAAGATCGACCGGGCGGCCCAGCGCCTTGTCGATCGGCAGGATGCGCTGCTGAACAGCGCCGACGAGGCCCGCGCCGGAATCGATCAGGTCGGCAGCACCGTCGCCGCCCGCGCAACCGAGTTGTCCGCGGTCTATGGGACGGCACGCGACGTGCTGGACGCTGCGTCCGAGCGCCTGGCCAAGGCAGGCAAAGAGGTGCAGAAGACCGGACGGCAGGCCACGCTGGCGATGGGCAAGGCCGGCGCATCGGCGGAAGCGGAAGTGGAGCGCCTGGGCAGCCTGCAGCAATCCGCCGAGGCGCACCTCGCCGCGATGTCGGGCGCACTGGAGGCTCAGCTGGCGACGCTTGGCAGGGCCCAGTCACAGGTCGAACAGGCCCTGACCATGGCCGCAGCCGAGGCCGAGACGCGGCTGGGCCGGCTGCGCGACGGGCTGTCGGAGACCGCGTCCCGGACCGGCGCCGCCGGCGATGCGCTGGAATCCCAGCGCGCGAACCTGAAGCATACGCTCGACGACGTGGTCAGCCGAACCGAAGCGGCGATCGCTTCGTTCCGGGCCGAGTCGGCCTCGCTGACTGCGCTCGCCGATGACTCGCGCGCCGCTATCGCGCAGCTGCAAGGCCTGATCAAGCGGACCGACGGCGACAGCGTGATGCGCGAATCTGCCTTCATCATCGAGCGGCTGGAGAGTTCGGCCGTCGATATCGGCAAGGCGCTCGATCCCACGCTGGGCGACGATGTGTGGCAGCGCTATCATCGCGGCGACCGCGGGATTTTCGCCCGCCGGCTCGCCGCCGGACGCGACGGCAAGCTGTTCACCGACGTCAAGTCCCGCTACCAACGCGACGGCGAGTTCCGAGACCATGTCGGCCGCTACCTGACCCAGTTCGAATCCCTGATGGCACAGTCGGTGCGCAGCGGATTCAACGACGTGCTGAGCCCGACCTTCATCAGCTCCGACGTCGGGCGGCTCTACGTGGTGCTGGCGCGCGCCGTGGGCCGGCTGCCGCACTGACGCCACGGCCGCGTGCGGAGCCGGCAGCCAGAAAGCGAATCGTGATGCCCTATGCCTATCTCACCGTCGATGTCTTCACGGACGCCGCCTTCGGCGGCAACCCGCTCGCTGTCGTCACCGATGCCCGCGGGCTGAGCGATGCCCGGATGCAGCAGGTGGCGGCGGAGTTCGGATATTCGGAAACCACCTTCCTGTTGCCGCCTGTGGACCCGGCACATACCGCGCACGTTCGAATCTTCACCCCCACGCGGGAAGTGCCCTTCGCCGGCCACCCCAATGTCGGGACCGGGCTGGTGGTCGCCTGGCAGGGAAGCTGCTTCGAGCGCCCGGTGACGGACATGCTGACCTTCGAGGAAGGCGCTGGCCTGGTCCCGGTGGCGATCGGCCGCGATGCCCGGGGCCGCCCCGACCGGGCAACCCTGACCGCACCGCAGCGCCTGTCGATCGGACCCGAGGCGGAGGTCGCGGCAGTAGCGGCGTGCTGCTCGCTCGATACCCGCCAGATCGACGTCGGGGCGCATCCGCCGACCGCCGCATCCGTCGGGTTGGCCTTCGTCATCGCCCGTGTGGCAGACCGGGCCGCACTGACGGCGGCGAAGCCCGACATCGCCGCCTTTACCCGTCATGCCCCGGCGATGCCGGCGCCCGACATCCTATTGTACACGGGAGGCGACGGCCGGGAGGCCGACGTGCACGCCCGCATGTTCGCCCCGCTCGACGGTGTGATCGAGGATCCCGCGACCGGCAGCGCCAACGCCGCCCTGGTCGGCCTCCTGGCCCAGCTCGATCCCCGCAGCGACTGCGCGCTCTCCCTGCGCATCGTCCAGGGCGAAGACATGGGCCGGCCGAGCCTGCTGCAGGCCAGCGCGCGCAAGGTGTTCGGCACCGTCGAGGAGATCCTCGTCGGCGGCGGCGCCGTGCAGATGATGAGCGGCACCCTGCACCTGGACTGACCGCGCCCGGCTCCAGTTCGGACCGGGTTCAGGGAGAGAAGCCGGCGTCCCGCTCGGCGTTGCGCCGGAGCAGCGCATCGGCCTGGCGCTCGCGGTGGGCAATGTAGACGGAACTGGCGAAAATCGCGGCACCGCCGATCCAGGCGGCCAGGCTGGGCACCTCGGCCAGCCACAGATAGCCGAGCAGGCTGGCCCAGATCAGCTTCAGGAAATCGAACGGCATCACCGCGCTGGCTTCGGCCCGGCGGAACGCCTCGGTCAGCGTCACCTGGGCGCCCGATGCGACCATGGCGACCGCCACCAGCCAGCCCCATTGCTCCAGGTTCGGCCACTGCCAGACGAACAGCGTCGGCGGCAGGATCATCGCCGCCATCATCAGGCCGCTGTAGGCGGCGATGCTGATGCTGTCGATGGTGTCGGTCAGCCGTTTGATCACCAGCATCGCCACCACCCACATCAGCGATGAGCCCAGAGCCAGCATCGGTCCGAGCGGATCGCCCGCCAGCTCCGGCTGCAGGACGACGACCACGCCGATGAAGCCGATGGCCAGCGCCCCCATCCTGCGCATCCGCAGCCGCTCGCCGAGGAACAGCCACGCGCCCAGGGTGGCGAACAACGGGGCGGTGAAGCCCAGCGCAGTGATCGTGGTCAGTTCGGTCAGGCTCAGGGCGGCAAAGAAGCACAGCATCGCGATCGTATTGAACAGCGAGCGGGTCGCGATCATGGCGACGGCCCGCCTGCCGGGCACGGGCCGGCGTCGCCCCAGCGCCCACAGCATCAGCATCCCGCCGCCGATCAGGCAGCGCCAGAAGGCGGTGACGAACGGATGAACGTCCTCGACGGTGCCGAGATGCCGGACACAGGCATGCATCACCGAGAAGCACAGGGTGCTGGCGACGATCATCGTTGTGGCCGTGGCGATACCGTGCGGAGACGCGGCGCGGCCCTGGGTGTCACTCAGGGACGGGATTCCTTGCAGCTGTTCGATTGGCGGATGGCCGCTGCAGCTTGCCGAAGCGCGAGACCGCGGTCAATCGGCCCCCGGATCCGCGGCACTTGCGGCCGGCCAGTACGGAACCGTCACCTGCCAGTGCGCGATCGCCGCCTGAATTCCCGTCAGCCGCTCGGTCGATTGCTGGCTGCGCCAATAGTCGGCGCATGCACGCAGCACGGCCACCGCCTCGTCGGGGGTCAGCAGCAAGGCGCCGTCGGTCTCGGCCATCTGGGCCGCCGTTTTCGCGGCCGTGGCGACGTCGCGTTCCAGGCCGTTATAGGCGATGGCCGCGAGCCGATCGCTGCCCGAGGCGACGAAGGCCGCTGCCTGGGCCGTGCGCAGCTGCAGGCGCAACAGCCCGCGCGGATCATCGGCTCCGGTGAGGGCATCGACAGCCTGACGCGCAATCGCTCGCGCCTGATCCGGGTCGCCATCGGCAAGCGCCTGGTGGGCGCGCCGCAGCGCGATCAGGCCTTCCAGCTCGCCCCGCCGCGGATGGGCGGGGTCCAGCCGCTGGACGATGGCCGCGGCCTCCGCGAGGAGGTCGGCGGCGCCCAGTGACGCCGCCGCGGCGAGGCCCGGCTCTGCCATCCGTACCAGCGATTCGGCGAGCTGCGCCCCGGCCGTGCCGAGGGAGCCGGTCAGGCGCCGCGCGCGGTCGATGGCAAGTGCCGCTTCCACCGCCCGGTCGAATCCGATCAGCGTGGTTGCCAGATAGGCCGCTGCAACTTCCTTCACCCGCGGTTCGGCCCCCTCCGGCGGCGAGGCGACACGCACCGCGCGGACGGCCGCCGCCGGGTCGCGCAGCGCCTTCCAGGCCTCGTCCAGCAGCAAAGCCGCTTCCGCGCGACCGGCAGGGTCGCCGCGCGCGGCAAGCGGCATCGCGATATCCAGCGTGGCGCGGGCAAGGCCCAGGTTGAGCAGCATCCGGGCGGCAACCAACCCGACACGCACCGTCTCCGGGTGCGCATCGCCGAGCGTCGCCCGCAGCGTGCGCCAGCTCTCCGCCAGCGTATCGGCGCCGATCCAGCGCGATGGCTGCAAGGTCGCCCAGGCGGCCCGCGTCTGGACCGTGGCCGGGTGATAGGGGCCCAGGCTCTCGGCGAACCGGTCGACGGCCGTCGCATAGGCAGCCAGGGCCGCCTCGGTATCGCCGGTCTGCCGCAAGGCGCGCGCGAGGCCCACTTCCGCATTGGCGAGCATCACCGGATCGACATCGGCCAGCGCCCGCATCCGCATGACCACGTCGCCATAGCGCCCGGCGGCCGTCTCGGGGTCGTCGACTTCCGACGTCGCGGCCAGTCCGAGTTCAGCGTCGAGCACCGCCGGATGGGAGGGTCCATCGGCGCGCGCGAACAGCATCCGCGCCTCGCCGAACAGCTGGGCCGCATCGTCGTGCTCGCCCATCCGCAGGTAAACGCGTGCCAGGTTCAGCATCAGGAAACCGGTCTGCTGGGCGTCGTCGCCGAACGCCTGACGGCTCATTGCCAGGGCCACGGCGCCGAGCTCTGCGGCCTGGTCGTACTGACCGCGGTCGTACGCTTCGGCAAAAGCGGCAACCTGACGGGCCAGCCGGTCGTCGCCGCCTCCCGGCCCGTCCTGTGCGGCCGCCTGCGCCGTGAGACCCAGGGCGAGAATGAGCCCGATCGCGCGCGCGGACCACCTGCGCCTAAACTTCCGGTATTCCTGGCGCAAGGACTGCCCCTTCTCGGCGATATCGGTTAGCATCCCGGCCGAAATTCCTGCAAAGGAAAAACATTGGGAGGGAGCTTGCATGAAAACGATCAAGGGGCCAGCCATTTTCCTCGCTCAGTTCGCCGGCGACGGGGCGCCGTTCAACAGCCTGTCCTCGATCGCCGAATGGGCCGCCAACCTCGGCTACAAGGGCGTCCAGATCCCCACCTGGGACAACCGCCTGTTCGATCTCGACAAGGCCGCCAGCAGTCCAACCTATTGTGACGACATCAAGGGGATGTTGGCCGACAAAGGCGTCCAGATCTCCGAGCTGTCGACTCATCTGCAGGGCCAACTGGTCGCGGTCCATCCGGCCTACGACATCGGCTTCGATCAGTTCGCCCCCACCCAGGTCCATGGCAATCCCGAGGCGCGGCAGGCCTGGGCCGTCGACCAGGTGCTGAAGGCCGCGAAGGCCTCGAAGAACCTGGGGCTCAAGGCCAGCGCCACCTTCTCCGGCGCATTGCTGTGGCCCTACATGTATTCCTGGCCGCCACGGCCGGCCGGCCTGGTCGAGGCCGGCTTCGCCGAACTGGCGAGCCGCTGGCGCCCGATCCTCGACGCCTATGAGGACGCCGGCGTCGACCTCTGCTACGAGGTCCACCCGGGCGAGGATCTGCACGACGGCGCCACCTGGGAGATGTTCCTCGACAAGGTGGATGAACACCCGCGCGCCAACATCCTCTACGATCCCAGCCACTTCGTACTGCAGGCGCTCGACTATCTTGAATACATCGACCTCTATCACGAGCGAATCAAGATGTACCACGTCAAGGACGCCGAGTTCCGTCCCAACGGCCGGGTTGGCGCCTATGGCGGCTACCAGGGTTGGACCGACCGGGCCGGACGCTTCCGCTCGCTGGGCGACGGCGACGTGGATTTCGGCGCCATCTTCTCCAAGATGGCCCAGTACGATTTCGACGGCTGGGCGGTGCTTGAATGGGAATGCTGCCTGAAGCACCCTGAGGTGGGCGCGGCCGAGGGCGCGCCGTTCATCGCCGACCACATCATCACGGTGACGGAGAAGGCCTTCGACGATTTCGCCGCCGGCGCCATCGACGAACAGCAGAACCGCCGCATCCTCGGCATCTAGGAGCTTGTACAGATGACTGGAGCACCCAGGCGCCGCCTGCGCCTCGGCATGGTCGGCGGCGGCGCCGACGCCTTCATCGGCGCCGTCCACCGGCTGGCCGCGCGCATCGACGACCGCTATGAGTTCGTTGCCGGCGCTCTGTCGTCGAGCCCGGACAAAGCGATGGCTTCCGGCCGTGCGCTCGGACTGGCCGAGGACCGCATCTATCCGGACTACAAGACCATGGCCGAGGCCGAGTCCCGTCGCGATGACGGGATCGACGTGGTCTCGATCGTCACCCCCAACCATATGCACCACGACCCGGCCGCGAACTTCCTCGCCGCCGGAATCCACGTGATCTGCGACAAGCCGATGACGACCACCGTTGCAGATGCCGTCGACCTGGTGAAGCGGGTGCGGGAGACCGGCCTGGTCTTCGGGCTGACCCACAACTACACCGGCTATCCGCTGGTCCGGCAGGCGCGTGAGATGGTTGCTGCGGGTGAGCTCGGCGAGATTCGGGTGATCCAGGCCGAATATGCGCAAGGCTGGCTGTCGACGCCGCTCGAGCAGAGCGGCCAGAAGCAGGCCTCCTGGCGTACCGATCCCGCCCGCTCCGGTGCTGGCGGCTGCATCGGCGACATCGGGACCCACGCCTACAACCTCGCCTGCTTCATCAGCGGCCAGGAGGCCGAGACGCTGTCCGCCCAGCTCACCACGTTCGTTCCGGGTCGCGCGCTGGACGACGACGCCCAGATCATGCTGCGCTACGCCGGCGGCGCTCGGGGCATGCTGTGGTCGAGCCAGGTGGCGGTCGGCGAGGAGAACGGGCTGACGCTGCGCATCTACGGCACCAAGGGCGGCCTGCGCTGGGCCCAGGAGGTGCCGAACCAGATGACCTTCCTGTCCCAGGACGGCCGACCGCAGATCGTTACCCGCGGCGGCGCAGGGCTCGGCGACGCCGCCGGGTCGAGCACACGCGTGCCACCGGGCCATCCCGAGGGCTATCAGGAGGCGTTCGCCACCCTCTACCGCGATCTCGCCGACATGATCCACGCCCATATCGAGGGCGCCGTCCCGCCGCCGGCCGCCGCCCTGGTGCCGACGGTCGAGGACGGCGCCAAGGGCGTGCGCTTCATCGAGGCGGCGGTGGAATCCAGTCGCAACGACGCCGCCTGGACCAAACTCGCTCTCTCGCCGTGATCGTCCCGATGGGTGAACTCAGAGCTGGTCGTGGAACCGGTTGGTGATCGGGTAGCGCCGTTCCTTGCCGAAGGCGCGGGTGCTGATCTTGACCCCAGGCGGTGACTGACGCCGCTTGTACTCGGCGCGGTCAAGCAGGCGCCAGACCCGATGAACCAGGTCGCGATCCTGCCCCTCGGCGACCAGGTCTTCGATCGAGCGCTCCTGCTCGATCAGCCCGTTCAGGATCCTGTCCAGTATCGCGTAGGGCGGCAGGGAGTCCTCGTCCTTCTGGTCGGGGCGCAGCTCGGCGCTGGGGGGCTTGGTGATCACCCGCTCCGGCATCACCCGGCCCGTCGGGCCCAGTCCGCCTTCCGGCTTCTGCTGGTTCCGCCAGTGGCTGAGCGCGCTGACCTGGGTCTTGTAGACGTCCTTCAGCACGGAGAAGCCGCCGCACATGTCGCCATAGAGGGTAGCGTAGCCGACCGCCATCTCCGACTTGTTGCCTGTGGTCAGCACCATCGGCCCGAACTTGTTGGACAGCGCCATCAGCGTGACGCCGCGGGCGCGGCTCTGGACGTTCTCCTCGGTGATGTCCGCCGGCGCGCCGTCGAACAGCGGCTGCAGCATCGTGTCGAACGCCTGCATTGCAGGCCCGATGTTGACCACGCCGTACCGGATGCCGAGAAAGCCGGCGCAGGCGGCGGCATCCTCCAGGCTGTCGGTGCTGGTATAGGGCGAGGGCATCATCACTGCCTGCACCCGGTCCGGTCCCAGCGCATCCACAGCCACCGCTGCGCTCAAGGCGGAATCGATCCCACCGGACAGGCCCAGGATCACGCCCGGGAAGCGGTTCTTGTTCACATAGTCGCGCAGGCCGCAGATCATGGCCTGGTAGATCGCGGCCATGCCTTCCTGGGGCGCGACCCGCGGCCCGTCCTCGCACCGCCACCGGCCGCCATCACCCCGGGTCCACCGGGTGAGCACCACCTGCTCCTGCCAGCTGGCGCAGCGGATGGCGAGCGAGCGGTCGGCGTTGAGCGCGAACGAGCCGCCATCGAAAGTCAGCTCGTCCTGTCCGCCGACCTGGTTCACGTAGAGCATCGGCAGGCCGGTTTCGACAATCCGGCTGACCACCACGCTGGCACGCAGATCCTCCTTGTCGATGTGCCAGGGCGAGCCGTTGGGGGTGACCAGCAGTTCGGCGCCCGACTCCTGCAGGCACTCGCAGACCTCCTCGATCCAGATGTCCTCGCAGATCGGTACTCCGATCCGCACGCCGCGGACGTTGATCGGCCCCGGCATCGGCCCCTGCCTGAAGGTGCGCTTCTCG
The DNA here is from genome assembly GCA_050329975.1 of Alphaproteobacteria bacterium. GTDB lineage: Bacteria > Pseudomonadota > Alphaproteobacteria > CALKHQ01 > CALKHQ01 > CALKHQ01. Next base: position 30,099 of record JBHJOG010000189.1, on the reverse strand, counting down.
TCGAAAACATGGGTGTTGGGCAGCTCGACCTTGGCCCGCCAGGTTACGACCCTGCCGCCGTCCCCCAACACCGCCGCGTTGTAGGTCTCACCGTCGTCGCCGCGCCATGGTGCGCCGATCAGCACGGCCGGGCCGCCGTCAGCCGTCTCGGATGCCAGCCGCTCGACGCCGGCGCGCGCGTAGTCGAGAAACAGGGGCTTCATCACAAGGTCTTCGGGCGGATAGCCGCAGACGAACAGCTCCGGATAGACAATGAGGTCGGCTTCCGGCACCTGCCGGCGGGCCTCGATCGCCCGGCCGATGTTGCCGGCGATGTCGCCCATCGTCGGGTTCAGCTGCGCAATCGCAATGGTCAGGGAGTCCGTCATGGTCACCTGCGCTCATAGGGCGGAACGGCGCGGACCGCAAGGCCCGCCGGCTTAATGCCATTTTTACCATAGCGGCCCGATAGTGCCGCTGTTTTGCACCGCGCGCTCCACAGTTTCCCGGATGATTCCTGGTGATGATGACCGACCTCGATTCCGAATTGCCGCAGGACCTGGCCGGCCCCGACTGGTGCCGGCAGGTGGGCGATGCCGCCCTTGGCGCGTTCGTGGACTACGTCGCGTTCCAGGCCGGGGAGGCCGTGACCCTCCCGCAGCTGCGCGCGCTCGCCGCCCGGTTCCAGGCCGAACCGGTACTGCTGGCCGATCGATACCGCGCGCTGTGGCAGGCGGGCGGCTGGACCCGCCGCGGCTCGGACATGCCCGACCGTCGCGGCGCTCCGCTGCAGCGGCTGCTTGTCGAGCGGTTCGCCCACCTGCTCGCCCCCGCCGGATCGGCGCTGACCACCCTTGCCGACGGCTCGCCCGCGATCCCCCGGGCTTCGATCGCCGGCATCCTCGCGGCAATGGCGACGATGACCCCCGGCGATCTCTGGGACCAGGCGCGCCGGCGCTGCATCGACATCGTCGCGTCCCTGCGCATGTGCAACGGTACCGGCTTCACCTGGGATCAGGTCGAGCGGGAGCCGGAGGTGGTGCAACTGCTGGACGACGTCCGGATGGCCGTGCTGCCCTATTTCGACGACTTCGCCAAGCGACGGCGCTGGTTCGTGACTGTTGTCGATCGACATCAGGCCGATCACTACGGTCCCGACGCCTCGGGCCAGCCGATCCTGCACATGACCCTGCTCGACGAACCTGGCTTCGACCGGGTGTTCGCCGCCATCTTCCAGGACCTCGCCGCCGGGCTCGCCGATCCGGCGCGCCGCGCCGCCCTGGCCGAGCGCTACGGCACGCCCGCCGTCGCGGCCCTCGGCAGGCTGCTCGAGCACCTGAATCTCGACACCGCCACTGTCCCCGCCTGAGCCCCTCTCGCACGCGGAGCGCGTGAAAGGGGTACCGAGCTCAGCCGTCCAGCTGCATCCAGGCCCCGCCAGCATCGGCCGAGGCCAGCGCCGCCTCGCAGAAGGCGAGCGTCGCGACCCCATCCCCCACCGATGGCAGCCCGTCGAGCGCAGGCTCCGACTCGCCCAGCCGGCGCGCCATCAGGCGCATGGCGAAATCCCGGTACAGGTTGGCGAAGGCGAGGGCGTAACCTTCCGGATGGCCGTGCGGGACGTGACAGGCTGCGAGCGAGGCCGGCGACCGCCCCGCATATCCCGGCGTCAGGACGCGGGTCTCGCCGAAGCGGCAAAGTCTGAGCTCGTGGCCGCGCACCTGGCGCCAGTGCAGGCTGCCGGTTTCGCCGAAGATGCGGAACGAAAGCCCGTGCTCGGAGCCTATGGCGACGTAGCTCAACCAGCAGCGGCCGGCAGCCCCGTTCTCGAACCGCAAGTTGATCCGCCCGTCGTCGAACACTTCGCGGCCCGGCACCACCGTGATCATGTCGGCCGCCACGTCGGTCAGGGCGAGCCCGGTCACGAAGCTCGCCATGTTCATGGCGTGGCTGCCCATGTCGCCAAGGATCATCCCCCGGCCGCCGACCGCGGCACGCCACCGCCACGGGCGTTTCGCAGGGTCGGGATCGTCGGCGGGAACGTCGCCGTTGACAAAGTCGACCTCGACCAGGCGCACCTTGCCGATCTCGCCGGCGGCGACCAGCGAACGCGCCTCCCGCACCATCGGGTAGCCGGTGTAACAGTGGGTCAACAGCAATGAGCGGCCCGTCTCGTCCACGGTCGCAGCCAGCGCCCGCGCCTCGGCCAGCGTCTGGGTCATCGGCTTCTCGCAGATGACGTCGATGCCGGCCCGCAGGAAGGCTTCGGCCTGGGGAGCGTGACTCGGCGGCGGCGTGCAGATCACCACCGCTTCGATGCCGTCAGCCCGAGCACCCTCCGCCCGCGCCATGGCGATCGCATCGGTGTAGACGCGCTCGGGCGCGATCAGGTCCGCCCGTCCGCTTTCCAGCGCGATCTCGGGGTCGATCGACAGGCAGCCGGCGACCAGCTCGAACATGCCGTCGATCCGCAACGCGAAACGGTGGGTGGGGCCGATGATGGAATCGAGGCCCCCGCCGACCATGCCGATCCTCAGCGGCCTGCCGAAGCGCGCACGCAGGTCGATCGCGGGATGCATCGCCGGCATCTATTCCGCAGCCTCCTTGCGCAGCAGGAACTCGCGGCCGACCTTCACCCGCGGCTGGCCGTCATAGTCGACGATATCGGCGGTAGCATAGGTCTCCGACCAGATCTCCGGCAGGAAGGAGCCGGTTCCGATCACGTCCACCGGCACCTGGGCGATCGCCATCACCCGGCACTTCACCGGTCCGAAGCCGGATGAGGCGACGATCTTGACCTTGTCGTGGCCGGCCTCGTCGAGCTTCTCGCGCATATGCCAGATGGCGGCGGCCGACACGCCGGTGCCGATCAGGTGCCTGAGCTCCGACTCGCTGCGATAGCCGCGGATCGCGTAAGGCGCATTGCGTTCCAGCACCGCATAGGATTGCTGGGTATCAAGCCCCTCGCAGAAACGGCCGCCGCCGGTGTCGAGCCGGAGCGACAGCGCGCCGGTGGCAGCCAGCTCGGGGAAACGGGCACAGACTGCGAGCCCGTCGCTGATTTCCCTGCCGAAATAATCGACGAGCACCACGATCGGCTCGTCGGGAAAGGTCTCGCGAAACATCTCGGCGGCCCGCACGGTCGACCCGGCGTAGCCGATCAGCGCATGGGGCATTGTTCCTCGGCCGTGCTCGAGGCCGAAGAAATGCGCGGTCGCGTCGTTGGCGTTGCCGGTGAAGCCGATCGCACCCTGCTTGCGCCGTGCGCGCGCCGAGCCGACGCTCGCCGCATAGGCCATCATCTCCGCCATGTCCCGGCCGGCGCAGTGCCGCGCATCCATCGCCAGAAACGCGACGCCGGGCATGTCGGAGCACATCGAGAACGCGTTGTAGGCTGCGACGCAGGCCGGCCCGATCTTCTGCAGCAGCAGGGTTTCCAGATCGACCAGGTGATGAAACGAGCCGGTTATGTACATCATCGGCTCGCCGGCACCGACCCAGCGGCTTTCGGCGTAGCGCAGGTCGATCTCGAAGCTGGTGCCTCGCTCGCGGCCCACCGCCTCCAGCCACTCCAGCGCCAGCCGTGGCGCCGAGACCACCGGGCGACGCATGAAGATGGCATAGGTGACCTTGGCGTCACCGAAGCGGCCGATGATCGCCTTGGTCCGGTTGAAATACTGGTCGGTCAACCGACCGACCTCCTGCTCGCTGGGCGACATCGGAGCCTCTGCTGACCGGGCGGACGTGGACGGTGCGGCGGGCGGAGCCAATCAGGACGCTGCCGCCATGCGACGAGCGTCGCGCGTGCGCCGCCGCTCCTCGGCAATCAGGAAGGCAAGCTCCAGCGCCTGGCTGCCGTTGAGCCGGGGATCGCAATGGGTGTGGTAGCGGTCGGCCAGCTGCTCCTCCGTGATCGCCTGGGCGCCGCCGATGCATTCGGTGACATCGCGGCCGGTCATCTCGAAATGCACCCCGCCGGGATGGCTGCCCTCCGCGTGATGCACCGCGAAGAAACCGCGTACCTCGCCCAGGATCCGATCCACCGGCCGGGTCTTGTAGCCGGTCGCCGACTTCAGCGTGTTGCCGTGCATCGGATCGCAGGACCAGACCACGTTGCGCCCCTCGCGCAAGACGGCGCGCACCAGCGGCGGCAGGCCTTGCTCGACCTTCTCCGCCCCCATACGGGTGATGAGGGTGAGACGTCCGGGGACATTCGCCGGGTTCAACAGGTCGATCAGCTTCAACAACTCGTCGCCTGTCATCGTCGGTCCGCACTTGAGGCCAATCGGGTTGTGTACGCCCCGGCAGAACTCGACATGGGCGCCATCGATCTGGCGCGTGCGCTCGCCGATCCAGATCATGTGCGCCGAGCAATCGTACCAGTCGCCGGTCAGGCTGTCCTGCCGGGTCAGCGCCTCCTCATAGGGGAGCAGCAGCGCCTCGTGGGAGGTGAAGAACTCCGCTTCCGAAACCTGGGGCACATGCTCGTCGATGCCGCAGGCCCGCATGAACTCCAGCGCCTCGCCGATCTGCTCCGCGACCATGGTGAAACGCTCGCCGGCCGGACTGCCCTTGAGGAAATCCAGGGTCCAGCTGTGCACCTGGTGCAAGTCGGCGAAGCCGCCGCGGGTGAAGGCACGCAGCAGGTTCAGCGTCGCCGCCGACTGGTTGTATGCCTGGACCATCCGCTCGGGATCGGGTGTGCGCGCCGCAGGCGTGAAGGCGATGTCGTTGATGATGTCGCCGCGGTAGCTCGGCAGTTCGACTCCGTCGATGATCTCGGTGTCGCCGGAACGCGGCTTGGCGAACTGGCCGGCCAGCCGGCCGACCTTCACCACCGGCAGGCCGGCGCCCCACATCAGCACCACCGTCATCTGCAGCAGAACCTTCAGGGTGTCGCGGATGTCGTTGGCGCGGTACTCGAGGAAACTCTCGGCGCAATCCCCGCCCTGCAGCAGGATCGCCTTGCCTTCTGCCACGTCGGCCAGCCGTGCCGTCAGCGCACGCGCCTCGCCGGCAAAGACCAGCGGCGGAAAGCTCGCTAGCTCGTGCTCGGCGTGTTCGAGAGCGGCCCTGTCGGGGTAGCCCGGCATCTGACGCGCAGTCCGCGTCCGCCAGCTGTCCGGGCTCCATTTCGCTGCCATGACCGTCGTCCCATACCTGCCCCAACCCGACGTGCGGGGCATGAGCTATAGGAAATGCGGGCTGACGAATCCAGCGAAACCGTAGCGGCGCAGCGCCGGGCGCCCGTCCGCCGTTAAGCGTTCGTTAACGAATTGGGCGAGAAGCTTGCTGGTACAAAAGCAGGCGGGAGGGAACGCCTGTCCCCTCCCGCCACCGCCCCCCAGCGGATTTGCGACATCGGTGGGGCGATCGTGTCCCCCGATCGATCGCCCGCCGACCACCTACCTGGACGGCCGCTCCCGGCATCGCGGTCGCATTGGGCCCGAAAGCCTTTGTCGACTCAAGAAAGCGTTTGTAAGAACATCTGATACAATTTGACACAATTCTGACGCAGTCTCCTGCCGGGTGGGCGGCTGGCATAGTGCTATCCATTTGCCGCTATGGGTGAGGTCTTGCGTCGCCTTCCCAGGCGATCGCGCAGTCCCGCCAGCCATTGGCGCGGCTGGCGGAAGTCCCGCACAGCTTTTCCCCTCCCACGCCCGCATTGCCATTGTGGTGGCCGCGCCGCTAGTCTCTGCGCCGCACGCCCTCTCCACCGAGCGGAACCCCCATGGCAGCGCCCCTTCACCCGAACCTGCACGTCCTCACCCACCCGCTGATCGTCCACAAGCTCAGCCTGATGCGGATCCGCGAGACCAGCACCATCAAGTTCCGCGCGCTGCTGAAAGAGATCGCGTTGCTGATGGGCTACGAGATCACGCGCAACCTGCCGATCGAAACCGTGCCGATCGAGACACCCCTGGCCCCGATGGACGCGCCGATGATCACCGGCAAGAAGCTGGCCGTGGTGCCGATCCTGCGCGCGGGCCTGGGGATGGCCGAGGGGCTTCTGGAGCTGGTTCCGACCGCGCGCGTCGGGCACATCGGGCTTTACCGCGACCCGGAAACCAAACGGCCGGTCGAATATCTCGTCAAGCTGCCGGAAGCGGAGGGGCGGACCTTCATCCTGGTCGATCCGATGCTCGCGACGGGCTACTCGGGCTCCTATGCGGTCGACGTCCTGAACCGTCACGGCGTCGCCGACGCCGACATCCGCTTCCTGGCGCTGGTCTCCGCGCCGGAAGGGGTGAAGGTCATGGCGGACTCCCATCCAGAGGTCGTGATCTACACGGCGGCGCTGGACAGCCACCTCAACGAGAAGGCCTATATCGTGCCTGGCCTGGGCGATGCGGGCGACCGGCTGTTCGGGACACGCTGACGGAGGAGCCGATGACGACCGTCCCGCAGACCGCGATCGGGAGCCTGGGACGTCTGTTCGCGCTGCTGTTCGCTGCCGCGCTGCTGTGGTCGTGCGCCACCCCGCCGCGCACCACCCCGCTCGCCGCCGCTCGGCCAGCCCAGTACCTCTGGCCTGGCGATCTGAACTCGGACCCGTCGACGCTGTTCATCGTCACCGCCTCCGGCGGCGGCCAGAGGGCGGCGGCGCTTGCCCTCGGCACGCTGCGCGTGCTGGACCGGATCGAGGTGAGCAACGGCACCCGGACCATGCTCGACGAGGTCGACATGATCTCGTCGGTGTCGGGCGGCAGCGTGACCGCCGCCTATTTCGCCCTGCGCGGCCGGGCGGGTTTCGACGATCTGGAGCAAGCCTTCATCCGGCCGAGCGGCAACGGCGCGCTGCTCGGCTACGTACTCGACCCGTCCAACCTGGCCCAGCTCGCCGGCCCCGGATACTCCCGCCTCGACCTGGTCATCGACTACATGCGGGACTCGCTGTTCGGCGACTCCACCTATGGCGACCTGGTCGGCCGCCGGCCGTACCTGATCGTCAACGCGTCCGACATGGCCAGTGCGGCCACCTTCCCGTTCACCCAGCCCTGGTTCGACCTGCTCTGCGCGGAACTGACCGAGATGCCGCTGGCCGAAGCGGTCGGCGCTTCCGCCGCGGTGCCGGTGCTGTTCGCGCCGCTGACGGTGCAGAACAGCGCGCCTTGCGGCCAGCAGTTCGTGCCGACGGGCTTCTCGGCCGATGGCGCGCAGCTTCCGGCCTGGGCCAGCTGGATCAGGGAAGGGCTGGATTTCGAGCGCCACGGCTCGATCGAGCGCCTGCGCCGGGCGCGGGTCGCCCTGACCTACCTCAACCTCGATTGCCCGACCGGGGGGCCCTGCACCAGCGTGCCCGAAGAACGGCAGAAGCGCTGGGTCCATCTGCTCGACGGCAGCCTCACCGACTATCTGGGGCTGACCGAGCCGCTGCGCCTGATCTCCACCCAGGAAGTGGCACCGTTTCTCCTGCCGGAGATCGTCGGCGGACGCATCTCGCGCATCGTCGTCATCGTGGTCAGCGCCCGGGTCGACACCGCGCTCGACATCGACCGGTCAGGCGAGACGCCAGACATATTCGACATGTTCCGCGTGTCGATCACCAGCCCGATCAATGCCGGCACCCTGGGCCTCGTCGCCCGACTGCTGGAGATGGTGCAGCAGGGGGCGGAGGACTACCGTGACGAGCTGGTGGAATTCAGCCGGGTTGTCTTCAAGGAAGGTGACGTCCGCGGCCTGGCGGTTCCCGATGGGGCGCCGGACGTGGAGCGTTACGGCCTGATCGTCGACTTCGAGTTGATCGACGACCCCGATTGCCGCCGCGCGTTCAACGGCATCAGCACGAGCTGGACGATCACGCCGCGCCAGACCGGCGCCCTCCTTCATGTGGCCGGACCGCTCCTGGCGGCGAACCCGGACTTCGCCCGGCTGGTCAGCGACATGGGCGGCCGCATGCCAGACCTCGACACCATCGCCGACAGCTGCAACCGCCTGCTCAATTGAACCATACGCCCCGCGTCGAGGACGGCGGCCAAGGCGCCGACGCCCCACCTTCGACGCATTCTCGCCCGACTCTCGCCGATCTCGCCACCTTGCAGCCTTGGAGCACGCCATGAAACGATCCCCGGTCGTTCGTTCTCTGCAGGCACTGGTCTGCGCGGTGCTGGTCGCGACCGCGACGCCCGCCGCGGCCCATCACAAGCCGGGCCATGCCGGCGGCCCGCCAGGCGCGCAGGGTGGGGGATGGGGTGGAGCCCCGCATAGCCCCGGCCAATCCCTGACGGTGAGCCCCTCCGGTATCACGCTGCGCCTGGAGGGTACCGTGATCCGGCTGGTCAACGACTGGTATCGGGCCAATCCGACGATCTATGCCGGATATCCTGCGCTGCCGCCGGGAATCGCGCGCAATCTGCAGCGGGGCCGGCCGCTGCCGCCGGGCATCGCCAAGCGCTTCCTGCCCGCGGGGCTGAACGCGATCCTCCCGCCGCCGCCGGCCGGCTACGGCCGGTTCATGATCGGCGACGACCTGGTGCTGATCGAGCTGAGCAGCGGCCTGATCTCCGACCTGGCCCAGATCCTGTTCTGAGCTCGGCTTCGCGCCCGATACGGCGCGCCTTCCCTGCGGCGAGACTCCGCTTCGCCGCCGGTGTATGCTCGTTCGGCGTGCTTGCTTGCGGCGAGCGCGCGGGTGCCGCGCGGACGACAGTCCGCGGCCGCCCGTCGGAGCGATCTCGCACTCCGAGCATGGGATGGACACGCCGACCACCGAAGAGCTGAGGCTGCGCGAGGCGCGGATTCAGGGCGCCGAGCAGGGGGTCCAGGCACTGAAGGCGGCGACGCTGGACCTGGAGCGCCGGGCCGTCCAGTTCGATGCCGATTTCCGGCGCCTCGAGGCCAGCCACGCGAGCATGCTGAAATGGACGGTGGGATCGATCCTGGCGCTGGGCGCGATCCTGGCGGCGGTCGTCGCCGTGTTGCTGCTCAGTCAATGGGAGGCGCGGCGGGAACTCGACACCAGGCTGGCCACCGAGATCGCGGGCCTTCGCGCCCAGGCCGGCGCGATCGAACGCACCGTTGCCGCGCTGGCCCTGGACGCGCAGACCACCGAGCAGTCGGCCGCTCGGAGCCTGGAGACGTCGGAGGCGCTGCTCGGCGCGATCGACGCGGTCCGGCTGGGGTTGGAGCGGACCAACCACCGCACCGACCTGCTGCTAGGCCGGCTCGGCCAGAACATCGACAACATCCGGGCCGATTTCGCCTATCTGGTCGAAGGCGGCGGTTACCGCTCATCCTTCACCGGCCAGATCTTCATCGACGTGCCCTATGAATCCGCAGACGTCGACCGGGCCGGCACCTTCATCTCCGACATCGACGTCTCCGTGCTGTCGTCTGGCGGCCAGCTGCGGGCGGGCACGCTGAGGCTCACCGTACCGCGGCACGGCCGGATCCCACGCCAGCAGGTCACCTACTCATTGAACATGCACTTCCTGGATGCGGTCGCCGAACTGGTCGGCGGCGCGGACACCACAGCGTTGCAGCGCGTCGCCAACGTCGATTCGCTGCTGAACAGCTTCTACGAACTCGAGGTCTGGCCGGTGCTGATCCAGGCCACCCTCGACGGACAACTCACCGACTTCCTGATCGACACCCGGGAGATCGGGGACGAGTAGCAACGGCCGTCAGCTGGCGGTGCCGCCGACTGTGAGGCCTTCGATCAGCATCGTCGGCTGGCCGACGCCCACCGGGACGCCCTGGCCGTCCTTGCCGCAGGTGCCGACGCCCGGGTCCAGCGCCTGGTCGTTGCCGATCATCGAGACGCGCGTGAGCACATCCGGCCCGTTTCCGATCAGGGTCGCGCCCTTGACCGCGCGGCCGACCTTGCCGCCCTCGATCATGTAGGCTTCCGAGGCCGAGAACACGAACTTGCCCGAGGTGATGTCGACCTGACCGCCACCGAAATTCACCGCGTACAGGCCCTTGTCGACCGACGCGATGATCTCCTGCGGATCGCGGTCGCCGGACGCCATGATGGTGTTGGTCATCCGCGGCATCGGCACATGGGCGTAGGACTGGCGGCGGCCGTTGCCGGTGGGCCGCATCCCCATCAGGCGGGCATTCTGCCGGTCCTGCATGTAGCCGACCAGGATGCCGTCTTCGATCAGCGTCGTGCGGCTGGTCGGCGTGCCCTCGTCGTCGATGGTCAGCGAGCCGCGCCGGTCGGGGATGGTGCCGTCGTCGACCACGGTCACGCCGGGAGAAGCGACGCGCTGCCCCATCAGGCCGGCAAAGGCGCTGGTCTTCTTGCGGTTGAAGTCCCCCTCCAGCCCGTGCCCGATCGCCTCGTGCAGCAGGATGCCGGGCCAGCCGTTGCCCAGCACCACCTTCATCTCGCCGGCCGGAGCGTCGACCGAGCCGAGGTTGACGAGCGCCTGCCTGAGCGCCTCGTCGACCTGTGCCTGCCAGGTCTCAGGCCGCAGGTAGAGGTCGAATCCGACCCGGCCGCCGGCGCCCATGCTGCCGGTCTCCATCCGCTCGCCCTCGCCGACCACCACCGAGACGTTCAGGCGGACCAGCGGGCGCACGTCGGCGCCGCGCCAGCCGTCGGCGCGGATGATCTGGATCGCAGACCATTCGCCGCTGACCGACGCGATCACCTGGCGCACCCGCTTGTCCTTGGCACGCGCATAGGCGTCGATCTGCTGCAGCACCGCCACCTTCTCGTCGAACGGCACCGCCGAAAGCGGGTTGTCGTCGACGTAGAGTTGGCGATTGGTCCCTATCGGCGCCCCTGCGGCGACGCCGCCATGGCCGGCGAGCACCGCCTGCACGGTCTGGCCGGCGCGGCGGATTGCCGCCTCGTCCAGCGCACCGGCATGGGCGTAGCCGACAGCCTCGCCGGCGACTGCGCGCAACCCGAATCCCTGGGCGGTGTCGAAGCTGGCGCTCTTCAGCTGGCCGTCGTCGAACACCAGCATCTCGGACTGGGTGTACTCCAGGTAGAGCTCGCCGTCATCGGCCCGCCCCAGCGACTCTCCGACCAGGCCTTCGACCCGGGCGCGGTCCAGTCCGGCGCGGGTGAAAAACAGCTCGTCCGTGCGGCTCAGATGCGTCATCTACCATCTCCGTGCTGGGGCCGGGAAACGCCCGGCAAACCAGCATTTCAGCGGGTTTGCGGACAATATGCCGCATCGAGCGGCGGCCGTTGCCGTTAATATAAGCCGCTATGAAGGGTTAGGCGAATGCCCTGGCGAATCTCCACCGGCGTAGCAGGAGCGGAAGTGTGCTGAAACGGATAGCGGCGGCCCCGGCCGTAATGGTCCTCGCGGCGTCGGTGGCGGTGCAGCTGCCGTTGGCGCTCGCCAGCGCCGCAGCTTGGGCGGGCCAGCCCGAGAACTGGCGGATCGGGTTCCAGGAGCCCGCCACAGAAGGCGCGCGCTCGCTGCAGGACTTCCACGACCTGCTGACGATCATCATCGTCGCGATCACCCTGTTCGTGACCGTGCTGCTCGGCTACGTGATGTGGCGCTACCGGGCGTCGCGCAATCCGGAACCGGCCCAGTTCTCGCACAACACCGTCATCGAAGTGTTGTGGACCATCATCCCGGTGATCATCCTGGTCGTCATCGCGATCCCGTCGTTCAACCTGCTCTACTTCCTCGACCGGACGGCCGAGCCCGAGCTGACGATCAATGTGACGGCACAGCAGTTCTCCTGGGTCTATGAATATCCGGACAACGGCGGGATGACGATCTACAGCACCATGAAGCAACAGGATGCCCTGGAAGAGGGCGAGCCCTATCTTCTTGCCGTCGACAACCCGATGGTGGTGCCGATCGACACCAACGTACAGCTCCTGATCACCTCACAGGACGTGCTCCACAGCTTCGGCGTGCCGTCCTTCGCCCTGAAGACCGACGCGGTCACCGGGCGGACCAACGAGACCTGGTTCAAGGCGGTGCGGACCGGCGTGTTCTATGGCCAATGCTCCGAGATCTGCGGCGCGAACCACGCCTATATGCCGATCGAGATCCGTGTGGTCGAGCAGGATGAGTTCGAGCAGTGGGTCGCGTCGCAACAGGCCGATCAGGGCGTCGTGCCCGACAGCGACACCAGCCTCGCCGCCCTTGACTGACGCCGGCGGCCGCCGGCACCGAATCGATATCAGGCGGCCCCAGCGCGCGCCGACGAAAGGACAGAGGTAGAGACGATGGCACACGGACGTGACGCAGCCGGCGCGCATGAACATCATGACCACAAGCCCTCCTTCTTCGTGCGCTGGTTCGCGTCGACCAACCACAAGGACATCGGCACCCTCTACATGCTGTTCTCGATCGTCGCCGGCCTGATCGGCGGCATCTTTTCGGTCATCATGCGGATGGAACTGCAGGAGCCCGGCGTCCAGTACCTGGCCGACGGCCAGCAGTGGAACGTGATCATCACCGCCCATGGGCTGATCATGGTGTTCTTCGTGGTGATGCCGGCCCTGATCGGCGGGTTCGGCAACTGGTTCGTGCCGCTGATGATCGGCGCGCCCGACATGGCCTTCCCCAGGATGAACAACATCAGCTTCTGGCTGCTGGTGCCCGCCTTCGCGCTCCTTCTCGGCTCGGCCTTCGTCGGCGACGGCGCCGGCACCGGCTGGACGATCTATCCGCCGCTGTCGAGCATCGGGCAAACCGGCATGGCGGTCGACATGGCGATCTTCGCACTGCACCTCGCCGGCGCCTCGTCGATCCTGGGCGCGATCAACTTCATCACGACGATCCTGAACATGCGCGCGCCGGGAATGACGCTGCACCGGATGCCGCTGTTCGCCTGGTCGGTGCTGGTCACCGCCTTCCTGCTGCTGCTGGCGCTCCCCGTCCTCGGCGGCGCGATCACCATGCTGCTGACCGACCGCAACTTCGGCACCGGCTTCTTCAAGCCCGACCTGGGCGGCGATCCGATCCTGTTCCAGCACCTGTTCTGGTTCTTCGGCCACCCCGAGGTCTACATCATGATCCTGCCGGGCTTCGGCATCATCAGCCACGTCATCGCCACCATGTCGAAGAAGCCGGTGTTCGGCTATCTGGGCATGGCCTATGCGATGGTCGCGATCGGCTTCGTCGGTTTCATCGTCTGGGCGCACCACATGTATACGGTCGGGCTCGACGTCGACACGCGCGCCTATTTCACCGCCGCGACCATGGTCATCGCCGTCCCGACCGGCATCAAGATCTTCTCCTGGATCGCCACCATGTGGGGCGGATCGATCGAGCTGAACACGCCGATGCTATGGGCGATCGGCTTCATCTTCCTGTTCACCATCGGCGGCGTCACCGGCGTCGTGCTGGCCAATGCCGGGATGGACGTGGCGCTGCACGACACCTACTACGTGGTTGCCCACTTCCATTACGTGCTGAGCCTCGGCGCAGTGTTCGCCATCTTCGCCGGCTACTACTACTGGATCGGCAAGATGAGTGGACGCCAGTATCCCGAATGGGCCGGCAAGCTGCACTTCTGGACGACCTTCATCGGCGTCAACATGGCCTTCTTCCCGCAGCACTTCCTCGGGATCGAGGGCATGCCGCGACGGATCATCGACTACACGCCGGAGTTCGCGGGCTGGAACATGATCTCGTCGGTCGGCGCCTACATCTCCTTCGCCTCGACGGTCTTCTTCGTCGTTGTGGCGATCTGGACCCTGCGCGCCGGACGCCGCGTCGGCGACAACTATTGGGGCGTCGGAGCGACCTCGCTGGAATGGACGATCAGTTCGCCGCCGCCGTTCCATACCTTCAACGAACTGCCGAAGATCACCGGCGGCCATCATTGAGCGCCGAACCACGCGAGGACGGACAGGACCTGTGAGCGCAACCGCCAACCAGCGAGAATCGGGGGGAACCGGCGTCGCCTTCAGCGACGCGACGGTCGCCGACTTTGTCGCCCTGCTCAAGCCGCGGGTAATGTCGCTGGTGCTGCTGACCGCGGTGGCTGGGATGGCGGTAGCACCGGGCACGCTGCATCCAGCTCTTGGCGTGGTTGCCGTGCTCTGCATCGCGGTCGGCGCCGGCGCCGCGGGCGCGATCAACATGTGGTACGATCGCGACATCGATGCCGTGATGCGACGCACCTGCGGTCGGCCGATCCCGAGCGGCCGGGTGGCGCCCGACGAGGCGCTTGCCTTTGGGGTGATCCTCGCCGGATTCGCCGTGATGACGATGGCGCTGGCGGTGAACTGGCTGGCTGCCGGTCTGCTGGCGCTGACCATCGGCTTCTACATCTTCGTCTACACGATCTGGCTGAAGCGGCGGACGCCGCAGAACATCGTCATCGGTGGAGCCGCCGGGGCGTTTCCGCCGATGATCGGCTGGGCCGCGGTCGCCGGCGACGTGGCGCCCGCGTCGATCGCGCTGTTCGCGCTGATCTTCTTCTGGACCCCGCCGCATTTCTGGGCCCTGGCCCTGTTTCGCAAGGTCGACTATGAGAAGGCCGGCGTGCCGATGCTGCCGGTGGTAGCCGGCGTGCGCGAAACCAAGCGGCAGATGTTCGCCTACACCCTGCTGTTGCTGCCGCTGTCCGCAGCGCCGGCCTTGCTTGGCATCGCCGGCTGGCTCTACCTCGCGGGCGCGATGGCGTTGAGCCTGAACTTCCTGCGCCACGGCTGGACCGTGCTGCGCACGCCCGACGCCGAGATCGGCGACCCGGCGATGGAGCGGCCGGCCAAGCGCATGTTCGGCTTCTCCATCCTCTACCTGTTCGGGCTGTTCACCCTGATCATGATCGACGGCGGCCTGCGGCTGACGCCACCGCTCGCCGACCTGTCGTCATGGCTCGCCGGATGAACGCCATGGCCGAAACCGAGGACAGGGAAGCCCAGCGCCGCGCGTTCGAACGGCGCCGGCGCCAGCGCAACGTCGCGGTAATGATCGCGCTCGTGGCCTTCGTCATCCTGATCTACGTCGTGACCCTGGTGAAACTCGACAGCACGCCCGGGGTCGGCTGAGATGGCGGGATCCGACAGGTCGCGGGCCGGAACGGCGCTCATCCTCGGCGCGGTGGCGATCGGCATGGCCGGGCTCTCCTTTGCAGCCGTCCCGCTTTACGACCTGTTCTGCCGGGTGACCGGCTATGGCGGCACGACACAGATCGATCGCGAAGGCGGACCACGCGCCCTGCTCGAGCGCCGGGTGACGATCCGCTTCAGCGCCAACGTCTCTGGCGATCTCCCCTGGTCGTTCGAACCTGAGGTACGCACCATCGACCTTCGGGTCGGAGCCGACGCCCTGGCCTTCTACCGAGCAGAGAACCTGGCCCCGGCATCGACGACAGGAACCGCGACCTTCAACGTCACACCGGCCAAGGCCGGCCAGTACTTCGTCAAGATGGACTGCTTCTGCTTCGTCGAGCAGAGGCTGGGCGCCGGCGAGTCGGCCGACATGCCGGTCTCCTTCTATGTCGACCCGAAGATCTCCGACGATCCCAACCTCGACGACGTCACCACCATCACCTTGTCCTATACCTTCTTCCCCGTTGCCGGGGACGGTTTGACGCAGAGCAGCGCGCTCGCCTCGCCCGGCGACACCCGGTACAACTGGCCGGATGCCGCCGGCCATCAGCCGGCATTGCTCCAACAGGGTCCGATCGATGGCTGAACACGCGAAACCGAACCACCCCTATCATCTGGTCGACCCGAGCCCCTGGCCCCTGTTCGGCGCCCTTTCCGCCGGTGTGCTGGCGATGGGCGCCCTGCTGTTCATGCACGGCGAGGTTCTCTGGATGCTCATCCTCGGCTTCCTGATGGTGTTGCTGACCATGTTCCTGTGGTGGCGGGACGTGGTGAAGGAGGCTGAGTATCAGGGGCATCACACGCCGGTGGTCGCGCTGGGCCATCGGTACGGCATGGCGTTGTTCATCGCCTCCGAGGTGATGTTCTTCGCCGCCTTCTTCTGGGCCTTCTTCGACGCCAGCCTGTTCCCCGACGAGGCGGAGCAGTACATGCGTGTGCTGCACACCGGCGGGGTGTGGCCGCCGGCGGGCGTAGAAGTGTTCGACGCCTTCGACCTGCCCTTCCTCAATACGTTGATCCTGCTCACCTCCGGTACGACGATCACCTGGGCGCATGAGGCCTTGCTGGAAGGCAAGCGCCCGGAAGTGATCTACGGGCTCGGGATCACGGTGCTGCTTGGCCTGCTGTTCACCGCGCTGCAGGTGGTCGAGTACAGCCACGCGCCGTTCGGCTTCAGCGACGGCATCTATCCGTCGACCTTCTTCATGGCCACCGGCTTCCATGGCTTCCACGTGATCGTCGGCACGCTGCTGATCCTGGTCTGTTTCTTCAGGGCCACCGCCGGTCATTTCAAGGCCAACCAGCACGTCGGTTTCGAGTCCGCCGCCTGGTACTGGCATTTCGTCGACGTGGTCTGGCTGTTCCTGTTCGCCGCGGTCTACTGGTGGGGCGGCTGACGACGCCGTGATCTCCCCGCTCACGGCCGCGCTCCGCTGCGCCTGCCCGCGCTGCGGCAGCGGCAGGCTGTTTGTCGGCTACCTGAGGGTCCGCGACCGCTGCGACGCCTGCGGGCTGGCGCTGGCCCGGAACGACAGCGGGGACGGACCGGCGGTGTTCCTGATCTTCGTCCTCGGCGCGCTGATTGTCGGCCTCGCGCTGTGGACCGAGGCGACCTTTTCTCCGCCCTATTGGCTGCACCTGGCGATATGGCCGGCGCTCACCATCGTGCTGACCCTGGCCTCGATGCGGCCGCTGAAGGCGTACGTCGTCGCGCTGCAATACCGCCACCGGCGCAGTGATTTTGAGCAGGAGTAGTCCCGCGTCCAAGCCGCAACCCAGGCACTCCCTGTTCTGGCCGAGCCTGATCGCCGGCCTGCTGATGGCGGTCCCACTGGGACTCGGGATCTGGCAGCTCGAGCGCCTGGCCTGGAAGACCGATCTGATCCAGGCCACCGAGCGTCAGATCGGCCAGCCCCCGGTCCCGCTGCCCACCGACCTGGCGGACCCCGACGGCCTCGACTTTCGGCGGGTAACCGCCATTGGGCGGCTGGTGGGCGACCGCGTCCTCTACTACACGGCCGGCTCGCCGACCGGACGGGCGGGCCTGCGGGCCCTGGCGCCGCTGCAGCTCGCCGACCGGGAGCTCCCCCTGCTGGTCGACCTGGGCTGGCTGCCGCTCGACCGCAAGGACGCGCCGTTCGACCTGCCTTCGGTGGAGATCCGCCTCGAAGGCGTCTTGCGGGCGCCGGAGCCGCCGGGGTGGCTGACACCCGGCAACGACCCCGCCGCCAATGTCTGGAAATGGCTCGACCTGCCGGCAATGGCCGCAGCCCTCGGCTCGCCGGCGCTCGAACCGGTGGTGCTGCGCGCAGAGCGAATCGAGACTGCCGACGCAGCGCCCGCGCTGGCTTCCCTGGAACGCGGGCCGATCACCGGGGCACTGCGCAACGAGCATCTGCAATATGCGGTCACATGGTTCGCATTGGCTGCAGGCATGGCAGTGGTCTATCTACTGTTCGTCCGTCGCCATCGCCGCGAACAAGGAGCGCCATGACCGAGCATCCCGCCAGCAATGCCCGCGCGCGTTCGGCCCCCGCCTACAGCGCACTGGAAGGCCGATTCGCCCGCCGCTCGGCGATCCTCGATGCGGCGGCCGTGCTGGAGTGGGACTTCGCCGCGATCATGCCGGACGGCGGTGCCGATGCACGCAGCCGCCAGCTCGTGGCCCTGCAGCGGGTGGCGCACGACATGCTGACCGACCCCGCCCTCGCCGACCTGCTGGCGGCCGCGGAGGAGGAACAAGGCGGACTCGACGACTGGCAGCTGGCCAATCTTGCCCGCATGCGCCACATCCACGCCCGCGAGACTGCCGCGCCAGCCGACCTCGTCGAGGCCTTCACCCGGGCGTGCAAGGACTGCGAGATGGTGTGGCGCAAGGCGCGCCCGGCCAGCGACTATGCCAGCCTGCTGCCGTCGCTGCAGCGCGTGCTCGACCTCAGCCGCCAGATCGCCGCCGCCCGGGCCGAACGCTTCGGCTGCGGCCTCTACGATGCCCTGCTCGACGACTATGACCCCGGGGCGACCAGCAGCCGCGTCGACACGGTCTTCGATGCCTATGCGGCCGCCCTCCCCGATCTGCTCGACGATGCACTCGTTCACCAGGCCAGGCGTCCCGCGCCCGTGGCCCCGCAGGGGCCGTTCCCGGTCGAGAAGCAGCGCAAGCTCGGCCAGGCGCTGATGCAGGCCGTCGGCTTCGATTTCCATCACGGGCGGCTCGACGTCAGCCTGCACCCCTTCTGCGGCGGGGTTCCCGACGACGTTCGCATCACCACCCGCTATGACGAGGCGGACTTCACCTCCAGCCTGATGGGCATGCTGCACGAGACCGGCCATGCGATGTACGAACGCGGGCTGCCCGCGGCCTGGAGGGGCCAGCCGGTCGGCCATGCCCACAGCATGGCGCTGCACGAGAGCCAGTCGCTGCTGGTCGAGATGCAGGCCTGTCGCTCGCCCGCGTTCCTCGAGTTTGCCGCGGCGAAGATGCGTGACGCCTTCGGCGGCGACGGAGAGGCCTGGACCGCCGACAACCTGCTGCGCCTCTACACCCAGGTGCGTCCGGACTTCATCCGCGTCGACGCCGACGAGATCACCTATCCGGCGCACGTCATCCTCCGCTACCGCCTGGAACGTGCGCTGCTGGCGGGCGATCTTGCCCTCGCCGACCTGCCCGGCGCCTGGAACGAGGGGCTGCAGGCGCTGCTCGGCATCACACCACCGGATGATCGGCGTGGTTGCATGCAGGACATCCACTGGACCAATGGCTTGTTCGGCTATTTCCCGACCTACACCCTGGGCGCGATGGCTGCCGCCCAGCTGTTCGACGCCGCGGTCAAGGCCGAACCCGGGATCCCGGACGCGATCGCCCGTGGCGACTTCGGCCCGCTGATGGCGTGGCTGCGCACCAACGTGCACGGCCATGGCAGCCGGTACCCGACCGACGAGGTCCTGACCCGGTCGACTGGACGGCCGCTTGATCCGACCGTGTTCATGGCCCATCTGCGCCGGCGCTACCTTGATGGCTGAGGCCCCGACACCGCGTGCCAGACGGAGCCGAGCGATGCCCCGGCTGCAGCTGGCGACCCGGCTCGGATCGATATTCACCGCTGCGGTCGCTTTTGCGGCGCTCGACGCTGCTGCCAGCGACCCGTCAGACAAGGAATTGTTCGGGCAGAGCGGGGTGCTTTCACCGTTCACTCTGACCATCGAGCGCGCAAACCGCTACATGGAGATCACCGGGATCGCGGACTCCGGGGACGGGTCGATCTGGGTCACCGGCTACCTCCAGGACCGCGACAGGAGCACAGGTGCGGGCTACCTGGCTTCGATCGGGCACGACGGGACAATCCGGTCGGAGTACGAGATCGCGCTTCCGGACGTGGCCGTCACCCAGTTCTGGTGGCCCGCGCCGCTCGACGACGGCAACGTTGCCGTAGCGACGGCCCTCGACCCGTTCACCGAATCCCAGAACGGCGCCGTGCTGATCGTGGCGCCGGACGGTCGCGTCGTCGACCAGATCCTGCTCACGGAACTCGGTCTCGGCGGGGGCGAGGTGGTGCACGTGGAGACCTATCCCGACGGCGACCTGGCGATCACCGGCTCCGCCACCCTGGCAGCGAGGATCAACGGCGCGATGACCGCTCGCCTCCGTGCCGACTTGAGCCTGGCATGGATCGCGACCGATCGGGCGCGGGATGCCGACCATACCCTCGCCGGCTATGCCTCTGCCATCCTGCCAGACGGAAGCGTGGTCGCCATCGGAAGCGCCACGGATACCGCATTCGCCCATGGCTACGGCTGGCTCGCCCGTTTCGACGCGGACGGCAGGCCGCTCTGGCGGCATTGGCTCACCGGCGGCATGCTCGACCTGCTAGGCGATGCCAGCCAGATCTACGGCAATTGGGTCGACCTGCTGCCGGATGGCAACATTACCTATCTGCAGACCAGCTATGACGAATGGGGCGACCCGGTGACCAACATGCTGATCCGGCGGACCCCGGTCGGGCGGATCGTGACCCAGGTTCCCCTGGTGCTGGTCCAGCCGGTGGACCTGCTGGCGATGGAGGTGGCGGGCAACGGCGACGTGATCGTCGGCGGCCATGTCGGCCCGGGCGAGGCCCCGATCGTCGCCCGGGTCGGCCCGAGCGGAACCCTGCTCTGGCGGAACCGGCTGGACGACCTGCCGGGCGGCTTCGTCTGGGGCATGATCGAAGCAGGCGACGGTTCCATCATCGCCGTAGGGACCTTCTTCCCCGCGGGGAACGACATTGGCGCCGGCTGGGTCGCGCGGCTGCGCAGCGACGGCAGCCGACTCTGACTGCCAGCTTTGCTGGCACGCAGTCTTGAGATTGCGCCGATTCGGTGCGACAACCCTTGCCTCGGGATAAGACGCCCGCTTAGCTTGCCGGACGATTTACTCCCGATGATCGATCAAGCGGAGGGGAACCGCCACTTGCGCTATGTGAGCACGCGCGGCGCGGCGCCGGCACTCGGTTTCGACGAGGCGCTGCTTGCCGGCCTGGCGACCGACGGCGGCCTCTATATGCCGGAGCGGTGGCCGGATGTTGATCTCGCCGCGCTACTCGGCCAGCCTTATCGTGCGCTCGCCGAGGCGGTGCTGCGCCCTTATGTGGGCGCCGGACTTGCCTCCTCGGCCCTACCGTCGGCGATCGCCCGGGCCTATGACGGCTTCCACCACCCGTCGGTTGCGCCCCTGCGCGAAATCGAAGACGGCATCTGGCTGATGGAGCTGTTCCACGGGCCGACGCTCGCATTCAAGGACATCGCCCTGCAACTGCTCGGTGAGCTGTTCGATCACGTGCTGACGGCCCGTGGCGAGCGCGTGACCATCGTCGGCGCCACATCGGGCGATACCGGCTCGGCCGCGATCGAGGCTTGCCGCGGCCGGAAGGCGATCGACATCTTCATCCTCCACCCCCATGGCCGAACCTCCGAGGTGCAGCGCCGGCAGATGACCACCGTCGACGCGCCGAACGTGCACAACATCGCCATCGAAGGCACCTTCGACGACTGCCAGGACCTGGTGAAGGCGATGTTCGGCGACGCCGGCTTTCGGGCCGAACTGCGGCTGTCGGCGGTCAATTCGATCAACTGGGCCCGGGTCGCCGCCCAGATTGTCTACTACGTCCGCGCCGGGCTCGCCCTCGGACAGCCGGGTCGGCCGGTGTCGTTCGCCGTGCCCACCGGAAATTTCGGCAACGTGCTCGCCGCCTACGCCGCCAATCGGATGGGGCTGCCGGTCGGCCGGCTGATCGTCGGCTCCAACAGCAACGACATCCTGACCCGGTTCCTCGACAGCGGGCGAATGGAGATGGCCGGCGTCGCACCCACCCTGTCGCCGAGCATGGACATTCAGGTCTCCAGCAATTTCGAGCGGCTGATGTTCGAGGTGCTCGACCGTGACGGCGCAGGCGTCGCCGCGATGATCCATGGCTTTCGAGCCGACCGCAGCTTCACCATGCCGGAGGCGGCGTTCGAGGAGGTCCGCCGCTTGTTCGTCGGCGCCCGCTTCGACGACGACCAGACCCTGGCGGTCATGGGCCTTGTCCATCGCCAGAGCGGCATGCTGATCGACCCGCACACGGCCGTCGGCCTCGCCGCGGCCAGGTCGTGGCGCGCGCGAACCGACGGGCCGATCGTCGTCGCCGGCACCGCTCATCCAGCCAAGTTCCCCGAAGCGGTCGAGCGCGCCACGGGCATCCGACCGGCGTTGCCCCCGCACCTGGCAGATCTCTACGACAGGCCGGAGCACATGACCGTGCTGGCCAACGATCTGGCCGCGGTCCAGCGTC
Source organism: Alphaproteobacteria bacterium (assembly GCA_050329975.1). Classification (GTDB taxonomy): domain Bacteria; phylum Pseudomonadota; class Alphaproteobacteria; order CALKHQ01; family CALKHQ01; genus CALKHQ01. Next base: position 8,316 of record JBHJOG010000189.1, on the reverse strand, counting down.
ACATCCGCGCCGCCATCGCCCTGCAGGGTGCCGCGTGAGCGTGCGTGTGGCCACCTTGGACAACGGGTTGCGCATCGTCACCGAGCGCAACCCGGCAGTCGAAACCGCCTCCCTGGGCCTGTGGATCGACGCGGGCTCGCGGATCGAGACCGAGCAGAGCGGCGGCATCGCCCACATGCTCGAGCACATGGTGTTCAAGGGTACCGACACCCGTTCCGCCCAGGCGATCGCCACCGAGATCGAGGACGTCGGCGGCCACCTCAACGCCTATACCGGGCGCGAGCAGACCGGCTACTACGCCAAGGTTCTGAAGGAGGACGTCGCCCTCGCCATCGATCTGACCAGCGACCTCGTCTTCTCCGCCACCCTCGACGGCGCCGAGCTGGAGCGCGAGCGGACCGTCATCCTGCAGGAGATCGGCCAGGCCAACGATACGCCCGACGACATCATCTTCGACCATTTTTTGGCCACGGCCTACCCGCACCAGGCCCTCGGACGGCCGGTACTCGGCACGCCCGAGACCGTGTCCACCATCCCGCGGACAGACCTGGTCGCCTTCCGCGACCGGTACTACCGGCCGTCCCAGATGGTCTTCGCTGCCGTCGGCAACCTTGACCATGACCACATCGTCGCCGAGGTCGGGCGGCGGGTGGCCGACCGTGCGCGGCCGGCACAGCCGGCGGTGCCACCAGCGCCGCTCCAGCCTGCCGCCTATGTCGGTGGCGTCTACGGCGAGGCGCGGGAGCTCGAGCAGACCCACCTGGTGATCGGCTATCCGGGCGCCGCCTTCGCCGACCCGGACGTCTACGCGATGTCGGTCTACGCCACCCTGCTGGGCGGAGGCATGTCGTCGCGGCTGTTCCAGGAGGTGCGCGAGAAGCGCGGGCTGGTCTATTCGATCTACGCATTCACCCAGTCCTTTACCGACGGCGGCCTGTTCGCCGTCTATGCCGGCACCGGCCCGGAGGACGCCGACGAGTGCTTCGCGGTCATTGGCGACGAGCTGGCGAAGCTCCCCGGGACCCTCGACGATGCCGAGATCGATCGCGCCCGCGCCCAGCTCAAGGCGAGCATCCTGATGTCTCTGGAAAGCACGTCGTCCCGCTGCGAACAGCTGGCCCAGCAGATGCTGGTGTTCGGGCACCCACTGCCTGCAGCCGAGGTCGTGGCTCGGATCGACGCGGTCGACCGGGCGGCGGTGCTTGCGATCGCCGGGCGGCTGAACGCGGCTGCCCCGACGGTGGCGGTGATCGGGCCGCGCGGCGCCCCCGAGCAGGGTGCGCGGTTCGCGCGGCGCGCGGCATAGCCGGTTGCGGCAGGGCTGCGGCAGCGCATGGGACCCGTCGACCTGATCGACCTGGCTCTGAACCGGACACCGAAGATCCGTCTCGATGCCGGCAGCCTGTACATGCGTCCGCTCCGAATGGGTGACTACACGGCCTGGTCGGAGCTGCGCCGGCAAAGCCGCGACTTCCTGACCCCCTGGGAGCCGACCTGGCCGCGCAACGCGCTGTCGCGCAGCGCCTTCAGGACCCGGGTCCGGCGGAACACCTACGAGATCCGACAGGATCTGGGCTACAGCCTGGTGTTGATCCGGCGCAGCGACAAGGTTCTGCTCGGCGGTGTCACCCTCAGCAACATCCGCCGCGGCGTCGCCCAGGCCGGGACCCTCGGCTACTGGATCGGCCAGCCATATGCCCGCCAGGGCCATATGACCGAGGCGCTGCTCTGTCTGATCGGATACGCAGCGCAGACTCTGCGCCTCCATCGGCTGGAGGCCGCCTGCCTGCCGTCCAACGTGCCGAGCCAGCGGTTGCTGATGAAATGCGGGTTCGTCGAGGAGGGCCGCGCCGACGGCTACCTGCGGATCAACGGCGTCTGGCACGATCACCTGTTGTTCGGTCTGGTGCTGGACAGCTGGCGGCTCCGCTTGGCCGCCCGTGCGGATGGGCGCGACAAGGCCGCGCAGCCCCAGGCGGCAACCGCGGCGCTGTAGGCGCCCTCTCGGCTCAGGCCCGGCCGGCCTCGCCGGAGAAGGTCAGGGGCTCGATTCCCAGCTTCGCGATGGCGGACGCCCACTTCTCTTCGCAGTTCTCGCTGAACAGGATCGCCTCGTCGGCCGGCACGTGCAGCCACCCATTGGCCTGGATCTCGCTCTCGAGCTGGCCGGGGCCCCATCCGGCATAGCCTAGAGCCAGAAGGCTCAGGCGCGGACCCGACCCCTCGCTGATCGCCTTCAGGACGTCCACCGTCGAGGTGAGCGCGAGCCCGTCGTTGACCTGGAGCGTACCCTCATGCTCGTAGTCGTCGGTATGCAGCACAAAGCCGCGCCCGGACTCCACCGGACCGCCGAAATGGACCGGCAGCTCGTCGGCCCAGGGTCCGGCCTCGATCTTGAGCTGGGAGAGCATGTCTGCGAAGGTCAGGCTCTCCAGCAGCTTGTTGACCACCAGTCCCATGGCGCCCTTGCCGTTGTGGACGCACATGTAGATCACGCTGCGCTCGAACCGCTCGTCGATCATCTGCGGCATGGCGATCAACAGCTGGCCCGCCATACTCTCGGCGGCCGACAAGTCGATTCTGCTTCCACGATGCGGCATGGCTCGTAGGGTCCGATCCCGTCCAAAAAAGGGCCGCAATCCGCGCCCAGGCTGCTGCCGCTTCACATCATGGCACCAGCGCCATACGGTTCGCCGCCTCACCACGAGATCTATGGCGCCCCATGATACGGTCCACGGATCCCGCACAGTATTGTGACAGGGATCGTGGTGCGCGCCCACTATATTGTCGGCAGCGGCGATGGCGAAAAGGCGAACTTGTGACAATGAATCGCAGGACGGCGGCGGGTTGATGGGCGGGCCGGGTCGGGGAAACCACCCTTGGCGGCGGCTTGCCGCCGCCGCGGCGGCCAGCGCCGGGATCGCTTCTGCGTCCCTTGGTGTTGCCTGGGCACAGACGGTAACCCCGGTCCAAACCCAGCATGCGGAGCTGCGTCTGCTGCCGGCATCCCAGGGCCTCGACGCGAACGGCGAGGCTGTCGTCGGGCTGGAGTTCACCCTGGACCCGGGCTGGCACATCTACTGGCGCTCACCCGGCGACGCCGGGCTTCCGCCGGAGGTCAGCTGGGGCGACTCTGCGAATCTGGCCGCGAGCGCACTCGCCTGGCCGCGGCCGAGTCGGTACGAACTGCTCGGCATCCAGACGATCGCCTATTCCTATCACGTGATCTTCCCGGTCACCCTGCGGGCCAGCGATCCCCATGTCCCGCTGACCGCCGTCGCCGACGTCAATTTCCTGATCTGTTCCGAGATCTGCATCCCCGATCGGGCGACCGTCAGCCTGACCCTTCCGGCTGGCGGCGGTGGCGCCACCGAGTTCGCCCACGACATCGGGCGCTACCAGGCCCAGGTGCCGGTCGCACCGGAACTGGCCGGGATCCAGGTCTCGGACATCTCGATCGCCGGCGAGGGTCAGGCTGGGACGGTCTCGCTGACGGTCGAGTCGACGGCGCCGCTGTCCGGCACGGTCGACCTGCTGCTCGAGGCCGGCACGGCCTTCGTCTTCGGCAAGCCGGAGATCCTGGTCGCGGCCGACCGGCTCAGCGCGACGATGGCCGCGCCGGTCGAGGCCTGGGGCGCCGAGGCCGCGGCCCTGGCCGACGAGACGCTGACGCTGACGGTGCTCGCGGGCGAGCGGGCGATGGAGCAGAGCCTGGTGCCCGCCGCCTTCAATCCGGCAACCTTGCCCGGGAGCAGCGGGCCGCCCGCAGCATCGGGTCCGGCGCCGGTTGCCGCCGGCGCTCTCGTAGGGCTCATCGCCATTGCCGTCCTCGGCGGGCTGATCCTGAACCTGATGCCCTGCGTATTGCCGGTGCTCTCGCTCAAGGTCCTGTCGGTGGTGAGCCACGGTGGCGGCAACCGGCGTGACGTCCGGCGCAGCTTCCTGGCCTCTGCGGCCGGCATCCTCTCGTCCTTCCTGGTGCTCGCCCTGGCCGCCATCGCACTGCGCGAGGCCGGTGTCGCCGTCGGATGGGGCATGCAGTTCCAGCAGCCGGTGTTCCTGGCGGCGATGCTGCTGATCGTCTCGCTGTTCGCCTTCAGCCTGTTCGGCCTGTTCCACATCCGGCTGCCGGGTGCCGTTGCCGAGGTCGCGGCAGGTGCCGGCGGCCCCGGGCCGTCGAAGAGCCTGGGCAGCCATTTCCTGACCGGCGCCTTCGCCACCCTGCTGGCGACGCCCTGCACCGCCCCCTTCGTCGGCACCGCACTCGGCTTCGCGTTGTCGCGCGGATCGATGGAGATCCTGGCGATCTTCCTCGCCATGGGCATCGGCCTTGCCCTGCCCTATCTCGCGATCGCGCTGTTCCCGGCGGTGGCGACCCGGCTGCCGCGGCCGGGGCGCTGGATGCTGTGGCTGACGCGGATCATGGGTCTGGCGCTGGTGGCAACCGCCGTGTGGCTGGTGACGGTGCTGGCGAGCCAGATCGGCTGGGACGCCGCAGTTGGAGTGGCGGCGCTGGTCGCCCTGATCGGCGCCGTGTTTCTGGTCCGCAGGCTGCTGCCGGAAGCACGGATCGCCAGGCATGCCGGCTACGCCGCCGGGCTGCTTGCCGTCGCCGCCGTGGCCGCGGTGGTGGTCGCACCACAGATCTCGACCGCGGGGCGCGTCAGCGACGATGGCATCGCCTGGGCGCCGTTCGACCCGGCCGCCATACCCGGACTCGTCGCAGGAGGGCGGACCGTCTTCGTTGACGTCACCGCCGACTGGTGCCTGACCTGCATCTACAATAAAACAGCGGTGCTGGAGCAGGGCGCGGTGCGTGCAATGCTGGAGGATGGTGATGCGGTCGTCGCCATGCTCGCCGACTGGACCAACCCCGACCCGGCGATCGCCGACTACCTGGCCAGCTTCGGCCGATACGGCATCCCGTTCAACGCGGTCTACGGCCCGGAAATCCCCCAGGGGATCGCCCTGCCCGAGCTGCTGACCCAGTCGAGTGTGCTCGACGCCATCGCCGCTGCCTCCGGCGAGGACAGCGGGGCGCTTGCATCGCGCTGAGCGAATGTGAATTATTCGCATCTGTGCCACGCCCGTCCTCATCCGGCAGCATGATGACCGAAGCCGCTCGACCCGGCGACAGCCCGAACCTCCTGCGTCCCACCGACGACGACGCTCGCGCGCTGTCCCGGCGCCTGGTGCGGTCGAGCCTGTTTGCGGCGCTGGCGGCCCTCGAGCCGGAGACCGGCCAGCCGCTCGCCAGCCGGGTGGCGACGGCCACCGATATCGACGGCAGCCCCACGCTGCTGGTTTCCTCGCTCTCCGGCCACACACCGGCGCTGCTCGCCGACCCTCGCTGCTCCCTGCTGTTCGGCGAGCCGGGAAAGGGCGACCCGCTGGCTCATCCGCGGATCACCGTGGTCGGCAGCGCCGAGCGGATCGAGCGCGGCACGCCCGGGCACGAGCGCATCCGCCGCCGCTTCCTCGCCCGCCACCCGAAGGCGCAGCTCTACGTGGATTTCGGCGACTTCGCCTTCTTTCGGATCGGAGTCATGCGCGCCAGCCTGAACGGCGGCTTCGGCAAGGCCTATGCCCTGGTGACTGAGGACCTCATCGCCGGCCTCGACGGGCTTGCCGACACCGAGGCCCGTGCCGTCGAGCACATGAACAGCGACCATGCCGATGCGATCCGGCTCTATGCGACGGTGCTCGTCGGCGCCGCCGACGGTGCCTGGCAGATCGCCTCCCTTGACCCGCACGGCCTGGATCTGATCTGCGGCGATCAACTCGTCCGGCTGGATTTCGCCGCGCCGCTCGGATCGCCCGCCGACCTGCGCCCGATGCTGGTCGCGATGGCCAGGCAGGCGAGGGCTGCAGAGCAACCCGGCTGAACGGGCTTCAGGCGGCGTCGAGCGCCTGCTCGACGTCGGCCAGGATGTCCTCCCGATCCTCCAACCCGACGCTGATGCGGACCAGCGCGTCGCCGATCCCGGCCCGCGCGCGCTGCTCGGGCGAATAGCTGGCATGGGTCATGCTGGCCGGATGCTGGACCAGTGTCTCGGCGTCGCCGAGGCTGACGGCGCAGCGGATCAGCTGCATCGCGTCGATGAACCGGAGCGCCGCGGCTTTGCCGTCCTTGAAATTCAGGCTGACGATGCCGCCGCCCGCGGTCATCTGGCGCTGCGCCAGCGCGTGGCCGGGGAAGCCTTCCAGCAGCGGATAGGCGACGTCGGCCACCTTGCCGCTCCGTTCCAGCAGCCGCGCCACCGCCAGTGCCGAAGCCGCATGCTGCTGCATGCGCAGACCCAGGGTCTTGAGGCCACGAAGCACCAGGAAGGCGGAATGCGGGGCGATGGTGGCGCCGGTCAGCCAGCGCAGGCCCATGCCGCGGATGGCGGCGATCCGCTCCGCCGAGCCGACGACGATCCCGGCCAGCAGGTCGCCATGGCCGCTCAGATACTTGGTTGCCGAATGGATCACCAGGTCGGCTCCGAAGGCCAGCGGCTGCTGCAGCACCGGCGAGGCAAAGGTGTTGTCGACGACGGTGAGCGCGCCGGCGCTGCGCGCGATGGCGGCGACGGCGGCGATGTCGATGATCCGCACCCCCGGATTGGATGGTGTCTCGAAGTAGAGCAGCTTCGGCCCCGCAGCCACCGCCGCCTCGACCGCCGCCAGGTCGGTCATGTCGACCAGCCTCACCGTGACACCGAACTTGCTCAGGCCCTGCATGAAGAAGGCGAAGGCCGAGCCATAGATCGCGTGGTCGACGAGAATGGCGTCGCTGGCCGCCAGCAGCGACCACATCGTGGTGGTGATCGCGCCCATGCCCGAGGCGGTCGCGAGGCCTGCCTCGGCCCCTTCCAGGCTGGCGACCCGCTGCTCGAGGATGTGCTGGGTCGGGTTCTTGGCGCGGCCATAGACGTAGCCCGTGCTGCGGCCCGCGAAGATCTCCGCCGCCTCCGCCGCCGATTCCAGCGCATAGGTCGACGTCATATAGACCGGCGGAGTCAGCGCACCCTCATGGTCGGCCGGGTCATAGCCGAGATGGATGGCACGGGTTGCCGGTCCCATGTCGGCGATCGACCGGCTGTTCCGGCCACCGTCTCTTGTCATGAAGTATGCGCCTTTCCTCTGGCATGGAATTGCCCGAGAGTGGGGCACGCGACCCCGGCAGAGAAAGCACTATTGCAGCCGCACCTGCGGGCCCGGACCGGCAAAATGCGCTACCCTCGCCGCATGCCCAATGAGTCGCTGCCCGCTCCCGTCCTTCCGGCGGTCTTCGCCGACTGGTTCGCCAGCCGCGGCTGGGCCCTGCATCCGCACCAACGGGCGATGCTGGCGGCAGCGCGGGCCGGGCATTCGACTCTGCTGATCGCGCCGACCGGCGGCGGCAAGACGCTGGCCGGATTCCTGCCCAGCCTGGTCGAGCTGGCCGGCCAGGCTGCCGACACCGGCGGCCTGCACACGCTCTACATCTCGCCCCTGAAGGCGCTGGCGGTCGACATCCACCGCAACCTGCTCACCCCGATCGCCGAGATGAACCTGCCGATCTCAGCCGAGACTCGCACCGGCGACACGCCGGCGCACAAGCGGCAGCGGCAGCGGATCAGTCCGCCGAACATTCTGCTGACCACACCGGAATCGCTGGCGCTGCTGATGACCTATGCCGATGCGCCGCGCCTGTTCGGCCGGCTGCGCTGCGTGGTGATCGACGAACTGCACGCGCTCGCCGGCACCAAGCGCGGAGACCAGCTTGCCCTCTGCCTCGCCCGCCTCGCCTGGCTGTCGCCCGACTGCCGCCGGGTCGGACTGTCGGCGACCGTGGCCTGGCCGGAGGCGCTCAGCGCCTGGCTCGGCTCTGGCGGAACGCCGGTCAAGCTGATCCAGGCAGGCGGCGGCAGGCGAGCGGAGGTGCGGATCCACGAGGCCACCGGCGAGCTGCCGTGGTCGGGCCATATGGGCTACCGCGAGGCACCGGCGATCTACCAGGAAATCCGGCGCGCCGGCGTCACCATCGTCTTCGTCAACACCCGCGCCCAGGCCGAGATCATTTTCCAGGAGCTGTGGCGGGTGAACGACGAGAACCTGCCGATCGCGCTGCATCACGGCAGCCTCGCCGCCGAGCAGCGGCGCAAGGTCGAGGCGGCGATGGCCGCCGGTGTCCTGCGCGCGGTGGTGGCGACCGCGTCGCTCGACCTGGGCATCGACTGGGCAGACGTCGACCTGGTGATCCAGATCGGGGCGCCAAAGGGCGCCAGCCGGATGATCCAGCGGATCGGCCGCGCCGGTCATCGGCTCGATACGCCGTCGCGGGCGCTGCTG
>JBHJOG010000188.1:0-9876 GCA_050329975.1 Alphaproteobacteria bacterium | reverse complement strand
GCGAGCCCGGCGAGGAACGGATAGACCACATGCCCGCAGAACACGATGGTCCCCCCGCCGTCGAGGTAGCGGGTCAGCACCGCCCGCTGCGCCGCCAGGTGCCGCTGGTCGTGGTGGGTGCCGATCAGGATCGCCCGGTAGGGCGCGAGATCCGCTTCCCCCAGTGCATATTGCGGCAGGCTCCGGAAATGGTCGCCGTAGCGGGGATGCTCCAGCATCTCCACCGGCCGCTTCTCGGCGTACCATTCCAGGAACAGCAGCACGCTCGCTACTCCGCCAGCGTCACGCTCTTGAAGTCGTAGAAGAACGCCGACGGATGCACCCGGTAGCCCTGCAGCCGCTCGCTCGCGGCGGCGACGAACACCTTGTGCACCATCGGGATGATCGGCGCGTCGGCGTGCACGATTTCCAGCGCCTGCGCGTAGACCGCATCCCGCTCGGCGCCTGGCTCCAGCGCCCGGCCCTGCTCCAGCAACGCGTCCAGTTCCGGATTGGCATAGCCGTTGGCGTCGAGATTGTGCGCGGAGTGCAGGTGCGGGGTCAGGTGCAGGTCCGGGTGGCCGATCATCTCCGGCGTCCAGAACACCAGGTAGCCGTCGTAGTCGCCGGCCTCGGCGACCTCGACCATGCCCGGCCAGGTGTGCAGCGCGAGCTCGACCTCGATGCCGAAGCTCTGCAGCTCGCTCGCCATCGCCTCCAGGATGATCGGCATCTCGGTGCGGGTCGAGTAGCTGTGGAGGCGGAGCGTCAAGGGCGCGCCGTCCTTCGTCCAGTGCCCGTCGTCACTGGCATAGCCGGCCCGCTCCAGCAGTGCCCCCGCTCCCTCCAGGTCGTAGGCATGGGCCGTCTCCTGCGGGAACGTCTTGAACGCCGGGCTGAAGAAGGTCGGCGCCGGAATGCCGACGCCCTCCAGCGCGAATTCCACCACCGCCTCGCGGTCGATGACCGCATTCAGCGCCTGCCGCAGCAGCGGATCGGCGAGCACGCTGCCGTCCTGGGTGTTCAGCACCATGTAGTAGAGCCCTGCGGTCGGGGCAGCGAAGGTCTGCACCCCCTCGACCTCAGTCAGCCGGGCATATTCCGCCGGCGGCAGGTTGTCGGCGAAATCGACCTCGCCGGCCTCCACCGCCAGCGCGCGGGTGTTGTGGTCGGGGATGTAGCGGTAGGTGACGCGGTCGATCTCCGGCTCCGGCCCCCAATAGCCCTCGAAGCGCTCGGTCACGGTGTCGCCCTGGCTCTGGTAGGAGACGAAGCGATAGGGACCGGTTCCGATCGGTGAGACCAGCGCCCCGTCCGGCCCGAACGAGGCCGGCGCGTAGATGCCGGTGAAGGCGTCGGTGAGTTGGTTGGGCAACGGCGAATAGGGCGTTTCGGTGCGGATCCGCAGCACCAGCTCGCCCTCCGGCTCCATCGCCGCGATCGGCAGCAGGCTGCGCGCATAGGGCAGCGCCTCGAGCACGTGCTGCAGCGAGTTGGCCACTACCTCCGCGGTCAGCCTGGTGCCGTCGTGGAAGGTCACCTCCGGCCGCAGCTCGAACCGCCAGGTCAGAGGGTCCTCGCGGGTCCAGGACAGCGCCAGCCCCGGGACCGGCGTCATGTCGTAGTCGAGCTTGACCAGCGTATCGAGGATCTCGCTCTCGTTGAAGAACCGGCTGCGCCGTGCCTCCATCGACAGCGGCAGCACCTCCCACATCGTGCCGACCACGATCTCCTGCTCGACCGCCACATCGGCCCGCGCCGCACCGGCCGTCAGCGCCATCAGCACTGCCCCCGCCGCCAGCAGGCAGCGCCGAGGTCCCGTATATTGCCGTCTCATCTGTTGCTTCCCCTCTTTGAACGACTTCAGCGCAACCGTCCGGGCAGGCGTGCCCGGACCCGGTCGCTGAGCAGGTTGAGCCCGATCACCAGCGCCATGACCGCAATGCCGGGCACGAGGATCAGGTGCGGATGGGTGCGCATGTGGTCGCGCGCCTCGGCCAGCATCAGGCCGAACTCGGGCGTGCCGGGCGCCGCGCCGAGCCCGATGAAGCTCAGCCCGGCGAAGGTCAGCACCGCCCAGGACAGCGACCAGGCGAACAGCACGCATAGCGCCGGCAGCGCCGCCGGCAGGATGTGGCGGCCGACGATCGCCGCCGGCCGGCAGCCGAGCGCGGTTGCCGCCAGCACGTGCAGCTTGCCCTGCTCGGCCACCACCAGGTTGCGCAGCAGGCGTGCATAGTCCGCCCAGTGCAGCGCCACGATGGCGATCACCACCGAGCGCAGCCCGAGCCCGAAGATACCGCTGAGCACCAGCGCGACGGCGACGATCGGCAGCGCCAGGATGCCGTCGACCACCCGCATCGCGATCCGGTCGGCGATGCCGCCGGCGAGCGCGGCGCCGAGACCGACCAGCGCGCCCAGGACCAGCGAGGCGCCCGCCGCGACCGCGGCCGCCACCGGCGTAACCTGGAAGGCGGCGAGCAGGCGGCTGAACAGGCAGCGTCCAGCCGCGTCGGTGCCCAGCGGGTAGTCCAGGCTCGGCGCCAGCAGCCGCAGCCGCATGTTGCCGCGTTCCGGGTCGTTGGGTGCCAGCTCCGGCCCTGCGGCCATCAGCAGCACGACGACGGCTGCGAACAGCAGCCACCAGCGGCCGCGGACCAGCCAGCCCGGACCCGCGTCCCGGCCGGCGAACGGAAGGTCTGCGGCCAGCACCGTCATCACACCGCCGCCGCCGCGCGCGGATCGACCAGCGCGATCGTGATGTCGACCAGGATGTTGACCAGCACATAGGCGATGCCGACCAGCATCAGCGTAGCCTGCATCACCGGCAGGTCGCGGCTGAGCACAGCCGAGGCCAGGTAGCTGCCGATTCCGGGCCAGCCGAACACCACCTCGACCACGATCAGTGAATCGAAGATCCGCACCGCCTGCAGCCCGAACAGAGTGATCAGCGCCGGCAGCGCCACCGGCAGCACGTGGCGCAGCATCACCCGTCCCGGCGCCGCACCCTTGGCGTAGGCGGTGCGGACATGGTCCAGGCGCAGGGTCTCCATCACCCAGCTGCGGACGTAGCGGGTGCTGAGCCCGGCGAGCGAGGCGCCGACCACCACCGCCGGCAGCACGATCCCCGTCGCGCCGCCGCCGGTCACCGGCAGCAGCCCGAGCCAGAGGGCAAATACCAGCAGCAGCAGCTGGCCGAGCCAGAAGTTCGGCATCGCCATCGCCACCACCGAGCCGACCAGCACCGAGCGGTCGAACCAGCCGCCCGCCCGCATCGCCGCCGCGATGCCGAGCCCGAAGGCGATCGCCGCCATCACCAGCATTCCGGCGCCCGTCAGGGCCAGGCTGGCGCCGGCCCGGCGCGGCAGCTCGTCGGCGACCGCGTTGCCGGTCTGGAACGAGGCGCCGAACTCGCCGCTCAGCGCCCGGCCGAGCCAGGCCAGATATTGTTCATGCAGCGGCCGGTCGAGGCCATGGCGGGTACGCAGTGCCTCGGTGGAGGCCTGGTCCGGCATCCCGTCCATCATCTGGGCGAGCAACTGGCGCGCCGCATCGCCCGGCATGGCGTAGAACAGCGCGAAGCTGACCAGCGACAGCACGAACACCAGCGCGGCACCGAGCAACAGGCGATGACAGATCCGGCCGAACACGGCCCCTCCCCCGAGATGGCCCCCGAGCTGGCCCCCGAGCTGGGCCGAGGCGACCCTAGTGATAATGATTTGCAGAATCAATAGGAACGAGAAGCGTTCGCAGCTCGTCGATCCGTGCGTCCGCGCGTTGATTCCGCTAGCGAGCGCCGTCGTAGCCGACAGCCCTTTCCAGCTCGCGCTCGAGCTGCCAGCTCCGATAGTTCCAGGCTCGCCAGTCCGCGAGCGTGCGCCGATGATCCGCCACCAGGGCTGCGCGAATTTGGTCGATGCGCCCTTCGCGTTCGTCCGCCGGCAGTTCGCTGCCGGACGGGTCGCGCGCAAGAAGTGCGGCACGGTAGCGGTCGAGGGCCGGAATCGCCTGCGGCCCGAGGGCTCGCAGGTATTCGATGTCGAGCAAGGTCCCCTCGCCGCTGACTTCCCGGCTGTGCGCCACGTTGTAGTCGGCGATCACGCGGGGAAAGTTGACGAAGCCGCACAGGTAGAGCGCCAGCGAGAGCGCTATCAGGTTCATCCCGAACAGCCAGCCGTTGGAGCGGTGGAAAGCAATCCGGGCCACGATCAGCACCAGCCCGAGGGCGACCAGCAGCATCCAGATGAAGGCGGCGATCCGCAGGTAGGTCAGCGAATAGACCGCCACATAGAGGTCGAGCCGCAGCATCGACGACGCCACCAGCAGTACGTTCTGCCCCACCCACAGGAACACCAGCAGCCGGATCGAGCGCGACTGTGCCGTCTCGCTTCCCGGCCGCATCGCCGCCAGCACGAACACGGCGGCGAGCAGCGCGGTCGCGATCAGCGGGTAGGCGCCGCGATGGGCATACGCGGCGTAGGTCATTCCATCCGGCAGCGCGAGGCCGCCCCACAGATAGGCGAGGTCCATCAACGTCTGGACGGCGAACAGGAGGTTGAACAGGATCAGGGAGCGCAGGATCGCCCTCTTGCCGAACAGGCCGTCTCCGCCAGCCGGAGGGGCGGCCGGCAACGCAAGGGGCGGCACCAGCGCGCCCAGACGTCCGACCGCCCAGGCAACGGCCGTCCGTCCGCTGCGCCGTTTCAGGAATACGAACGGCCAGACCAGTGCCACCACGGCCAGCCAGAACACCAGCCGGACCGGCGAAACGTTGGCGAAGGCCGCCCCCAGGTCGATGCCGTCGAGCCAGTCCTCGATCAGTGGATTGGCCGACCTGAACAGCAGCAGGAACGTGGCGCCGAGTGCCAGCGGAACGATCCAGGCAACCAGGACGCCATGGCGCCGCGGTGCTGCTTCGGTCGCCTCGACCGGCGTCCCGTCGGCCTCGGCTGCTGAAGCAATGGGGGAGGCGGACCGCTGGCCCCGACTGTGGAGCCCGCGGGCCGCGTCAGCCGCCCAGCGCCAACTCCCCTCCGCGAGCAGCTGTGCAGCGTTGCCGATCCTGTCCGACAGGCGCTGGCCCGTTTGGCTGGTCACTGCCAGGGCGAAATGCGCCGTCGCCAGCGCCAGGATCGCCACGGCGAGCGGCGCGGGTGCAAGCACGGCCGGAACTGCCGCCGCAACCAGCACGGCTCCGGCCATCGCCAGCCTGCCGGGGGAAACCGGGCGGCCCCAGGCGATCAGTGCCCCTGCAGCAAGCGCCGCCGCAAACACCACGACCGAGAGCCCGCGCATGTGACCGAAGAACAGCCAGTCGGCGAGGGCGATCAATCCGATCATGAGCAGCGGCCGTCGCCAACGGTTACCGGCGGCGACCCAGGACGGGAACCGGGTTTCGGACAGGCTGGTCATGGTCGCTGCTCTCCCGGCTGCTTTTCGATCACGTGTACTTTGCATTCCAAAGCATTTGGGCAAAAAAAGTCAGGCCGGTGCCAGCTTGCCGGGGCGGGCTCGCTTGGTCTCGGCCCGCGCCGCCGCGGCGGCATCCTTCACCACCTGCTCCAGCACGCCCAGGTAGCGCAGGTAGCGGTCTCGGCCCTCGCCGGTGATCCGGCACAGAGTCTGCGGCCGGTTGGCGACGAAGCTCTTTTCGATCGCGACCAGACCGGCCTCCTCCAGCACCGCCAGGTGCCGGCTCAGATTGCCGTCGGTCAGGTCGCAGAGCTGCTTCAGGTCGCCGAACACCAGCCCGCGCGGGTGGGCGACCAGCGAGGTCAGCACGCCGAGCCGCGCCTTTTCGTGGATCACCCGGTCCAGGCCGTCATAGGCGAAGCGGCCCTTCTCGCCGGAGAGGTCGTCCCGCCCGCCCCGCGCCGGAGTCTCAGGCTTGGTCATGGCGCGACCGCGTCCACAGGATCAGCCCGGCGGCAAGCAGCTGTCCGACGCCGAACGGCACCCCCATCGCCCATGGCGACAGCGCAAGCCCACCCTTGGCGAAGGCGAGGCACGCCAGCCCGGCGCCGAGGTACCAGATCCCGACCAGGTTGAACGCCGCCGGCAGCAGCCGGCGCGAGGCGAACGCCCCGAGGGCGATCACGATCTGCCACAGCCCCGGCAGCATCCACAGGTTGCCAGGCATGTAGAACAAGAAGACGACCGTAACCAGCGCGCCGGTCACTAGCGCCGGCAGCAGCTGCTCGGCCGCCGCCTGCACCATCTCGTCGGCGAGCCCGCCATGGATCCGCCGCGAGCGGGTCACCACCTCCGCCCCGATCAGCAGGATCGAGGCGACGGCGGTCGCGCCCCAGAGCCCGAGATAGGCGACCGGCTCGACCAGCGGCGATGCGACCCACAGCGCCTGGGCCACCGCCGCCAGCATCGCCAGCACCCCGGTCGCCGCGAAGGTCGCCGCTCCATAGCCGCGGAACTCGAGCCCACGCGCCAACTGGCTGCGCATCGCCCGGATATCCGTCAGTGCCCGCTCCAGCTCCGTCATCGCCCCGCCGCCCCTTTGCTTTGCAATACAAAGTACATTGAGATGCAGGGATTCGCAAGCCGCCAATATTGCCATTGCAACGGGACGTGATTTTCCATGCCAGGGACCCCGACGAGGCGTCAGGCTTCCGCTGCGAACACCAACAGGTCGTCGGGGCTCCAGCTCAGGTCGATCGGGTCGCCCGGCGCGCGCAGACCGTGGGCACCCGGCGCGTGGTCGATGACCCGCAGCGGCTCCGCGATCCCGTCCACCGTGCAGACGTAGATCAGCCGGTCGCCCTCGAAGATCTCCTCGCGCACCGTCGCCGGGATCGCGTCTGGAGAGCCCGGGTCCTGCACCCGGATCCGCTCGGCACGCAGGGCACAAAGGACAGGCGCGCCGGTGCCGGCGACGCCCTGGTCGCGCCCGCGGAAGCTGCGCTCGCCGACCCGGACCGCGGCATAGGCGCCGTCGACCGCTTCCACCACCCCCGGCAGCAGGTTGGTCATGCCCAGGAAGCCGGCGACAAAGGCGTTACCGGGCGCATTATAGGTCGTCAGCGGGTCGGCCGCCTGCTGGATGCGGCCCTTGTCCATCACGATCACCCGGTCCGACATCACCAGCGCCTCGCGCTGGTCATGGGTGACGTTGATGGTGGTGACGCCGAGTTCCTGCTGGATCCGGCGGAACTCGAGCTGCATGTCCTCCCGGAGCTTGCGGTCGAGCGAGGCCAGCGGCTCGTCGAGCAGCAGCAGGTCCGGGTGGTACACCAGCGCACGCGCGATCGCCACCCGCTGCTGCTGGCCGCCGGAGAGCTGCTGCACCCGCCGCCCGCCCAGCCCCTCCAGCCGCACCAGGTTCAGGTATTCCGCCACCCGGTCCGGGATCGTCTTCGGGTCGAAGCGGCGCATCTTCAGCGGATAGGCGACGTTCTGCGCCGCGGTCATGTGCGGGAACAGGGCCAGCCGCTGGAACACCATGCCGATGGCGCGCCGGTGCGGGGGCAGGTCGGCGACCGAGCGCCCGTGGATGAAGATCTCGCCCGCACTCGGCGCGTCGAAGCCGGCGATCATGCGCAGCAGCGTGGACTTGCCCGAGCCGCTCGGCCCCAGGATGGTCAGGAAGTCGCCCTGCCCCACGGCGAAGGACGCGGTCTCGACCGCCACCACCTCGCCGAACCGCTTGCTGACCCCGCGCAGCTCGACCATCGGCGCCGCATCGGGAAGCAACTGGCCCTTGGCCGCACCCACGCCTCCTGCTGCCTGCGTCATGCGGCTGGTTGGGACTCGACCTGGCGACGGGCGGAAATGGGGCTGCGGTCTCAGCTGCAGCGGTAGAGGGTCTCCGACCCTCCGCGCAGCATGTCGGAGCTGAGGGTGAACTTGGCCTCATCCGCAGCGGTCACCGTGCCGGTGGCCTGTTCGTCGTTTGCCGGATCCGTCAGGTCGGAGAAGCGAACGGTCAGCACGCCCTCGTCATAGCTCCAGGTGCCGATCGCCTCGACCGGGTTGCCGCCGCCGTTGGTCACCGCCCAGGCGCCGGAGGAATAGAAGGCGAGCGTGTCGGAGTCGATGCACTCCTCGGGCGCGCCCATACCCCAATAGCCGATGAAATAGGCCGACTCGCCGGTCACGTCGCCGAACAGCTTTCCCTTGGGTTCCGCCGAAACCGGGGCCGCAGCCAGCCCCGCCGCCAACGCAGTCGCTACCGCAATCCTCATCCGTGCCATCGCTCACCCCACTTGCCGCGCCGCGCCCGACCTTCGGCAATCTATCGCAGCCAGCCACCGCTCGGCAACCGGACCCAGGCCGCTGTGGCGTCAAGGCTTGCGCCGCCGGGCGGCGACCGGCGCGAGCGCATCTGGCGGGGACTCAGCCACTGACGTTGGCCAGGCGCGCGCGCAGGGCGGCGGCGGCGTGATCGACGAACACCCGGACGCGGGCGCTGGCGCGCCGGCCGTCGGCATGCACCAGGTGGATCGGGACCGGCGGCGGCTCGTGGGCCTCCAGCACGGCGACCAGGCGGCCGTCGGCGATCTCCCCGGCGACCTGGTAGGACAGCACGCGGATGATTCCCTCCCCGGACACTGCCGCGGCGATGGCGACATCCCCGGCGTTGACCGTGAGCCGTGTCGGTGGGCGCACCCTTTCGGCCGGCGCCGGCCCGAAGCTCCAGTCCAGTTCGGTCAGTCCGGGGGAGAAGTTGATCGACGGCAGTTCCCTCAGGTCTGCCGGCCGCTGTGGTGTCCCGTGCCTGGCCAGGAGTGCGGGTGCTGCGCAGACTACCCGGCGCACCGCGCCCACCCGCACCGCCGTCATCGTCGAGTCCGGCAGCCGGGCGATGCGGACAGCGACGTCGAAGCCCTCGTCCAGCAGGTCGACCACCCGGTCGACATAGAGGCAGCGCGCGCTGGCCTCCGGGTAGCGCGCGAGGAACTCGAGCAGCACCGGCGCCGTCACCGACAGCAGGCCGCGCGGCGCACCATGCGCGCCGGTCGCCGACGCCTCGGCCTCGTCGACCGCGGCCAGGATGCGCCTGCAGTCGGCCAGGTAGCGCGCGCCGGCCTCGGTCAGCCGCACCCGGCGGGTGGTCCGCTGCATCAGGCGGCCGCCGAGCCGGTCCTCCAGCGCGGCGACCGCCCGGGTCACCGCGGGCGCGGAAAGGCCCAGCGTCCGCGCCGCGGCGGAGAATCCCGCCTGCTCGGCCACCGCGACGAACACCCGCATCATGTCGAGCCGATCCATAACTATTCCACGGTCTGCAATTAACTGGTGCTGATTCTAGGTATTCACTTCTCCTGATGGAATAGCGACGTTGCCGTTCCCCAACTCGCAAAGGGACAGCGCCATGACCGCACCCGCCCGTCCGATCCGTGTCCACAGCTTCCCGATCTCCGGCCACGCCCACCGGGTGCGGCTGTTCCTGTCGCTGCTCCGGCTGCCGCATGAGGTAGTCGACGTCGACCTCGCCGGCGGCGCGCACAAGGCGCCCCCCTTCCTGGCGATGAACCCGTTCGGCCAGGTGCCGGTGCTCGAGGATGGCGACGTGGTGATCGCCGACAGCAACGCGATCCTGGTCTATCTCGCGCTGCGCTACGACACCGACGGCCAGTGGTATCCGCGGGAGCCGGTCGCGGCCGCCGCGGTGCAGCGCTGGCTCTCGGTCGCAGCCGGCGAGCTCAATGCCGGTCCAGGCGCCGCCCGGCTCGCCGCCCTGTTCGGGCTGGACAAGGACGTGGCGCCGGCGCGTATGACCGCTGCCCGGCTGTTCGACCTGCTCGACCGCCACCTCGCCGGGCGCCGTTTCCTGGTCGGCGACGCGCCGACGCTGGCCGACATCGCCCTCTACAGCTACACCGCCCACGCCCCCGAGGGCGGCGTCGCGCTTGCCCCCTATCCGGAGCTCCGGGCGTGGCTGCTGCG